>JAKBAV010000028.1 GCA_021826225.1 Pseudomonadota bacterium | reverse complement strand
GTCAACTCTCCGACGCTGCTCACCGGCATCGCCACCTGTGCCCATTGCGGAGCGGGCATGACGCTTCGAACCGGCAAGGGTTACCGCTATTACGCCTGCGCCGGAAGGGCACAGAAAGGTCCGACCCGCTGCGGCGGCTGCGCCGTTCCGATGCCCAAGGTCGATGAAGCCGTGCTCAGCACCCTGGCCGATCAAGTCTTTGCCCCGGACCGCCTGATCGATCTCGTCTCCGGCTATCTCGACCAGGCAAAAGCCGACGCGCAACAGCATCGCAGCCAGCTCGGCCAGATCAAATCCGACCTCACGGAAACCGAGGGCGCCATCAACCGCCTGGTCGGCATGGTCGAGGCCGGGCTGATGGACGTCGGTGATCCCGCGCTGGCCGAACGTCTCAAAGCTCTCAAAACGAAACGCTCGAGCCTGCAAAGCCAGATCAGCACAACCTCGGCCACCGAACCAGCGCAAAAACATCGCCTGACCGAAGCCAAGCTCAACAAACTTTCGGTCGCCATCCGCAGTGCCCTGCGGGACCAACCGCCGGAGATGCGCAAAGCCTACCTCAAGCTGTTCGTCGACAATGTCACCATCAGCAAGGAGGAAATCCGCGTCAGCGGCCCAAAAGGAGTGCTGGCTAAAGCGGCAATGAACGACCTCCCGGACATGCCGGGGGAAGTTATTACTTTTGTTCGGAAGTGGCGTCCCGTAGGGGATTCGAACCCCTGTCGCCGCCGTGAAAGGGCAGTGTCCTAGGCCTCTAGACGAACGGGACGAGGCGCGATGGGCCATAAGCCACGCGCGCGATTATATCAACCCATCGGGCGCATCATTTTGCGGCTTCGGTCAGCCCCACGCGTATTTGCCCGGTCGCCGGGTCCAGCAGCAGCAGCCGCGCACCGGCCGGGCTGTTCACCCATACCGCCACATCCGCCCCCGCCGCGGCTATGCCGGCAATATGCTCGCCGGGCTGCAATGTGGCCGCCGTGGCGGCGATGGGTGCCACTTGTGTTCCTAGCGCTGCCGCGGGCATCGACGGCGGAGCGGAATTTCTGTCATAAAGCCGGTGAATGATAGTCCCCACAACCACCGCGGTGCCGATCACGATAAGCACCCCCATGCCGCCGACCACCGCCTTCAACCCCCGCAAATTCTGTGGCTGATCCGTCATGGCTCCCTGTTCTTTCCTGTACCGCCACGCCGGAAGAAGCCGGCGCCCGGCTGGATTCCTACCTTGCCGCGCGGCTCGGCGCCATCTCCCGCTCGCGCATAAAAGCCCTTATCCTGGAAGGCCGGGTCACGCGGGATGGCGCCACCACCCGGGACGCCTCTGAATCCGTTCAGGCCGGCGCCACCTACAGGCTCAGCGCCCCTGCTCCGGAGCCCGCTACGCCACGGGGGCAGAATATCGCCTTTCCTATACTCTACGAGGATTCCTTCCTGCTGGTGCTCGACAAGCCAGCCGGGCTGGTCGTGCATCCCGCCCCCGGTAACCCTGACGGCACGCTCGTCAATGCCCTCATCGCCCATTGCGGCGAGAGCCTGACCGGCATTGGCGGCGAGAAACGCCCCGGCATCGTGCACCGGCTGGATAAGGATACCTCGGGCGTGATGGTCGTGGCCAAGACCGAACTGGCCCATACCCGACTTTCCGCCGCTTTTGCCGCACGCGACATCGAGCGCGCCTACAAAGCCATATGCTGGGGCGTGCCGAACCCCGGCGCCGGGCAGGTAGAAGGCGATATCGGCCGCGACCCGCGCGAGCGCAAGCGCATGGCGGTGGTGACGCGCAACGGCAAGTACGCGCTTACGAGTTATCGAATTGTTAATAATTTTGGCCTCGCCGCCGCGCTCATCACCTGCCACCTCGCCACCGGGCGCACGCATCAGATCCGCGTCCATATGGCCCATATCGGCCACCCGCTGGTCGGCGATCCGGTATATCTCAAGCGCCGGCCCGCCGCCGCCAAGCATCTGGCCGAACCCGCCCGGAGCCTTGCCCTGGACTTCCCCCGTCAGGCTTTGCACGCGGAAAGTCTTGGCTTTTCGCATCCCATCACCGGGCAGCCCTTAAGCTTCGCCACGCCGCCGCCGGAGGATTTCAGGGCACTGGAACGCGCATTGCTCGCATGCACATAAAACAGGACTTATTCAGTCCTTTTTATTGACCGGCGCCAAGCTTGCGCCCTAAGCTGCCATCACGCCGTTTCGAGGGCATCCGGACCTGTCTGCCAACTTACTGCCTTTTAAGGGGTAATTTTGGTCAGCAGTGTTAATGTTCTTCTGCCATTCGGCGATTCTACATAGCCCTTCACCCCTACCGGGTCCGCCGGATGGGTAATTGGGGTACTACAAGAAAGGAGATACCGTTTATGGCCTCCACCATGACAAGTATGGCGCCCGACGCCAGCCTGACGCGCTACATGCAAGAGATCCGCCAGTACCCGATGCTGGCGCATGAGGAAGAGGAACGCCTGGCCCGGGCCTGGCGCGATAATGGCGACCACAACGCAGCGCACACGCTGG
Source organism: Pseudomonadota bacterium (assembly GCA_021826225.1). Lineage (GTDB taxonomy): Bacteria > Pseudomonadota > Alphaproteobacteria > Acetobacterales > Acetobacteraceae > Acidocella. Next base: position 23,477 of record JAKBAV010000028.1, on the reverse strand, counting down.
TCAAGTCGCATCTGCGTCTCGTCGCCAAAATCGCCATGGGCTATCGCGGCTACGGCCTGCCGGTTTCGGAGCTGATCTCCGAGGGCAATGTCGGCATGATGCAGGCGGTGAAGCGCTTCGACCCCGATCGCGGCTTCCGCCTTTCCACCTACGCCATGTGGTGGATCCGCGCCGCCATCCAGGAATATATTCTGCATAGCTGGTCGCTCGTTAAAATGGGCACCACCGCGGCGCAGAAGAAGCTGTTCTTCAACCTTCGCCGGCTGAAGGGCCAGATGCAGGCCATCGACGAGGGCGATCTGCAGCCCGAGCAGGTGGCGCGCATCGCGCATCTGCTCGACGTGCCGGAAGTTGATGTGGTGAACATGAACCGCCGCCTCTCCTCGGCCGACAACTCGCTCAACGCGCCCATTAAAATGGATGGCGAGGGCGAATGGCAGGATTGGCTCGTGGACACCGCCGAAAGCCAGGAAACCGTGCTCGGCGACCGCGAGGAGCTGACCGGCCGCAAGGCGCTGCTCGCCACCGCGATGAAGACGCTCACCGAACGCGAGCGCCACATCATGTCCGAGCGCCGGCTGAAGGATAACCCGACCACGCTGGAAGACCTCTCGCAGCAATACAACATCTCGCGTGAACGCGTGCGCCAGATCGAGGTGCGGGCCTTCGAGAAGCTGCAAAAAGCGATGAAGACGCAAGTGGTCGAACAGCGCCAGGCCGCACGCGCCCAGATTCACTGAGCGAAGAACATCTCCACCAATAAAACAGGGGTACTCGCAAGAGTGCCCCTGTTTTTGTCAGCGCCGGAGACTATTCCTGCGCCACATCTTTCAAATCCCGTGCAATCCCGGCGAGGTCAGGCATACTGGTATCCAGCCCGGCGATGATGAACTCCGGCTTTCCCTTGCCGTTGAACACGTAAACGGCGGCGGAATGCGTAACCGTATAGGTCGGCTTCTGGCTCACCGAGAACACCACGCGGTAGCGCCGTGCCAGCTGGTAGAGCTGGTCCGCCGTGCCGCGTAAGCCGGTGAGGTTGGCCCCGAACAGCCTGACATATTGCGTCAGCAGGGGCGCGGTATCGCGGTGCGGGTCCACCGTGACGAAGAGGATTTTAATCCGTGCCGCATCCGGCCCCATGAGCGTCTCGATACGGTCGAGATTATACAGCGTGGCAGGGCATACATCCGGGCAGTTCGTGTAGCCGAAATAAAGCAGGGTCACCGCGCCTCGAAAATCGGCCGCCGTAACCAGCTTGCCGGTGGCCGCGTCGGTCATGGTAAAGGCCAGAGGCGGGACCAGCCCGCGCACGCTCACATCCTGGGGCGAGAGGTTGTGATGGCAGCCGGTAAGGGCGAGAAACGCGCAGAATAAAAGCCGCCTGAACATGGGGATGTTTTGCCCCCCGCTGGCCGCGATGGCAAGCTCCCCTCGCATCACACGGCTTACCTACTCGTCCTCCGCCGCCAGCCCCAGCAGCCCCGGGGCCGTCTCGGTCTCCACCATTTCCACATTGCGCAGCACCTTGGCCACCGCCCTTGTCCGCACCCGCGCCTTTTCGATATTGCCGCTCATCGCGCTGGCATTGGCCGCGAGCTTCTCCAGCACCAGGTCCATCTTCACCATCTCGCCCCGCGTGGCGCCGAGCAGCTTGCCGATCTCCCCGGCGCGCTGCTCCAGGTCGAGCGTGACATGGCCGAGATGGATGGTCTGCAGCATCGCCGGCAACAGAGTTGGCCCCAGAATGATCACCTTGTCCCGGCTGCGCACATCGTCGATCAGCCCGGGTATCCGCGCCACCTCGGCAAACAGCCCGTCGCTCGGCAGATACAGCACGGCGAAATCCACCGTCTCCGGTGGGGAGATGTATTTTTCGCGGATTTTGCGGGACTCCAGCCTCACCCGCACGGCCAGCCCGTCGCGTGCCGCGCGTTCGCCTTCGGCATCGGCGGCATCGGCGGCGGTGAGCAACCGCTCGTAATCCTCGGTGGGAAACTTGGCATCCATTGGCAGCCAGACACGCTCGCGCGAGGGCATGCGCAGTGCGAAATCCACCCGCTCCCTGGACTCCGCGCGAACAGCGAAATTCCGCTCATAGGCGCCAGGCGGCAGAATCTGCTCCAGCATCGCACCCAGTTGCGCCTCGCCCCAGCCGCCGCGCGTCTTCACATTACTGAAAATGCGCTTGAGGTCGCCGATCTGCGCCGCCGCATTCTGCACCTCGCCCATGGCCAGCTGCACCTGCACGAACTGCTCCAGCACGCGGGCAAAACTGACAGTCATCTGCTGTTCCACCGCCTCATGCAGCTTTTCGTTCACGCTGGCCTGGATCACGCCAAGGCGCACCTCAAGCAGCGCCGTAGTTTTCTGTGCGTCCTCGGCGGCCTGGCGGCGCAACCCGTCCACCGCCGCCGCCACGTTCTGCGTTGCGGCACCTATCTGCTCGAACGCCCGGGACAGCGCATCCGTGGTGCCGCTCTGAATCGCCGCCGTCAGCCGCCCCTCGGTGGCGCCCAGATTCTGGCGCAGGAATTCCGCCTCCGCCCGGTTCCCGGCCAGAAGCTGGTCCAGCACCAGTTTCAGCCGCTGCGGCGCGGCAAGCGCCGCCCGCCACGCCGCGAATGCCAGCACCGCGGCGCAGGCCGCCAGCACCACCGCCGCGCCCTGAAGCAAAATGTCATTATTCATGTCCCAGCCTTAGCACCCCACCCGAGTCGCGGATAAGGCCAGGCCATGCTAGGCTCAGCGCAAACCGCTTGTGTCAGGAGCGCAAAATGAACAGTGCCGTCACCATCATCGCCCTCTTCTTCATCATGCTGGGCGCCGCCTTCGGCTATTTCACCCAGAGCTTCGTCATCGGCGGCGTGCTCATCGCCATCGGCATCATTCTTGGCCTAACACTCCGCACCGCGGCGGAATGGGAACGCTCGGTCGTGCTGCGCCTCGGCCGCTTCGCCGGCATTCGCGGCCCCGGCCTGTATTTCCTCATCCCGGCGTTCGAGACTGTGTATGTGGTGGTCGATACCCGCCGCCAATCTACCCGCATCTCCGCCGAGGACACACTCACGGCCGATGCCGTCTCGGTCACCATGGACAGCATCATGTTCTGGCGCGTGCAGGATGTGAAACGCGCCGCCACCGAGCTTACGGATTATCGCGGCATGATCGCCCAGGTCGCGCAGACATCGCTGCGCGAGGTCATTTCGGCCACCACGCTCAACGACATCCTCTCCAACCGCGAGCAGATGGATGAAAAGCTCCAGGCCCTCATCCGCCGCAAATCCGATGGCTGGGGCATAGGCGATATCGCCGTCGAAATCCGCGACGTGAAAATCCCGCCCGAGCTGAACGATGCGATGAGCCGCAACGCCCAGGCCGAGAAGGAAAAGCAGGCCCGTGTTACCCTGGCCAGCGCGGAGGTCGCCATTGCCGAACAGATCGCCGATGCCTCACGCATCTACGAGAACAACCCCGTGGCACTGCAAATCCGCCAGATGGGGTTGATCTACGACATGAACAAAGACCGCGGCGTGACCATCCTCGTGCCTACCGACATGGCCAACGCGCTCGGCGCCTCCATCGCGCTCAACGTCAACAATCCGGACCGGCCCAGGCCGGTCGCCACACCGTTCACCCCGCCGCAGGCCTCCGTGCCCAAGGCGTAATAACCGCGCTACGCCGCCGCGATCCGGCGCTTGGAGGGTACCGGCAGCCGGTTGATATCCACCGCCGCGCCGCCACGGCCGATCTTGAAGCCCGCGATCGAGCGGGTTAGCCCATCGATCTCGCCGCGCAGCGAATGCACCGCCGCCGTGGTCTCCTCGACCATCGCGGCATTCTGCTGCACTGCCTGGTTCATCTGGCCCACCGCCTCGTTCACCTGGCTCAAACCGCCGGACTGGTTGCGCGCCGCATTGGCGATGCCTGAGACCAGCCCCTCGATCTGCGCCACATTGGTGCCAATCGTATCCAGCGTCAGACCGGTCTTGCGCACCAGCTCCACGCCCTGCGCCACCTGGCTGGAGGAGGTCGAGATCAGCCCCTTGATCGCCTTGGCGGCATCAGCCGAGCGTTGCGCCAGCGCCCGCACCTCACTCGCCACCACAGCGAAGCCGCGTCCGGCATCCCCGGCCCGCGCCGCCTCCACCCCGGCATTGAGCGCCAGCAGGTTGGTCTGGAAGGCGATATCGTCGATCAGCCCGATAATCTGCCCGATCTCGCGCGATGACCCTTCGATCTGCCCCATCGCCGCCCCGGCCTCGGTGACCACGCTGCGCGAGTTCACCGCGCCGTTATTGGCGGCACTCACCGCCCCGCTCACCTGCGCCGCCCCTTCGGCCGTGCGCGTCACCGCCCCGGCCAGCTCGTTCAGCGCCGTGGTGGTTTCCAACAGGGCCGCCGCCTGCTGCTCGGTCCGGCGCGACATGTCATCGGAAGCCTGCGCCAGTTCCTCGATGCTGCTACCAATCACGCGCGAGGATGTCTGGATACCCGAAAGCGTGCCGGCAAGCCGCTCCTGCGCCGCATTGAAATCCATCCGGAGCTGGCCGTATTCCGCGGGCATGCCGTCGCCGATGCGGTGCGTGAGATCCCCCGCCGCCAGTGCCGCCAGCGCGTCTCCCATCGCCACCACCACGGCCTCGGCACTGCGCCGCGCCTTGCTCTCGGCCTCCAGGCGTTGCCGCTCCGAGGCCTCAAGATACACGGAAATTGTCATGTCCATGTCGAGGAAGGTCGCCTTCACCAGTGCCGAAACCTCCTCGGCGAGCTGCTTTTCAGTTCCGGCCTTGCGCCCGAAGCGCGATTTGGGCCAGCGTGCCGCCACCACCGCATGCAGCATCTGCTCCAGAACGAAGGTGTAGCCGCCAATATACCAGCGCGGTTCCAGCCCGATGCGGGCATGCACCTCGCCCACATGCGTCACCGCATCGGCATAAGTCTCGTCCAGCCGGCCGTTGGTAATGCGGTCCCAATGCCCGTGCTGCTTGCCCTTGGCGTGACGGATCATATCCTCGCTGGGGAAAAACCGCATCGTCTCCGGCACCTCCCGCAGCCGGGCATAGAACGCCTCCAGCGCGCCAGGCAGTGCGTCCATGACGATGGCCTTGATATTGCGCAGGCGGCCCTCCACCCCCGTGCTGATCTGCATGAAATTCAGGCGCTCGTTGAGGTTTTTCAGGTTCGACATGCGGCTCCACCCAGTTACAAAACAATGGGCCTGTGTTAGCCGCCGATTGTTTAAGCCTGGCTTAAAAGCGGTGGAATTTGTGCCGGGTCAGGGGCGCGGCAGGGCGACGCCGCTCTCCGTGGCCACATAGCCGCACAGGCGGTAATGCGTGAAACGCTCCGAACCCCGGCTGCGCGTCAGCGTGCCGAGCAGGTCCGGGCACGGCATTTTTGGATCCTTGGTGACCATGATGCCGAACGTGCCGCGCGGCACCGCCGGCTTGTAGCCGAAATAGCTCCAGCGCCAGTCCCATTTATTTGGAAATGCCGCGACGATGACACCCGGCGGCCCATCCACCGCCAGCACGGACATGGTGGCGTAATCGCTCGATGTGACGAAAACGGGGTGCCCAGCCATCGCGGTTCGCGCCACCGCATGCCAGCCCGCAAGCTGCTGGCTCGCGGTATCCAGCGCCGCCGGCAGCGGCACCGGCGCCGCAAGCGCCTGCACATACGCAATCGCGGTAAAGGCGAACCCCACACCGAGCGCCGGTTTGAGCCAGCGCGCGAGCCATGCGGCCGGCAGCATGGCCGCAGCCAGACAGGCGACGGGATAAAGAATGGCAACCCAGTTGGGCTGCACCCGATCCGACAGCACATGTTCCAGCAGCACCGCACCCGGCACCACCGCAAGCCACAGCACCAGCCGCGCCCCCGGCGCTGCGTCATGCCGCAACCGCCAGAGCCCAAGCGCCGCCAGCGCGACGATCACCGGCGTACCCAGCCCGATCTGCGATCCCACCAGCTCGCCGAAGAACTGCGCCGCGCGCACGGGGTCGAACCCCGCGACACGCCCGCCCTGCTTGAGAAAGCTGACCCAGTGATGCCCGGCATTCCAGGCGATATTCGGCGAAAAAATCAGCAGCGCCAGCACCGTGCCGGCCCAGGGCCAGGGCGTGGCCAGTTGCCGCCGCCCCTCGGCCCGCGTGACCAGCCAGAGAAACACCGCCGCGATGAACAACGGTGCAGTGTATTTGGAGAGCAGCATGCACCCGGCCGCCAGCCCCACGGCCAGCCACCAGCGCGGATTGCCCGAGTTGATCAGCCGGGCGCAGGCAGCGAGCCCGGCGGTCCAGAAAAACAGCAGCGGCGTGTCCGGCGTGATGATAATGGCACCGGCGCCGATCAGCAGCGTGGCGTTGAGCAGCGCGGCGGCGATGATGCCGCGCCCCGGCGCCAGTTGCTCCGCCGCATCCCATAGCAGCACCGAGCCGAGCGCCGCCGCAAGCGGCCCGAACAGCCTGATGCCGAACGGCGTGTTGCCGATAAGCGCGGTGCTCGCCTTGATCCATAGCGCCACCATTGGCGGATGGTCGAAATATCCCGCCTGCAGATGCTGCGCCCAGAGAAAATAATAATCCTCATCCGGCGCCATCGGCAGATACGCCGCCAGCACAAGACGCAGCACCGTGAGGGCGAGCAACCCCAGAACAGCCTGGCGCATCAGCGGACGCGCCAGACCAGCGTGGCGGATACCGCGTAATTCCACACCACGCCCACGGCCGCACCCGCCGCGCCCGCGAGCAGCCCATGCCCGTTCTCGGCATAGAGCGCGCGGGCAATGCCGATATTGGCATAGGCCCCGAGGCTGCAGACCAGCAGGAACAATACCAGCCCGCGCCACGCCTTGGCGCCCTTCAGCCGCTGCGCCCGGTAGGTGAGCTGGTTGTTGAGCTGGAAGTTGGCGACCATGGCGATGATCGTCCCCAATGTCTGTGCCGCGGTGAAACCCAGCCCCGCGCCTTGCGCCAGCGCCAGTACGGCGAGGTTGATCAGCACGCCGAAGCCGCCAACCAGCGCGAAGGAGATGAAGCGCAGCGGCACCGTACCGCGCAGCATCTTATCCAGCAGCAGCCCGGCGAATTGCGCCAGCACCAGCACGTCAAGCTTGCTCTCTCCCGCCACGCGCGGCCGGAAACGATACGGGATTTCCACGATTTCGAGCCGCCGAGGCGAGGCGAGGATGAGATCGAGCAATATTTTGAAGCCCTGCCCCGTCAGCCGCGCCGCCAGTGCCTCGAACATCTCGCGCCGGATGAGGAAAAACCCGCTCATCGGGTCGGAGATGGGGTTGGAGATTTTGGCCCCGGTCAGCATCTGCGCCAGGCTGATGCCGGTCTCCGAGAGCCTCACACGCAGGGGCGAGGCCAGCCCGGCGGCATCACCACCCTCGACATGCCGGCTGCCCACGGCCAGATCGGCGCCATCCCGCACCGCCGCCAGCATCAGCGGCAGCCGCGTCTCGTCATGCTGCAGATCCCCGTCAATAACCGCGACATAATCGGCCGAGGAAGACAGCGCCCCCTCGATAACCGCCGAGGACAGGCCGCGCCGCCCGACCCGTTTGATGCAGCGCACCCGGGTATCCGCGCGGGCCAGCGCCCGGGCCGCCGCCGCCGTGCCGTCCGGGCTGTCATCATCGACGAACACCACCTCCCAGGCGATGCCGGCAAGGGCCGCATCCAGGGCGGCCACCATCGGCGCGACATTATCGCGCTCCTTGTAGCACGGCACCACGACCGTAAGAGCGGCGGTCATTTTCGAGTTACCGTGGCTTACAGCGCTTCGAGCACCGCCTCGGCCCGGCTGACATCAAATCCGCCCGGCTCCTCGACGGCCAGATGTGTCACCACGCCATCCTCCAGCACCAAAGCAAAGCGCTGGCTGCGCACACCCATGCCGCGGGCGGCGAGGTCCAGCTCCAGTCCCAGCGCCCTGGTGAAGCTGGCCGCGCCATCGGCCAGCATCACCACCGCGTCGCCCACCTTCTGGTCGCGGCCCCAGGCCGCCATCACATAGGCGTCATTCACCGCCAGGCAAACGATCCGGCCGACGCCCTTGGCCCTGAAATCCGCCGCATGCTTGACGAAGCCGGGCAGATGCTTGGCGCTACAGGTGGGGGTGAACGCCCCCGGCACCGCGAACAGCACGACCTTCCCGTGGCCCAGAAGCTCCGCCGTATCGGCCTCGCGCGGTCCATCGGCGGTCACAACCATGAGTTTCATGGATGGAATTTTATCGCCTGTCTTGATCATTTCGCCTCGATTATCTCTGTATGCCGATGAATCGTCGTACACGAACAGCTTCCCCCCGTGAAGGGTGGGACCATGAATGCCGCGCAAGCAGGGCTGGCCAGCCCTGCCGCCCGGCGTTTATACTGGCGGCATGACGGCGGCAAACAAAACACTGGCAAATCAAAAACTGGCGGACTGGCTCACTGGCCAGTTGCTCATCGCCATGCCGGCCATGCAGGACCCGCGTTTCGTCCAGAGCGTCATCCTGATATGCGCCCATAATCCCGACGGCGCCATGGGCGTGGTGCTCAACCGTCCCATCAAGGCGCCAAAATTCCCGGAGCTGTTGCAGCAGCTCGGCATCGAGCCCAACCCGCCGCGGCGCCTGCTCACGGTGGGTACCGGCGGCCCGGTGGATGACCAGCGCGGCTTTGTCCTGCATTCACCCGACTGGACCGGCGAGGGCAGCCTGGATATTGACGGCCGGCACAGCTTGAGCGCGCATCTCGACATATTGCGCGCGGTGGCCGAGGGCGGCGGGCCGGAGCGCGCCCGGCTGGTGCTGGGCTATGCCGGCTGGGGCGCCGGGCAGCTCGATGCCGAAATGATGCAGAATGCCTGGCTCAACGTGCCGGCGGATGAGAACATCATTTACGACACGGATTACAACACCAAATGGCAGCGCGCTCTGGCGCAATTGAATATCGACCCGGCGCAGCTCGCGGCCGGTGCCGGACGCGCATGAGCAGAATCATCATCGCCACGCATAATGCGGGAAAAATCAAAGAATTCCTGCCGCTTCTGGCGCCGCTCGGGCTCACCCCGGTTTCAGCCGGAGAGCTCGGCCTGCCGGAGCCAGAGGAGAGCGCGGGGGACTTCGCCGGCAATGCCCGGCTGAAGGCGCAGGCCGCCGCGCGCGCCGCCGGCCTGCCCGCCCTGGCCGATGATTCCGGCCTCTCCGTCGCGGCCCTGGGCGGCGCGCCGGGTGTGCATTCGGCCCGCTACGCCGCGGGCGACTATCCCGCCGCCTTCGCCCGTATCCTCGCCGCCGCGCAAGCCACTTCAGAGAGCCGCGCCTGGTTCACCTGCGCGCTGTGCTTCGCCGCGCCGGACGGCGCCACCGCCACCTATATCGGCCAGGCCCATGGCCGCGTCGCGCCGCCGCAAGGGGATGCCGGGTTCGGTTACGATCCGATTTTCATCCCCGACGGCTACACCCAGAGCTATGCCGAACTGGGTGCCGCCCTCAAGGACAAAATCAGCCACCGCGCCCGCGCCTTCGCGCAATTCGCGGCGGCATTTCGCGTCACCCCGTTCTTCTAAAAATTATCCTTCGCGGCGCGGCGTTCGGCAAATTCCGCCACGCTCGCGGCGCGGATGAACGGGTTGGTGGCACGCTCCCGGCCCAGGCTTACCGGCACCGTGGCCAGCCCGCGCGCGCGCAAGGCGGCAACCTCCTCCGCGCGGGCGCGCAGCGCCTGGTTTTCCGGCTCCACGCTCAGCGCGAAACGGACATTGGATGCGGTATATTCATGCCCGCAGCACAGCATTGTCTCATCCGGCAATTCGGCGAATTTGGCGATGGCGTCGAACATCTGTTGCGGGGTGCCCTCGAACAGCCGGCCGCAGCCCATGGAAAACAGCGTATCGCCCGCGAAGAGCAGCCCGCCATCGGCAAAATAATAGGCGATATGCCCCAGAGTATGCCCGGATACCTCGATGACCCTGGCATTCGCCGCGCCGAATTCGACCAGCGCGCCCTCATGCACCGGCACATCGAGCCGGGGCAGCCGGTGGGCATCGGCCCGGTTGCCGATAATCTGGGCGCCGTAGCGCTCACGCAGCGCCTCGGCCCCGCCAACATGGTCAGGGTGGTGATGCGTGAGAAAAATAAAGTCCAACCCCAGCCCCGCCGCTTCCAGCACCGCAATCGCCGGCGCCGCCTCGGCGGGGTCGACAATGCCGGTTTTGCCGGCCTTGTCCTCACGCAGAAGCCAGGAATAGTTATCGGTGAGCATGGGAATCGCCTGTGCCGTCACGGTCATCACTGTAACTCCTGGTCCATTGCGCGCCATATAGGCCCCGCTATATAGGCTCAATGGCGATCGATGCACGAGATGCGGCCGCATTCTACGCAACCCCGCTGGGGCGGCTTACGGCCGGCCTGCTGCGCGGCAAACTCGCAGCACTCTGGCCCAGTTGCGCCGGGCTCTCCATTCTCGGCCTCGGCTTCACCGGCCCGTATCTTACATTGTGGCGCGATCAGGCCCGCTGCATCGCCCTCTCACCCGCCGCAATGGGCGCCGCCGCCTGGCCCGCCGGCCATGCCGGGCTCGCCTGCGTCGCCGAGGAAGAGGCCCTGCCCTTCGCGGATCTCAGCTTCGACCGCATCCTCATCGTGCATGGGCTGGAACAGGCCGATAATACGCGCCGCGCCTTGCGTGAGGCTTGGCGGCTGCTGAAGGATGACGGGCGGCTGATCGTGGTGGCGCCCAACCGGCGCGGCATGTGGGCCTATGTGGAGAGCACGCCGTTCGGCCATGGCCAGCCTTATTCCGAAAACCAGCTCTCGCGCCTGCTCGCCAGCCTGTTCTTCCACGTCGAGGGCAGGCACGAAGCCTTGTTCGCCCCGCCCTTCGACTGGAAACCCCTCCTGCGCCTGTTCAATATTTGCGAAAAAGCCGGCCGCGCGCTGACACCGCAACTCGCCGGCCTCACCATCGCCGAGGCCACCAAGGACATGCACGGGCTGATGCCGCTACGCCAGACAGCGCGAGGGCGGCGCGTGCTGGTCGATGCCGGGTTATGACATCAGATCAAGCCGCGACTGGTTTGATCTGATGTCTGAATCACACTCAAGACCAAACTGGCGGCAGCCGCCTTCAATAAGTCCGGCGGCGCCCGGCGATCGCATGATACAGCAGCAGCACAATGATCGCACCGATTACGGCGACGAACAGCGACCATAAGTTGAAGCCGGTGACCGGAGCGGCGCCGATCGCGTTGAAGATGAACCCGCCGATCAGCGCGCCCACGATGCCGAGAATCATGTCAAGGATCGGCCCCTTACCGCCATTATCGACGATCAGGCTTGCGATCCAGCCGGCGATGATACCCAAAACGATCCAACCTATGACTGACATGTTTATACTCCTTATGGGAGAATAGACATGGTTGCATGGCTGCCACCCGCAAGATCGTTTACCGTCTTGTCATCCAGCCATCATCTGGCTCCTAGTCATGTGTTAGAGCACGGATTTGATCTTCTTAGCCTCCAGCCCCTGCCAGACCACCAGCACCGGCAGCGCGATCACGAAATCCCGCGCGCGGCGCAGCAAGGAAAGGGATAACGCAATTTCGGGCGGCACACCGAAAATTCCGCCCAGTACGGTATAGGCGGCCTCCTGCACCCCGGCGCGGCCGGGTATGAAAAACGCCAATGCCATGATCGCGTGCAGCAGCGCCTCGATGCACATGGCATCGAGCCAGCTGAGCGGCACGCTCAGTGCATGGAAGCCGATATAGGAGGCCGTGGCGGTGCCGAACCAGCATCCCAGATGGAACAGGGCGCAGAGTGCCAGCCGGTCGCGCTCGCCGTACATGATATCGAGCGCCACCTGCAACCGCTCGACTCCCGCCGCGGCGCCCTCACCCGTGGCTCCCGCGATTCTGAGCGCCAGCCCCCGGAACAATTTTGTCCCGGTGCCGCGCTGCGCCAGGATCATGCCCACCCCCATGACCACCGCGATGCAAAGACCGATGGCCACCGGCAGCAGCAGATCCGAACCCGGTGCCTTGCGCGAGAGCACCGCGAGGCCGATGCCCACGAAAACGAGCTGGGCCAGGAATTCCGCCGTCACGTCGCCCAGCGTGGAGGCGACGGCATTGGCCATGCGCACCCCGCCCAGCCCGATCACACGGGCGCCAAGCACAAAGCCGCCAACCTGGCTGAAGGGGAGGAACTCGCCCGTGGCATCGCGCACCAGCCGGCCCCAGACGCAGAGCCAGTAGCTCCCCTTCTGGCGCGAACGCAGCAGCATGCGCCAGCACAGGCCGAGCCCCAGCACGATGCCCAGTTGCACCAGGATGTAGGCGCCAAACCCCGCCGGACGGACGGAGGCGAGAACATGCAGCACATCCCCCGCGCCGAAATATACCACAAGCCCGGTAATGACCCCCACGCCCAGCAGAGCGAGCATGGCGGGAAGCAGTTTGACCTTCTGGCTCAAGGCTTTTTCGGCCGCATGAAGAGGCGTGCGATCCGTGCCAGGCGCGGGATGGTGGTGGGCCGCACCAGCCGCTCGTCATACCCCGCCATGCGCTGCCGGTCCTGCTCCAGGCAGATATCGATCAGCCGCGCGGGATCAAGCTGATCGACGATCGACTCGGTGCCACGCATGGTGAAATTGGCGTCCGCATTCTCCAGCCCGTCGACATCCTTAACCAGGCCGAGCCGTTCCCAGCCCAGAAACAGATACACCGCGGCGACTTTAATCTCGAAGAACGGCCGGCGCCACCAGGGCAGGTTGGCCCGGTGCCAGGCCACGAAATTGGTGAAAAACAATATATGCCGGCCCTCCTCCTGGATGACCGGCTCAAAGGTTTCGACCAGCGATGGCGGGAAAAATCCGGAGCGCCGCGCCATCTCGAACAGACCATAGGCAAAGAAGCTGTCAATGCATTCCGAGTAGCCGGTGACCAGGAACGCCCATTCCGCGTCACGCGGCAGCACATATTCCTCATCAGGCTTGATGGGAATGTCATAGGCCGCAACCAGGCGTGACAGCACCTCGCGGTGCCGCCGTTCCTCGGCCGCCATGTGCAGCAGCGCCTGGCGCAGCGGCTTTTCCTTCACCGTCTGGGCGAAAAACTCGATGCGTGCCCCCGCCTTGTTCTCGCTCTGCACGGCAATGTCCCAGATAGGCAGCGCGATCACGCGCGCGCGCGTCTCGGGGGTGAGCACGGGCCAGTCCAGCACCGCCGGCTTGTAGGGGTTATAGGTCGCGCCCAGCAGCTCGGTGAGCATGGCAAAATGCTCAGGCGAGCCGATGCGGATGCGGCCTGGCTTGGCATAGGTCCAGTTCCGGGCATTGTGGTCGGCCATGGCTTCGGCGGTTGCGTCCATGGGGTCGGGTCCTCGCGGTTGCGCCAATCGGGCAATGGTTTCATGAGTGTCTGGCGCTGGTATATTGTGGGCACAGGGCAATGCAAGCTGGGAGGCAGGAATTTGGCGCGAGGCGATCTGGCACTGGTAACAGGCGCGACCGGTTTTGTCGGCGCCGCGGTGGCGCGGGCGTTGCAGGCGGCCGGGTTTACCGTGCGTGTCACCGCCCGCCCGGGGTCGGACCGGCGTAACCTGGCAGGACTCGCCGCCGAAACCGTGCCGCTCGACCTCGCCGCCCCCGCGAGCTTTGCCCCGGCTCTGGCCGGCTGCCGCTATTTGTTCCATGTCGCCGCGGATTACCGGCTCTGGGTGCCCGATGCGGCGGCGATGCGTCAGGTCAATGTCGAAGGCACCCGCGCTTTGCTGCGCGCGGCGGCACAGGCCGGGGTGGAGCGCACGGTCTATACCAGCTCGGTCGCCGCTCTGGGCCTGACCCCCGACGGCTCCCCCGCCGATGAGCACACCGCCATCCTGCCCGCCCACCATGCCGGCGCCTATAAATTGAGCAAATACGATGCCGAACAGGCCGTGCGCGTCCTCGCCGGGGATGGCCAGGACATCGTCATCGTCAACCCCTCCACCCCGGTCGGCCCCGGCGATGTGAAGCCGACACCCACGGGGCAGATGATCCTGGATGCCGCGCGGGGCAAAATCCCCGCTTTCGTCGATACCGGGCTGAACCTCGTGCATGTCGATGACGTGGCGCAGGGGCATCTGCTGGCACTGCAGAAGGGCGTATCCGGCCAGGCCTATATCCTGGGCGCCGAAAACATGATGCTGCGCGACATATTGCACATGGTCGCGGTGCAGGCGGGCCGCCGTCCCCCCGCCATCCGCCTGCCCATCGCCCCGCTGGTGCCGGTGGCGCTCATCATGGAGCAGATCGCCGCGCTGACCGGCAAAACCCCGCTGATGACCCGCGACGTGCTGAAAATGGCGCGCAAGAAGATGTTTTTCTCTTCCGCCCGCGCCCGGCAGGAGCTGGGCTACACCCCCCGTCCCGCCGCCATGGCGGTGCGCGACGCGCTCGACTGGTTCCGCCGCGAGGGTATGTTGAAATGATCGTTTTCCTGGCTCTTCTCGCCTGGCTTTACCTTATCTTCCTGCATGGCCGGTTCTGGGAATCCGGACCCGCGCTGCAGCCGGCGCGGCCGCTCACCGCGCCGGATGTCGATATCATCGTGCCGGCCCGCGATGAGGCCGCGACCATCGGCCCGGTCATCGCCTCGCTGCTGGCGCAGGATTATGCCGGAAAATTCAGGATCATACTGGTCGATGACAATTCGACCGACGGCACGGCCATGGCCGCCGGGCTGCACCAGCGCCTCACCATCATTACCGGCACGCCGAAGCCCGCGGGCTGGGCCGGCAAGCTCTGGGCCCTGGCGCAAGGGGTGGCGGCCAGCACCGCGCCGCTGCTGCTGTTCACCGATGCCGATATCACCCACGACCCGCGCCATCTCGCCACACTGGTTTCGCGCCTCAACACGCCGCGCGCCGATATGGTCTCCGAGATGGTCCGGCTGCATTGCACCTCCTGGCCGGAGCGCCTGCTGATCCCGGCTTTCGTGTATTTTTTCCAGATGCTCTATCCCTTCGCCCAGGTGAACGACCCGCGCGCGCGCCGTGCCGCCGCCGCCGGAGGCGTGGTGCTGCTGCGGCGCGAGGCGCTCAGCCGCGCCGGCGGGCTGGAAGCGATAAAATCCGCGCTGATCGACGATGTCGCCCTGGCCCGCGCGATGAAAAAGAGCGGCACCATATTTCTCGGCCATTCCACCCTCGCGCAATCCATCCGCCCCTACCCCAAAACCGCCGATATCTGGGCCATGGTCACGCGCAGCGCCTTCACCCAGCTCAATTATTCGGCTCTGCTCCTGGCTGGCACAATTCTCGGCCTGATATTCATCTGGCTGGTGGCGCCCTGCGCCATAATATTCAGCGGCATCGGCAGTTGGCGCTTCTTCCTCGGCCTCTCGACCTACGGGATTGGCGCGCTGAGCTTTTTCCCCACGCTGCAACGCTATAACCAGCCCAAATACCTCGCCTTGCTGCTGCCCGGCATCGCCGTGTTCTACATGGCCGCGACCATTGCCTCCGCCGTGCAGCACTGGCGCGGCACCGGGGCAAAATGGAAGCGCCGCACCTATGGAGGTGCCGCATGATCGCCAATGACAATATTTCGCGGCCGCCCGTTGCCCGCCCTGCCGCGCCCAGTGTCGAAGCCTGGTCGGGCAAGGACCGTGGCGACGAGAATTTTCCGGTCGGCTCGATCCTCATCGCCGCGCGCTTACGCGCCCATGTCCATGCCTATTATGCCTTCGCCCGCAATGGCGATGACATCGCCGACAGCCCGGCCCTGGCACCCGCCGATAAGATCGCCCGGCTCGACCTCATGGAAAAAGTGCTGACCGGCGAGCAGGATGACGGCGCGCCCAGTGCGGCCCGCCTGCGCGACTCGTTTGCCGCCACGGGCGTGCCGGACATCCACGCCCGCGAACTGCTCATCGCCTTCCGCCGCGATGCCACCAAGATACGCTACGCCAACTGGGCCGAACTGCTGGATTACTGCCGCTATTCCGCCGCCCCGGTCGGGCGCTTCCTGCTCGACCTGCACGGCGAAAGCCACGCCACCTGGCCGGCCTCGGACGCGCTTTGCGCCACCTTGCAGGTGCTGAACCACATGCAGGACTGCGCCCGCGACCTGCGCGATCTCGATCGCTGCTACATTCCGCAGGACTGGCTGAAGCAGGCCGGACTCGGCACGGACGACCTCGCCCGCGGCGAAACCCTGCCTGCCTTGCGCGCCGTGTTCGACCAGATGCTCGACGCCACGGACCAGCTCAACACCCTGGCCGCGACCCTGCCGGCCCAGGTGAAGAGCCGCCGCATGCGCGTCGAATGTGCCATTATCGTCGCCCTCGCCCGCCGCCTCGCGGCCAAGCTGCGCCACGGCGACCCGCTGGCCACCCGCGTCAAACTCACCAGACTCGATTTCTGCGCCGCCACCCTATCCGGGCTGAGACACGTCATATGACCCCTGAAGACGCCGCCTACGTTACCGCCGTGGTGCGCCATTCCGGCACCTCCTTCTATCACGGCATGAAAATCCTGCCCGCCGCCCGGCGCGATGCAATGTACGCCATCTACGCCTTCTGCCGCGTGGTAGACGACATCGCCGACGAGGAAGGCCGCGATTTCGCCACCAAGCAGGCCGAACTCGACGCATGGCGCTGCCGCATCGCTGCCCTGTATGAAGGCCGCGCCGATGACCCGATCACGCGTGCGCTGCTCACCGTCATCGCCGATTACGGGCTTGCCAGGAAGGATTTCATCGCCGTCATCGATGGCATGGAGATGGATGCCGGCGCGCCCATCATCGCCCCCAGCCTGGCGGAGCTGGACCTTTATTGTGACCGCGTGGCCGCCGCCGTGGGCCGGCTTTCGGTTCGGGTATTCGGCGATTCATCGGAAAATGCCGAGGAGGTGGCCCATGCTTTGGGCCGCGGCCTGCAACTCACGAATATTTTACGCGATGTCGGCGAGGACGCGGCGAATGGCCGGCTATACCTGCCGCGCGAGTTATTGCTTGCGCAAAACGTGCCGCTGGACCCCAAAGCGGCACTCGCCTCCCCGGCTTTGCCCA
This sequence comes from Pseudomonadota bacterium, assembly GCA_021826225.1. Lineage (GTDB taxonomy): Bacteria > Pseudomonadota > Alphaproteobacteria > Acetobacterales > Acetobacteraceae > Acidocella. The sequence goes on along the minus strand of JAKBAV010000028.1, from coordinate 6,430 downwards.
GCGTATGTCAGCAGGTTTGCGAAATGGCCGAGCAGAATTTTGCGCGCGCCCGGGCCGCCATGGCGCGCTGCGACGCCAAGGCCATGCGCCCGGCCCGGCTGATGGAGGCAAGCTACCATCCGCTCCTCGGCATTTTACGAGATCGTGGATTCAATTATGGACAAAAACGTATTACACTGCCGAAATGGCGAAAATTGATTCTGGCTGCTCGTTTACTCGTGAATTGAGAGGAAGGTCATGAGCGTTCACGTCATCGGCGCAGGCCTCGCCGGCCTGGCCGCCGCCTGCCAGTTGACCGAACTCGGCCATGATGTCGTGGTGTTCGAAGCCGCCCCGCATGCCGGCGGCCGCGCCCGCTCCTATTTCGACAAGCAACTCGGCTGCCGCATCGATAACGGCAACCATCTGCTGCTCTCGGGAAATATTTCCGCATTATCCTATCTCCACCGGGTCGGCGCGCGGCGCTCACTCCTCGGCCCGGCGGAACCCATATTCCCATTCCGCGATGCCCGGACCGGCGAGCGCTGGACCCTGCGGCTGAACCAGGGCAGCTTTCCCTGGTGGGTGCTCGCCCGCGCCCGCCGCGTGCCGGGCACGCTGGTCTACCAATACCTCGCGCTACGCAACCTCAAGCACGCCAAGCCGGACGATACGGTTGCCCGGCTGTTCGGCGGCAGCGGCAATCTCTACAGCAAGCTGCTGAAACCTCTGGCCATATCGGCGCTCAACACCATGCCGGAGGAAGCCTCGGCCACGGCGCTGCAAGCAGTATTCGCCGAGACAATCGAGCGCGGCGGCTATGCCACGCTGCCACGCTGGGCGCGCATCGGCCTGTCCGAAGCCTTTATCGACCCGGCGATCGACTGGCTGCGGGCGCATGGCGCGGAAATTCATTTTTCCGAACGCGTCACCGCCCTGCAGCCCGGTCAGGCCACCGTCATCGCCACGCCGCCCTGGGTCGCGGCCGAATTGCTGCCGGGCCTCACCGTACCCACGGAATTCGAGTCGATCTGCAACATCCATTTCAAATACCAGATGCCCCCTGGCGAGGCCGGCTTCTGGGGCATCACCAGCGGCATCTCGGAATGGGTATTCGCCCGGCCGGAGGTCATCTCCGTCACCATCTCGGCCGCCAACCGCTATCTGGACATCGCACCCGATGACATGGTCCGCCGCGTCTGGGCCGAGTTGGTGAAACTCTTCGAGCTCGAGGCGGATATTCCGCCACATCGCGTGCTGTGGGAACGCCGCGCCACCCTGCGCACCACACCCGCGCAGATGGCCCTGCGCCCCAATACCCGCACCAGCATTCCCAATGTAGTGCTGGCCGGCGACTGGACCAATACCGGCCTGCCCGCCACCATTGAAGGCGCCATCCGTTCCGGCAATGCGGCCGCCATGGCCTTGATGAAACCGAACGGCAAGAGCCTCTGAACCACCCTCTTGCCTCTCATCGCCAAGCTCGCTAGTAAGCCCCGGTGGATATGGGCGCATAGCTCAGCGGTAGAGCATCACCTTGACATGGTGGGGGTCACAGGTTCAATCCCTGTTGCGCTCACCATATCCATTCTCTGAATTACTCTTTTAGATCAGGGCTTTGGCTCGTTTTACTGGCTCGCCCAGACGATGCGGTGCATCCATAGCACCTCCTGCGCCGCGTAGCATAATTCGGGGAATGCCGGGTTCAGGCTGGCCAGCTCGATCCGCCCCGCCGTCCGGCGTACCAGCGCCTTGGCCATCACCGCGCCATCGCAGATCCGCGCAACCACCCGGTCGCCCACGCGCACCGGGGCGGCGGGCGAGACGATCACCCTGTCACCCGGCCGGTAGACCGGCTCCATCGAGGCGCCGCTGATGGCCAGCGCATAGGCATTGGCATCCGCCGTGCTGGGCAGCTCGACCTCGTCCCACCCCGCCCCGGCCGGATAGCCGCCATCGTCGAAAAACCCTTCCGTCCCGGCCTGTGCCAGACCGATCAGCGGGATTCTGCTTCGCCCCTTGGTCCTGCTCTCGGGCACGGCGCGCGCCCCGCTGACCAGGGCGGTGAAATCCTCAAGCCGCGCCCCGGTTGCGGCAAGAATTTTGGCCAGGCTCTCCGACGAGGGCCAACGCAACCGCCCATCCGTAGCCCGGCGCTTGGAAAGGTTGAAACTGGTGGGATCGAGCCCCGCTTTGCGCGCCAGACCGGATGACGAGAGGCCATTTTCCGCCGCCAAGGTATCGATCGCGCGCCAGATATCGTCATGCCGCATGGTTGCGTTCGCCAATCCTGAATCTTCAATACCTTAGATAATTTTCTTGATTCGGCAAGGGTGAAATAGGAATTTTATCGTAAAACTTTGCATGTTCAGGATTTTTGTTCTTGTTATGTTCTCTATCTAGGAATATAAGCCTCTACAGAACGCAACCTTAAGTTAACAAAGCAAGGAAAATCCCTCATGGCCTTCACCCTCCGCAACCTCTCCGTTCTCGCCTATGCCAACGGTTTTACCTTGTGGCACTACAAGGCCGGCAACGATAATTTCGTCCAGGCCATGGGGGCCGGCTATTTCTCGGATGCCGCCGACCTGCTTTGCGAGGGCGATATGGTGATGCTCACCGGCACGGAAGGCGGGCGCATGGCGACCATCGCGGGCCAGGGGCGCAGGATGGGGCTGGCGCCGCTGGTATGAGCCGCGGCGCCCGCCCGGTCTCAGCCCTCAAACCCGCGCGCAAACGCATCCAGCAGCCGCACCCCATACGCCGTGGCCCCCTTCGGCGTGACGGCGGAATCCTTGGCCGCCCAGGCCATTCCGGCAATATCCAGATGCGCCCAGGGCTTGCCGTTCACGAAACGCTGCAAAAACTGCGCCGCGGTGATGGAGCCGCCGGCGCGGCTGCCGATGTTCTTCACATCCGCGATGGGCGAGTTCAGCTCCTTGTCGTAGCTCTCGCCCAGCTTCACCAGCGGCATGCGCCAGAGCGGTTCGTCCACGGATGCTCCGGCCGCCGTTAATTTTTCCGCCAACGCGTCATCATTGCTGAACAGCCCGGCATATTCATGGCCGAGTCCGGTGATGATGGCGCCGGTCAGCGTCGCCAGATCGACCATGTATTTCGGGTTGAAGCGTTGTTGCGCGTAATACAGCACATCGGCCAGCACCAGCCGGCCTTCGGCATCGGTGTTTAGTATCTCGACCGTCTGACCGGAATAGCTCTTGACCACGTCGCCCGGGCGCGTTGCGGTGCCCGAGGGCATGTTTTCCACCAGACCGACGAGCCCGACCGCATCGACCTTCGCCTTGCGCCCGGCCAGGGCCGCCATGGCACCCACCACGGCGCCGGCGCCGGCCATGTCCCATTTCATATCCTCCATGCCGGCGGCCGGCTTGATCGAGATGCCGCCGGTATCGAAGGTCACGCCCTTGCCGATAAAGGCAATCGGCTCATGCAGCTTCCGGCCTTTCTTGCCCTCCTCCTCATGCGCCGCGCCATGCCATTGCAGCACCACCATGCGCGGCTCGCGCGCCGAGCCTTGGCTGACCGAGAGCAGCGTGCCAAAGCCGAGCTTCTCCAGCTCCTTCGGCCCGAACACCTCCACCTTCAGCCCGAGCTTCTTCAGCCCCTCGGCACGGTCGGCGAATGCCTCGGGATGCAGGATATTCGCCGGCTCGGTGACGAGATCGCGGGTGAACTCAACGCCATGCGCCACCGCGGCTAGGGCTTTGTACGCCGCCTCCGCCGCCGTTGCATCGGGTGTCAGCACGGTCAGCGAGGCCAGCTTTGCCTTTTCATCCGGCTTCTGAGTGGTACGATATTTCTCGAACCGATAGGCCCGCAAGCGTGCGCCGAAAGCCAGCTTCGCGGCCTGTTCCGGCGCCTCGGCCAGCACGGATACGGCAACTTCCCGGGCCAGAGCCACCACGGCGGCTCCCCCCAGCTCCTCGGGCTTGGCTGGCGCGGCGGGCTTGCCAGTGCCTATGAGCAAAATCTTCCGGTACAGGCCCGGCGCCAGAAGGCTGGCCTGCTGGCCTTTTTTGCCGCTGAACTCTGCCGCCTCCATGGCGCGTTTCAGCGCGCCTTTCAGCTTTTTATCCAGCCCCGCCACCGGCGCGGACAGCTCGCCGCCTTCCGCCACCAGCAGCACCAGCACGCCGTCTTCCGGCAGTTCCGGCTTGGCGAATGAGATTTCCAGCATGTTCACGCTCCTCCGATGGTCACAGACCCAACCATAACAAACCCGTGACGCTTGGCCAGAGCAGGCGGCGCGGCTACAGGGAGCCATGCAGGATTTGCTCAATCTCGCCATCCGTCTGGCCGATGCCGCCGCGGCCATCATCCGTGAGGTTCGCGCCGCCGGCTTCGCCGTTGCGGCCAAGGCCGATGAGACACCCGTGACCATCGCCGATACCCGCGCCGAAGCCCTCATCGTGGCCGGCTTGCGCGCCGCCGCGCCGGATATCCCGGTCATCGCCGAGGAGGAGGTGGCGGCCGGGCGCATCATCCTGCCCAGCGCGCGCTACTGGCTGGTCGACCCGCTGGACGGCACGCGGGAATTCGCCGCCGGACGCGCGGAATTCGCCGTGAATATCGGGCTCATCGAAAACGGCGCGCCGGTGCTGGGGGTGGTTGCCTCACCGGCGCTGGAGGAGCTGCATTTCGGCATTGTCGGACAGGGCGCCTGGCGCCGGCGCGGCGGCGGCACGGCGCAACCCATCGCCGCCCGTGCGCCACCACCGCAAGGCCTCACCGTTATGGCCTCGCGCCATTATGCCGATGCGCCGGAACTCGCTTCCTGCCTGTCCCAGTACAAAATCGCGGCGCTGAGCAATATCGGCTCGGCGCTCAAATTCCTGCGCCTGGCGGAAGGGGCGGCCGATTTTTATCCGCGCCTTGGCCGCACCATGGAATGGGACACCGCCGCCCCCCAGGCCGTGCTGGAAGCCGCCGGTGGCGCCGTGCTCACCATGGCCGGCCAGCCGCTGCGCTACGGCAAGCCGGGCTGGGAGAACCCGGATTTCCGTGCCTGGGGTTTGCGATAATTCTGCCCGATTGCCGCCATGATGGCGGGGCACCATATGAGCATGATGAAACATATAATCGCACCCTGTCTTCTCGCCCTTGGTCTCACCGGCTGTGTCTATGGCGGTACAGGCTATAACGAACCCGGCTACGGCTCAGGCTATAGCAGCGGCTATGTCGCCCCAGCCTATGCGCCGCCGGTCTATTACGGCGGCGGCCCCGCTTTGGTGATCGGCGTCGGCGGCGACCACCATGATGGCGGCGGGGATGGCGGCGGGGACCATAATGGCGGCTATGGCGGTGATCGCGGTGGCGACCATAATGGCGGCGGCTGGCCGGCCCGTGACCAGACCGGGCACCAACCCCCGCCTGGCGGCTATGGTGGCGATGGCCACGGCCAGGATAATGGCGGGTACCATGGCGGCGGGCCTCAGCCCCAATATCAGCGTCAGGCCCCGCCCCAGCCACGCCCACAATACCAGAACCAGAACCAGAACCAGAACGGCGACCAGCGTGACGGCAATGACCCGCAGCCCCTGGACAACCACCCACATCACTGAACACGCCGAATTCTGATCATCATCCGGCCTGGATCATCTGATCCAGGCCGGGATTTTTTTGTTCAGCGCACCATGGCGCCGAGCATGACCAGTGGATTGCAGAAACTTCATTCTCATCCCGAATAAAAACAATATCCCGCCATATTGCCGCCGGACTCCGGGACGACCATCTGAGAATGATGAAAACATTACTCTCTTTGCTCCTCGCGCTCAGCCTTGGCGGGTGCGTGTGGTATGGCCCCGACGGTTACGGATATGATGGTTATGGCCATGGCGGCGGCTGGCACGATCACGGCGGCGACCGTGGTGGTTACCATGATGGCGGCGACAGCGATGGTGGCGACTGACCTCGGCATAAGTGACAACTTCGTATCCGAGGCCAGGTTCAGCCGCGCGCGTTAAGCCTTTCTGAAACATTTTGCCCTCTCATCTGCCGGTGCCACCCGCGGAGAGTCTAAAATGGATAGGTTCCTGTGCAGCGACGCTGTGCTGCGCCGCTTTCTCAGCGGTCTGACCGATTATGCCGTCATCATCCTCGATTCCGAGGGCGAGATCGCCGCATGGAACGAGGGCGCCCGCGCCCTCACCCAGCATGCGGCGGCGGATATCATCGGCCAGACCGTCGCGCTGTTTCACCCGCCCGAGGACCTGGCCGCCGGCGTACCGGAAACCATGCTGGCGGAGGCCACGGCCAATGGCCGGCATGAAGCGGAAGGCTGGCGCCTGCGCGCCGACGGCACAAGGTTCTGGGCCCATGTCGTGGTCAGCGCGATCCGCGATGAAGCCGGGATGCTGCGCGGCTTCGGCCATGTGATGCAGGATTTCTCGGCCCGCCGCAGCGCGCAGAAACACGCCGAATCCATGCTGCG
>JAKBAV010000027.1 GCA_021826225.1 Pseudomonadota bacterium | reverse complement strand
TTCTACGATTCCACCCGCGCCATCCCGCATGACAAATTCCGCAGCGACATCACCGTCATCGGCATGCCGCTTACGGAGCTTTGCAACCGCGAATACACCGACCCGCGCCAGCGCCAGCTCTTCAAGAACATCATCTATGTGGGCGCGCTGGCGGCCTTGCTCGACATCGAGATCGAGGTCATCGAAGCGCTTTTGAAAGAACAGTTCAAGGCCAAAGAAAAGCTGATCCCGCCCAATATCCATGCCCTCCACATGGGCCGCGATTACGCGCTGCAACACCTCACCTGTCCGATCGGCCTCACCATCCGCCGCTCCAACAAAGTCGGCGACCGAATCTCAATAGACGGCAACGCCGCCGCGGCGCTGGGCGCCGTGTATGGCGGTGCCACCGTCGCCGCCTGGTATCCCATCACCCCTTCCACCTCGCTCGTGGAAGCCTTCACCAAATATTGCGGCCGTTACCGGGTAGATAAGGACGCCGGCACCAACAACTTTGCCATCGTCCAGGCGGAGGACGAGATCGCCTCCATCGGCATGGTCATCGGCGCCGGCTGGAATGGTGCCCGCGCCTTCACCGCCACCTCCGGCCCCGGCATCTCGCTGATGCAGGAGTTTCTGGGCCTCGCCTATTTCGCGGAAATCCCCGCCGTCATCTTCGATGTGCAGCGCGCCGGCCCTTCCACCGGCATGCCCACCCGCACCCAGCAATGCGACCTGCTGATTTCCGCCTATGCCAGCCATGGCGACACCAAGCACATCCTGCTCTTCCCCGAAGACCCGCATGAGAGCTTCCTGTTCGGCGCCGAGGCGTTCGACCTAGCCGATCGCCTGCAAACCCCCGTCTTCGTCATGCTCGACCTCGATATCGGCATGAATGAGCGCCTCTGCCGCCCGCTTGTGTGGGATGATTCCCGCCGCATGGATCGCGGCAAGGTCATGACCGCAGCGGATCTGGAATCGGGCCGGGATTTCGGCCGCTATCTTGATGTCGATGGCGATGGCATACCCTACCGCACCTATCCCGGGACACACCCGAACAGGGGTGCCTATTTCACCCGCGGCACCTCGAAGGACACCCGCGCCAAATACACTGAATCCGGCGCCGCCTATGTCGAGAATATGGAGCGCCTGCTGAAAAAATTCAGCACTGCCGAAACCCTCGTGCCCCGGCCGCAAATTAATTCCGCTGAAAGCACAACGAGGCTCGGTGCCATCTATTACGGCTCCACCAGCGCCGCGATGCGCGAAGCGCAGGACATACTGGCCCGGCATAATATCGATGTCGACCTGCTCCGCATCCGCGCCTTCCCCTTCAACGACGATGTCCGCAACTTCATCGCCGCGCATGATGAAATCTTCATCGTGGAGCAGAACCGCGACGGCCAGCTGCGCAGCATGCTGATCAACGAGCTCGAAATCAGCCCCGCCAAGCTCAGAAAAGCGGTCCATTTTGACGGCTCGCCCATTTCCGCCAGCAAAATCATCGAAAAAATCGCAGGCTTCATGCCCGCCGCCAGAGGTGCCCTATGAGCTTCCTGCCCAAACCCAAACTTCACCACCCCGGCCTCGGCTGCAACGCGCTCGGCTTCACGAAACGCGATTACGAGGGCGCCATCTCCACGCTCTGCGCCGGCTGCGGGCATGATTCCATTTCGGCCGCCATCGTGCGCGCCTGTTTCGAGCTCGACCTGCCGCCGCACCGCATCGCCAAAATGTCCGGCATTGGCTGCTCTTCCAAAACCCCCACCTATTTCCTAGGCAATTCGCACGGCTTCAACGCCGTGCATGGCCGCATGCCCTCGGTCGTCACCGGCGCCAACCTCGCCAATCGTGACCTCATCTATCTCGGCGTCTCGGGAGACGGCGATTCCGCCTCAATCGGTCTCGGCCAGTTCGCCCATGCCATGCGCCGCGGCGTCAACATGTGCTATATCGTCGAAAACAACGGCGTCTACGGCCTCACCAAGGGCCAGTTCTCCGCCACGTCGGACAAGGGCGCGAAAAGCAAAACCGGCGCCACCAACAAGGACGAAGCCATCGACCTCGTCGGCATGGCCCTGCAGCTCGGCGCCACCTTCGTCGGCCGCAGCTTCTCGGGCGACAAGGCCCAGCTCGTCCCGCTCATCAAAGCCGCTCTCACCCATAAAGGCGCGGCCTTCATCGATGTCATTTCCCCCTGTGTGACCTTCAACAATCACAACGGCTCGACCAAGAGCTTCGATTACGTGCGCGAACACAACGAGGCGGTGAACTTCCTCGACGTCATCGTGGAAAAACAGGAAATCACGGTCGATTACGAACCCGGCACTGTGGAAATCGTCCGCCAGCATGACGGCTCCCTGCTCACCTTGCGCAAGCTCGGCCAAAGCGACTACGACCCGCGCAACCGCGCCGCCGCCTTCAGCTTCCTGGAGCAACGCAAGGCCCAGGGTGAAATCGTCACCGGCCTGCTCTACGTGGATCCGGATGCCGGCGAAATGCACGACCAGCTTGGCACCAGCGCCACCCCGCTGAACGAGTTCGGTGAAGCCAGGCTCTGCCCCGACAGTGCTGCGCTGGACAAGCTTAACGCCAGCCTGCGATGAGCCAGCCGGGCAAATCGCCAAAGCCATAGCTTTAGCCCGGCAATCTCGCTAAACCCCGCGAATGTCCTACGATGTCATCATCATCGGCGGCGGCCATGCCGGCACCGAAGCCGCCGCTGCCGCCGCCCGCTCCGGCGCGCGCACGCTGCTTGTCACCCAGCGCGCGGATCGCATCGGCGAGATGTCCTGCAACCCGGCCATTGGCGGCATCGGCAAGGGCCATCTCGTCCGTGAGATTGACGCGCTGGACGGCCTTATGGGCCAAGCCGCTGATATTGCCTGCATCCACTTCAAACTGCTCAATCGCGGCAAGGGCCCCGCCGTGCGCGGTCCGCGCGCCCAGGCGGACAGAAAACTCTACCGCCAGGCCATCCAGGCGCTGCTCGCGGCCCAGACCAACCTCACCATACTGGAGGGCGAAGCCGCGGCCATTGAGCAGCAAAACGGCCGCGTCACCGGCATCACCCTCACCACCGGGCAATTTTTGTCCTGTACCGCCGCCGTGCTTACCACCGGCACCTTTCTCAACGGGGTACTTCATTTCGGTACTGAAATGCACTCCGGGGGCCGCATCGGCGATGCCCCCTCGCAAAGCCTCGCCGCCAGCCTCGCCGCCCTCAACCTCCCGCTCGGCCGCCTCAAAACCGGCACGCCACCGCGCCTGGCAAAATCCAGCATCGACTGGGACAGCCTGGCCGAAGATCAAGGCGAAACCCCGCCCGAGCCTTTCTCGGCGCTCACCCAGGCCGTAACCAATCCGCAAATCTCCTGCCGGATCACCAAAACCACCGAGGAAACCCACCGGATCATCCGCGAAAACATCCATAAATCAGCGGTTTATGGCGGAAACATCGCCGGGCGCGGGCCGCGCTACTGCCCCTCCATCGAGGATAAGGTGGTCCGTTTCGCGGAAAAATCCGGCCATCAGATCTTCCTCGAGCCCGAAGGCCTGGACGATGACACCGTCTACCCCAACGGCATTTCCACCTCTCTGCCGCTGGACGTCCAGGAACTCATCATCGCCTCCATCCCCGGCCTGGAACACGCCAAAATCTTGGCACCCGGCTATGCGGTGGAGTACGACTATGTCGACCCCCGCGCCCTCGACCACAGCCTGCAGGTAAAAGCCCTCCCCGGCCTCTACCTCGCCGGCCAGATCAACGGCACCACAGGCTATGAGGAAGCCGGCGCGCAGGGCCTCATCGCCGGGCTGAACGCCGCCCGCAATGCCGGCGGCATGCCGCCCGTCACCCTGACCCGGGCGGAGGCCTATACCGGCGTCCTCATCGACGATCTGGTCACCCAGGGCGTCACTGAGCCCTATCGCATGTTCACCTCGCGCGCCGAATACCGCCTGCAACTCCGTGCCGATAATGCCGAATTGCGCTTAACCCCGCTCGGCCTCGCCTGGAACTGCGTCGGCCGCGTGCGCGAGGCCAGTTTCGCCGCGTTGCAAGCTGAAATCGCCACCTTCAACGGCAAACCCGAAGGCGAAACCCGCGCCGCCAACATCCTGCGCGCGGATCTGCATTACGCCGGTTATCTTTCCCGCCAGGATCTCGAAATCAAGGCCCGGGCGCGCGACGAAGCCGTGCGCATCCCGGAATCCTTCGATTATGCCAGCGTCGGCGGGCTCTCGCATGAATTGCGCGAGAAACTCGAACGCGCCCGCCCGCAAACCCTCGCCGCCGCCGGCCGGATCGAAGCCATGACCCCGGCTGCCCTTGGCGCCATCTTCGCCAGTTTAAAAAAATCCCGTCGCGCCGCATGAGCGAGGCCCGGCTGCGCCAGTTTGCCGCCCTGGTCGAAAAATGGTCGCCCAAAATCAACCTGGTCAGCAAATCGGACATCGCGCATATCTGGGAGCGGCACGTCCAGGACTCGCTGCGGCTGCTCCCCCACATCCCCACCGGCACCACCCGCGCCATAGATCTCGGCTCCGGCGCCGGTTTTCCCGGCCTCATCCTCTGCATCGCCACCGGCATCCCCTTCGAACTCATCGAATCCGACCGCCGCAAAGCTGCGTTCCTCATGGAAGCCGCCCGCCAGACCGCGGCACCCGCAAAAATTCACAATACCCGCATCGAGGCTGCCCGCCTGCCCCCCGCCGCCCTTATCACCGCGCGGGCCCTGGCGCCGCTCGATAAACTGCTCGCCCTGGCCGCCTTGCACCTCGCCCCGGGCGGCATCTGCCTGTTTCCCAAGGGCCGCACCGCAGCTGAAGAATTGACGCTCGCCACCCCCCTCTGGCACATGGATGTCCAGCGCATCACCGCCCCCGAATGGGGCGAAAGCTGCATCCTGAAAGTGAGCCAGATCAGCCATGCCGGACCAGACCAGACGCCCGCGCATCATCGCCATAGCCAACCAGAAAGGCGGCGTGGGTAAAACCACCACCGCCATCAACCTCGCCGCCGCCCTGGCCGTCGGCGGCCTTAAAATCCTCCTCATAGATATCGACCCTCAGGGCAATGCCAGCACGGGCCTGGGCGTCGGCCATGAGCGCCGCAATGGCGGCACCTATGCACTACTCGCGGGCGATACCTCGCTCGCCGCCGCCACGCTCGAATCCAGCGTCGAAAACCTCACCATCATCCCCGCAGTCGCCGACCTCATCGGCGCGGACCTTGAATTTGCCCAGACCGAACGGCGCGAATTCCTGCTCCGCGACGCCCTGGCGCAAGGCTGCGGTGCCGATCTCGTCTTTATTGACTGCCCGCCCGGCCTCGGCCTGCTCACCCTGAATGGGCTGATCGCCGCCGATGCCGTGCTGGTGCCGCTGCAGGCCGAGTTTTTCGCCCTGGAAGGCATTTCCCAGCTCATGCGGACGATCGAAATGGTCAATCGCAGCCTTAATCCCAGGCTAGAGCTGGAGGGCATCGTCCTGACCATGACCGATAAGCGCAACAACCTCTCCGAACAGGTCAGCACCGATGTGCGCGGCTTCTTCAAGGACAAGGTGTTCGATACCGCCATCCCGCGCAATATCCGCATCACCGAGGCCCCTAGCCACGGCATCCCGGTTTTGCTTTATGATTTCCGTTCCGCTGGCGCCCAGGCCTATCTGGCGCTCGCCGCGGAATTTCTACGCCGGGCAAGGTCAAGGAGGGTCATAGCATGAGTGCCAAGGAACAACCCAAGCGCCTCGGCCGCGGCCTGGCCGCCCTGCTCGGCGATTCCGCCATGCCGCAAACCACCAGCGCTGCCGGCGTCCAGCACCTCGCCGTCGACATGCTGGAACCCAGCCCCTACCAGCCACGCCAGGACATGGACGAAAACGCGCTGCAGGAACTGGCCTCCTCCATCGCCCAGCGCGGCATTTTGCAACCGCTTCTGGTACGCCCCACCCCCAACCGCCCCGGCCATTACCAGATCATCGCCGGCGAACGCCGCTGGCGGGCCGCCCAGCGCGTGAGCCTGCATGAAGTCCCGGTGCTGGTCCGCGCTCTGACTGATAGCGACGCCATGGCCGCCGGGCTGGTGGAAAACCTGCAACGCGAAGATCTCAACGCCATCGAGGAAGCCGAGGGCTATAAGCGCCTGCTGGAAGAATTCAGCCTGAGCCAGGACAAATTGGGCGAAGCGGTGGGCAAGTCCCGCGCCCATATCGGCAATGTCATCCGCCTGCTCAAGCTGCCCGAGCCGGTCCGCGCCATGCTGCGCCAGGGCGCGCTCACCGCCGGCCACGCCCGCGCACTGCTCACCCATCCAGACCCGCTGAAAGCCGCGCGCGACGTCGTCAAACGCGACCTCTCCGTCCGGCAGACCGAAGCCCTCGCCGCCCAGGCGACGCGCCCGGGCAAATCCGCTTCGGCCGCCGCCCCGCGCGGCGATGCCGATATCGAGGCCCTGGCGCATAATCTGTCTGAACGGCTCGGCCTCAAGGTGCAGATCAAGTTCAACGGCAAAAGCGGCGCGGTAACCCTCAACTACGCCAATCTCGACCAGCTCGATTCATTGCTCGCTTTACTGAACGGCTGATGCTTCACGTGAAGCCTTGTTTTCGGTGATGCTTCACGTGAAGCATCACCGCCGGGCTGCGGCCCTCGCCCGAAACGCCAACGCCAACAAGATCTGCCGGCAGTAATCATGCTCCGGCACATGCGTCGTCTTGCATGCCGCCTCCGCCGTCAGCGCCGCCGCAATCGCCTGGTCCAGCGCCGGCAGATTCCACAGCCGCAGCACCCTGCCGACCAGCGCCTGGCGCTTGAAAAACACCGGCGGGCGCATCCCCGCCATCGCCTCCTGGGCCGAAGCCCCCTCCGCCATCGTCCCCACGGCCACCCGCAGGCGCAGCAACTCAGATAGCAGCACCCGCAACAACCCGACCGGCACCATGCCATCCTCATAGGCCAGGCTCAGCGCCTTATCGGTCGCCGCCGGATCCCCCGTCAGCGCCGCGTCAATCGCATCGCCCATCGAGGTATCGCCGCCATCCGGCAGCACCGCCGCCACATCCGCGAGGCTGAGCCGCTTTTCATCCCCGGCATAAAGTGCAAGCACCTCCAGCGCCTGTCCCAACGGTCCTTCTTCGCCGGAGAGGTTCTGCCCTGCCCAGGAAGCCGCATCCTGGTCGATCTGCACCCCAGCCATCCGCAGCCGTGATGATATCGCCTGCGGTAGCCGGGCCTGGTCGATGACATAACAGGCGATCACCGCCACTGCCGCCGCCTTCTCCCCCGCCATCCGCAATTTCGATTTACCCGTAAGCTCGCCCGCTTCCAGGATCACCAAAGCCTCCGGCGGAGATTTAATAAGCACCTCCAGCGCCTTAACCAGGCTCTCATGCGCATCGCGCACCCGCACCACACGCCGCCCGCCGGTCATCGCCGCGGCCGTGGCCTCAGCCAGCAGATTATCCGCCGATGGATTATAAAGCTCGGTAAACCGGAACGGATCGTGCAGCACACCCTCGACCGAGCGCGCCAGCGCCAGCCCGCGCTCCGCCACCAGCCCGGTATCAGGCCCGTGCAGCAAAACCAGCGGCAGATTCGGCGCCCGTAAAAAAGCGTCGGTCCGGCCGGCTTCCAGCTTCATGCGTCAGGGTGGGCGCGGAACCAGGCGGCAAGCTGGCTGGTAATCTGGGCCGCCAGCATATCCGCCAGATGCTGGTTCAGCGTATCGGTCTCCTGGTCAACCGCGAAATATTGCTGGTCGATGATATTCCCGGCATCCTGCCCCGTCGCGGAGCCCTGGATCAGCATTTGCTGCGGATTGCCGATCGGCGTCAGGCGCCAATTCGCCGTCGCGCTCAGCCGGTAGCGGGTCGTCGCCGAATCCTGCAGCACACCCATATCCGTGGTCGCGATGCTGTAAACCACATCCAGCGCGTAGCGTTCCGTTACAGGCGCCCCCGCCGCGTGCAGCTGCGTCTCCAGGCTTATGCGCAGCATCTGCCCGGGCCGCTCGGGGATATTCCCAACCGCAACCTCATCCAGCCGCGCCGAGGCGGCCTGCCCGGCATCACCGCCATAAAGCGGTGTAAATCCGCATCCGGCCAAAGCCAGGAGGGCGACGAGAACGACAATTTTAGGGCTTGACGACAAAGTTCACAATCCTGTCCGGCACATGGATTTTCTTTACTATGGTCTGGCCCGCCAGAACAGCGGCAACCGCCAATTCCGCCGCCGCCAATGTCGGCCCGGCTTCCTGCCCCGCCGGCACCGTCACCGTTCCGCGCAATTTGCCGTTCACCTGCACGGCAATGGTCACTTCATCGAGCACCAGCAACGCCTGGTTCGCTTGCGGCCAGGGCTGCTGTGCCACCAGCCCCTGGCCCGGGCAAAGCCGGCCATAAACCTCCTCGCCCAGATGCGGCATCATCGGCGCCACCAGCCGCGCCAGCATCGCCGCCCCCTCAAAACGGGCAAACAACATCTCATCCGTATCGCCCTGCGTGGCGGAAAGCGCGCCGGTCAGCTCATAAAGCCGGGCCACCGCCACGTTGAACGCAAAGCTATCCAGCGCCTCAGTCACCGCGGCAATGGTGCGGTGCGTCAGCTGCCGCAATTTCCGGGCCTCGCCCGAAACCGTGGCGGGCAGCGCCACGCGCCGCTCTCCCGCCACCTGCACCGCAAGCCGGTACAGCCGCTGCACGAAGCGATACGCCCCCTGCACGCCGCTCTCGGTCCATTCCACATCGCGCTCCGGCGGGTTATCGGAGAGTACGAACCACCGCGCCGTATCCGCCCCGTATTTCCCGACGATCGCCGCTGGATCGACGGTGTTACGTTTCGATTTCGACATCTTCTCGATGCGCCCCACCGTCACCGGCAATCCGGTATCCCGATGCACCGCCCCATTCGCGGATTTTATCACCTGCTCCGGATAAAGCCAGCTGCCGCCTTCATCCTTATAGGATTCATGCGTCACCATTCCTTGGGTGAACAAACCGGCGAAAGGTTCTTTAACCGTAACATGTCCGGTCCGCTCCAACGCCCGGGTAAAAAACCTCGCGTATAGCAGATGCAGAATCGCATGCTCTATCCCGCCGACATACTGGTCCACCGGCAACCAGTGGTTCACCGCCGCCAGCAGGGTCGGCGTTTCCGACTGCGGCGCGCAGAATCGCGCGAAATACCAGGAGCTGTCAATAAACGTGTCGAAGGTATCGGTCTCCCGCCGCGCCAGCTTACCGCAAGCCGGGCAATCCACATGGCTCCAATCGGGATGATGCTCCAGCGGATTACCCGGCCGCTCGAAACTCACATCCCGGGGCAATATCACTGGCAGATCATGCTCCGGCACCGGCACTGGCCCGCAAGCCGTGCAATGGATCACCGGGATCGGACAGCCCCAGTAACGCTGGCGCGAAATCCCCCAATCGCGCAAGCGCCAGTTGGTTACACCCTTGCCCGCCCCCATCTCCACCAGCCTGGCAATCGCCACGGCCTTGGCCTCGGCCGTCGAAAGCCCGGTCAGAAACCCGGAATTAACGATCACCCCCTCGCCATCCAGCGCCTTGGGCCCGATCACCGGCACCTCATCCACCCGCGCCGCCACCACCACCGGCACCGGCAGATCATATTTCCGGGCAAAATCCAGGTCGCGCTGGTCCCCACAAGGGCAGCCGAAAATCGCCCCGGTGCCGTAATCCATAAGCACGAAATTGGCGATCCAGACCGGATATGTCTCCCCATTGAACGGGTTGATAACCCTGAGCCCGGTATCAAACCCCCGCTTCTCGGCGGTCTCGATCGCGGCTTCCGAGGTGCCCTGCGAGGCGCAAGCGGCAATAAAACCTGCCGCCGCCACATTATCCCGGCCCACTTCCCGCGCCAGCGGGTGGTCCGGGGCGATGGCCAGGAATGACATGCCAAACAACGTATCGGGGCGCGTGGTATACACACCGATACCGGCAAAATCCCCAATATCCGCCGTCAGCTTGAAATAGACCTCAGCGCCCTGGCTGTAGCCGATCCAGTTCTCCTGCATCAGCTTCACCCGCTCCGGCCAGCGCTCCAGCGTCTTCAGCCCGTCGAGCAGTTCCTGCGCAAAATCCGTGATCTTCAAAAACCACTGCGAGAGTTTCTTCTTCTCGACCAGCGCCCCGGAGCGCCAGCCCCGGCCATCGATCACCTGTTCATTGGCCAGCACGGTCATATCCACCGGGTCCCAGTTCACCAAGGCATCCCGCCGCTCGACCAGCCCGGCCTTCCAGAAATCAATGAATATCTTCTGCTGCTGGCCATAATATTCCGGATCGCATGTCGCGAATTCCCGTGACCAGTCCAGCGAAAATCCCATACGCTGCAATTCGCCGCGCATATTGGCGATATTGCCATAGGTCCAACTCGCCGGGTCCGCCTTGTTCTCCCGCGCCGCATTCTCCGCCGGCAGGCCAAAAGCGTCCCACCCCATCGGGTGCAGCACATCAAAACCCTGCGCCCGCTTATAGCGCGCCACCACATCGCCCAGCGTGTAGTTCCGCACATGCCCCATATGGATCTTGCCGGAGGGGTAGGGAAACATCTCCAGCACATAATATTTCGGCCGGGCGCCCGAAGGCACATCCTCGGCGGCGAAACAGCCGGCTTTATCCCATTGCCCCTGCCAATAAGGCTCGGCGGTTGCAAAATCGTAGCGCGCGGTTTCTGAATCTGACATGACGCCCCGTGTTTATCCGCCAGGACAGGCGGCGCCAAGTGCCGTCATAAAACCCAGCCAAACCAGATGCCGCTCACGCCTCCGGCGGTTTCGCGCGCTTATTATGCCAGTTATCCATCAGCTTCAGCACCGTCGCGGCGGTTTCCTCAATGGATCGCCGGGTCACATCGATCGTCGGCCAGCCCCGGGCATTACACAGCCGCTTGGCCCAGAGCAGTTCCTTCTCCACCGCCTCATAATCCACGTAATCCGTATTATCCGTCTTCGCGAACCCTACCTGCGCCCCGGTATTGATCAATTGCAGCCGGTGCCGCCTGATATCGATCAAAGACTTAGGGTCGATAGTCAGCCCCACCACCGGACAGCCCGGCTCATTGAGCAACTCCGTCGGCTCAATCCCCGGCACCAGCGGAATATTCAACGCCTTGATGCCGCGATTGGCCAGATAAAAACAAGTCGGCGTCTTGGATGAGCGCGAAACCCCGACCAGCACCACATCAGCCTCGCCAATGCCGCGATTAGCCTGCCCGTCATCATGGCTGATGACATAATGCATGGCATCGATCCGCCGGAAATAATCGGCATCCAGCACATATTGCCGCCCCGGCTTATGCTTGGCCGGTGCGCCGAACTGCGTCTGCAGCATCTCCAGCAACGGGTCGAGCACATGCAGCAGCGGCACGCCCATTCTGGCACAGGCCGAATCCAGCTCATGGCGCAGCGCGTCATCCACCAGCGAGCACAGCACAGGCCCAGGCTCGGCATGGATACCCTCAAGCACCCTGTGCAGTTGCAGCCGCGAGCGAATGAGCGACCAGCGATGATACGATACCTGGCTCTCATCGAACTGCGCCACGGCGGCGCGCGTCAACGCGGTCAGGGTATCCCCCGTGGCATCGGATATCAGGTGTAAATTCAGCTTATCACTATCCATGAACGCCTTAATAGCGTGGATTACTTTCCCCCGCGCCGCCTAATTTTCGAAGACCGGGGATAAAGTTAATAATCCTTGAACCCTGGATGACTTCCGCCAACCCCCGCCACCCTATGTGCGTAACCCTGACGGATGCCTCAAATTCAGTAGCTTATCCTTGGTTTCCTACTGTGGATAACATTGTGGATTGACTCCGCCTCAGCCTTAAGCCCCGTTATCCACAGGGTTCTACCTCAACATCATCTCTTTTAAGATAAATAGATTCTGTATAGGCCGTGGGAATGAAACTTCTGCAGGTTCTCAATGGCAAGGCAGTCTGGCCGCCGCCCGTATGGCTGATGCGCCAAGCTGGCCGCTACCTCCCCGAATACAAGGCCACCCGCGCCAAGGCCGGCGACTTCATTTCCCTCTGCCTCAATCCCGTCCTCGCCACCGAGGTCACACTCCAGCCAATCCGTAAATTCGGCTTCGATGCGGCGATCCTCTTTTCGGATATCCTGATTCTGCCCATGGCCCTCGGTCAGGAGTTACGCTTTGCCGAAGGCGAAGGCCCGCGCCTGCCGCCGCTGTCATCATTAAGCGGGCTGTCCCTGGAAAAAGCCCCAGGCATCTACGCCGCGGTCATGCAGACCGTCGCCAACCTGCGCGCCGCCTTGCCGCCTGAAACCGCTCTCATCGGCTTTGCCGGCGGCCCCGCCACCGTCGCCTGCTACATGCTGGATGGCCAAGGCGGCGGCGATTTCCCCCGCACCCGCCGCCTGGCCTATGAAAACCCCGGCTTCGTGACCGACCTGCTCGACATGTTGACCGAGGCTACCATCGCTTATCTACAAGCCCAGGTGGATGCCGGGGCGGATTGTCTGATGCTGTTCGAAAGCTGGGCCGGCATCTTCCCCGCTGCGCAGTTCCGCAACCTCGTCATCGCGCCCAATCGGCGCATCGTCGCCGCCCTCAAAGCCCGCAACCAGGACATTAAAATCATCGGCTTTCCCCGCCTTGCCGGGCTTATGCTGGGCGAATATGTGCGCGAGACCGGGATCGATGCGGTCGGGCTCGATACCGTCACGGATATCACCCAGGCCATCCAGGCCTGTCCACCTAACACCATCTTCCAGGGCAATCTGGACCCGCTTCTGCTCCGGCTTGGCGGCCCCGCCATGGAACACGCGGTGCGCCGCCTGCTTGCCAGTGTGCAAGGCCGGCCGCATATCTTCAATCTCGGCCATGGCATCACCCCGGATGTTCCGGAGCAGAACGTCGCCCGGCTCATGGAGATCATCCGGGAAAACTGATGCGCACCGCCATCATCCTGTTCAATCTCGGCGGTCCTGACCGGCCTGAGGCGATCAAACCTTTCCGTATCAACCTGTTCTCCGACAAGGCGATCATCCGCGCGCCGATTTTCATCCGCTTCTGGCTGGCCCGGCTCATCGCCGCGTCCTCGGCCAAGGCGGCGGTGGCGAATTACACTCTGCTGGGCGGCAAATCCCCCCTCCTCGCCCATACCGAGGCACAAGGCCGTGCCCTGGAAGCGGCACTGGGACCGGACTACAAATGTTTCCCCGTCATGCGCTACTGGCACCCCCTCGCCCATGAGGTCGCCCCACTAGTCAAAAGCTGGAAACCCGACCGGATCCTGCTCCTGCCGCTCTATCCGCAATTCTCCACGACCACGACCGGCTCGTCCCTGAATGATTGGCGCGAAGCGGCAGCCAATGCCGGGCTCGCCTGTCCCACCGCCACCCTGTGCTGCTGGCATGACGATCCCGGCTACACCGCCGCCATCGCCGCTCTGGTCGACGAACAGATCAGCGCCGCGCAAACCGCTTTGCCGGGCGCAAAACTGCGCATCCTCTACTCCGCCCACGGCCTGCCGGAGAGTATCGTCAAGGGCGGGGACCCATATCAGGCCCATATCGAAGCCAGTGTCGCCGCGGTGCAGTCTCAACTCGCGGAAAACCGCCACGAGCATGTCATCTGCTACCAGTCCCGCGCCACCCCGCAAAAATGGCTCTCGCCCAGCACCGTCGAGGCGCTGGAGCAAGCCGGGCGCGACAAGGTTGCCGTGGTCGTCGTGCCCATCGCCTTCGTCTCCGACCATATCGAAACCCTGGTCGAGCTCGACATCGAAAACCGTCATCTCGCGCGGGAAGCCGGTGTTGCCGGCTATTTCCGCGCCCGCGCCCCCAATGACGACCCCGCCTTCATCACCGCCGTTGCCGGCATCGTGAAGCGCGCCGCAGCCTCAGGCCTGTGCCGCGCGGGAACGCTCTGCCAGGGCCATAGACACTGCCCCTGGTCCACCCGCTAATGCCGCCGCAACTGGTCATTTTCGATTGCGATGGCGTACTAATCGATAGCGAGGGTATCGCCTCCACAATCATCGCGGCCGAACTAACCGCTGCCGGCTGGGCCATGGATGCCACAGACGCCATGCGCCTGTTCATGGGCATGTCGATCACCGACATGCAGCCGATCATCGAGGCCAGGCTCGGCACTAGCCTGGCGCCCGGCTGGCGCGCCGGGCTGGCGGCGCAACTTGTGGCCGCCCTGGGCACACAATCGCGGTTGATCCCCGGCGCCGCCGAACTGCTCGCCGCTATCACGGCGCGCGGCGTAGACTGGCGCATAGCCTCCAACTCATCCGATGAGGAAATGGCGGTGAAATTCGCCTGTTGCGGCATCACCCATCTCACCCAGGGCCGCGCCCATTCCGCCGCCAGCGTCATCGCCCGTGGCGGCCGCGCCAAACCCGCACCGGATGTCTTCCTCGCCGCCGCCGCATCCGCCGGCGCCACCCCGCGCGATTGCATCGTGCTGGAGGATAGCGCGCTCGGTGTTACCGGCGCCGTCGCCGCCGGCATGGAATGCTACGGCTTCGCGCCGCATGGCGGCGGGGCCGCTCTGCTCGCCGCCGGTGCGAAACGGATATTCACCCGCCTCGACGAGATTTTCGGAGTGCTGTCATGACCATCCAAGCCTTCACGCCCTGGATCCACTGGTTCCTCGCCTTCCACATCATCAGCTTTACCGCCTGGATGGCCGGCATGTTCTATTTGCCCCGGCTCTATGTGTATCATTGCCAGACGACCCCCGGCAGCGCCGAATCCGAGCGTTTCAAGGTCATGGAGACCAAGCTCCTGCGCCTCATCATCAATCCGGCGATGATCGCGACCTTCATTTTCGGCATTCTGCTCATCCTCACCCCGGGTGCGGTCAACTGGGACGCCGCCTGGTGGTGGACCAAACTTGCCGCCGTGCTGCTGATGACCGGCTTTCATGGCGCCCTGTCGCGTTGGCGTCGCGACTTCCTCAATGACCGCAACAGGAAGTCCGAGAAGTTCTACCGCATCGCCAATGAGGTCCCGACCATCCTCTTCATCATCATCGTCCTCGTGGTCGTCGTCTGATCCTCCCTCCCGCCATTGCCGCCGCCGCTTAATTCACGTTAGATCGGCGGATATGGCCGGATTTCATCCACCGGCGCAGGGGAGACCGAGGTTTGAAAAAAATCCAGCGCCTGTTGGTGGCCAACCGTTCGGAAATCGCCATCCGCGTGTTCCGCGCGGCGGCCGAGCTCGGGATTTCGACCATCGCCGTCTACCCTGAGCATGACAAGCTTTCGCTCCACCGTTTCAAGGCCGATGAAGCCTATCTGATCGGCCGTGGCAAAGGCCCCATCGAGGCCTATCTCTCGATTGACGAGATCATCCGCGTCGCCCGGCTTTCCCGGGCCGATGCCATCCATCCGGGCTACGGCTTCCTGTCGGAAAACCCGGATTTCGCCGAAGCCTGCGCCGCCAATGGCATCATTTTCATCGGCCCGCAGCCGGAAACCATGCGCCAGCTCGGCAACAAGGTTGCCGCCCGCAACCTGGCCATCTCCGTCGGCGTGCCGGTCATGCCCGCCACGGTGCCGCTGCCGTTCGATGATGACGAGATCAAACGCATGGCGGCGAAAATCGGCTATCCGGTGATGCTGAAAGCGAGCTGGGGTGGCGGCGGGCGCGGCATGCGCCCCATTGAGGCGCAGGATATCCTGATTGATTCCGTCAACGCCGCCCGCCGCGAGGCCGGGGCCGCCTTCGGTAATGACGAGGTCTATCTCGAAAAACTCGTGCGCCGTGCCTGGCATGTCGAGGTCCAGCTTTTGGGCGATTCGCACGGCAACCTCGTGCATCTGTTCGAGCGCGATTGCTCCATCCAGCGCCGCCACCAGAAGGTCATCGAGCGCGCCCCCGCCCCCTATATGGATGAGACCACGCGCGAAGCTCTGTGCAGCGCCGCTTTGGCCATCGGCCGCGCGACAAATTACTGCAATGCCGGCACGGTCGAATTCCTCATGGATCGCGATACCGGCAAATTCTATTTCATCGAGGTCAACCCGCGCATCCAGGTCGAGCACACGGTCACCGAGGTCGTCACCGGCATCGACATCGTCAAAGCCCAGATCCATATCGCCGAAGGCGGCCATATCGGCGATTTCGCCGAAACAGGCGTGCCCGAGCAGGAAAACATCCGGCTCAACGGCCACGCTTTGCAATGCCGCATCACCACGGAAAACCCCGAAAACAATTTCGTCCCCGATTACGGCCGCATCACCGCCTATCGCGGCGCCTATGGCTTTGGCATCCGCACCGATGGCGGCACCGCCTATTCCGGCGCCGTCGTCACCCGCTTCTACGATGCGCTGCTGGAAAAGGTCACGGCCTGGGCGCCGACGCCGGAAGAAGGCATTGCCCGCATGGACCGCGCCCTGCGCGAATACCGCATCCGGGGCGTGGCGACCAACCTAGCCTTCCTCGAAGCCCTGCTGGCCCACCCGGATTTTCGCGCCGGCAACTACACAACCCGCTTCATCGACAACACGCCCGAGTTGTTCAACGTCAAGCGCCGGCTCGACCGCGCCACCAAGCTGCTCCGCTACGTCGCGGATGTAACCGTGAACGGCCACCCCGAAACCCGCGGCAAACCGACACCCTCGCCCAATGCCCGCACGCCGCAGGCACCCTGGTTCGGCGATGACCGCGCCGATGGCACCAAGCAGCTCCTCGACAGCCTCGGCCCCAAGGGATTTTCCAACTGGATGCTGGGGCAGAAACGCGCCCTCGTCACCGACACCACCATGCGTGACGCCCACCAATCCCTGCTCGCCACCCGCATGCGCACGCATGATCTGGTGAACGCCGCCAAACCCACCTCCGTCGGCCTGCCGCAATTATTCTCGCTCGAATGCTGGGGCGGTGCCACGTTCGATGTCACCATGCGCTTCCTCCAGGAAGGCCCCTGGGACCGTCTGACCCTGATCCGCGAGCGCGCCCCCAATATACTGCTGCAAATGCTGCTGCGCGGCGCCAATGGCGTCGGCTACACGAATTATCCGGATAATGTCGTCAAATTCTTCGTCCGTCAGGCAGCCTCCGCCGGCATCGACCTGTTCCGCATTTTCGATTGCCTCAACTGGGTCGAGAATATGCGCGTCGCCATCGACGCGGTGGTCGAGGCCGGCAAGCTGGCCGAGGGCGCGCTATGCTATACCGGGGATATTCTCGATCCCAACCGAGCCAAATACGCCCTGAATTATTACGTCGATCTCGCAAAGCAGCTCGAAGCCGCCGGCTGCCATATCATCGCCATCAAGGACATGGCCGGGCTGCTCAAGCCGGCCGCCGCCACGGTGCTGGTCAAGGCGCTGAAGGAGAGCATCGGCCTGCCCATCCACCTGCATACGCATGACACATCGGGCATCTCCGCCGCCTCGGTGCTGGCGGCGGTGAATGCCGGGGTCGATGCCTTCGATGCTGCCATGGACCCGATGTCGGGCCTCACCTCGCAGCCTTGTCTTGGTTCACTTGTGGAAGCCCTGCGCCATACCGAGCGCGATACCGGGCTCAACCCCGACGCCATCCGCCAGCTCAGTTTCTACTGGGAAGGCGTGCGCGCGCAATACGCCGCCTTCGAGAGCGATCTGCAATCCGGCGCCTCGGAGGTCTACCTGCATGAAATGCCCGGGGGCCAGTTCACCAACTTGCGCGAACAGGCGCGTGGGCTGGGGCTGGAAACCCGCTGGCACGAGGTTGCCCGTGCCTATCGCGATGCCAATGACCTGTTCGGCGATATCGTGAAGGTGACACCCTCCTCGAAAGTGGTGGGTGACATGGCGCTGATGATGGTCAGCCAGAATTTTACGCCCGAAATGGTGCTCGACCCCGCCAGGGAGATTTCATTCCCGCAATCGGTGGTGGAGATGATGCATGGCGATCTGGGTCAGCCGCCCGGCGGCTGGCCGCAAGACATCCAGAAAAAAGTCCTCAAGGATAAAATGCCCATTACCGCCCGCCCAGGCTCATTGATGCCAGATGCGGATATCGAGGCGTTGCGCCAACAGGCGCAAGCGGCCTGCGGCATCGAGATGAACGACCGCATCCTGGCTTCCTACCTGATGTATCCGGAGGTTTTCACAAAATTCAACGCCTTTCTGCGCAGCTACGGCCCGGTCTCGGTGCTGCCCACGCCAGTCTACTTCTACGGCATGAAGCCGGGGGAGGAAATTTCCATCAAGCTGCAGACCGGCAAAACCATGATCGTCAGCCTGCAGACGATTTCCGCCACGGATGAGGACGGCAACGTCAACGTCTTCTTCGAGCTGAACGGCCAGCCGCGCGTCATCACCATTCCCAACCGCGCCGCCATTTCCACCCGCCCGGCGCGGCGCAAGGCCGATGAGGCGGATACAAAACATCTCGGCGCCCCGATGCCCGGCACGGTTTCCGCCGTCCTGGCCCGCGAGGACCAGCCGGTGAAGCAGGGCGAGCCTCTGCTCAGCATAGAAGCCATGAAAATGGAGGCACAAATTTCCGCGCCGCGCGATGGTGTGATCAAGAGCATTCTGGTCCGCCCCGGCGAGCAGGTGGACGCCAAGGACCTGCTCATAGAGTTTGCCTGAAACCGCAGCGGCGATTTACTGGTTAAGCAGCGCCGCGACCGCCCCGGGCGGCAGGTTGAGCGGGGTGAAACCTTGCGGTGCCGCGAACAGATCTGGCGGCTGCGGCGCATAGGTTACGGAAAGCGCGGTGCCCTCGGCCTTGCCATGCGCGTCATGCCCGGAAAAATGCAGCACCACCCCGGTTGCCGTCAGGCAGGCCGTGCCGGTCACGTTGCGGTCCAGTACCAGGTAATTCTCGCAGCCCAGCCCGGCATAATGCCCGGGCCCGAGCAGCGTGAAGCTGGCGCCGTCGGCATTACGGATTTCCCCGGTCATCGCCGAGAAATCCGGCGCCTGCACGACCGCGTGCATGCCGGGGATCACCAGCTCCGCCTGGCCCGCCGGCAAATCGCCCAGCACGTAATAGCCGCCGGGCGCATCGATGCGCGCGAGCTCGCCGGCGGCATTATAGCTCAGCTGCACATCCTGCGGCGCGCGGCCGGGGGCGATGAGCCGGTAGGTCACCGCGACATCGCGTGTCGGCAGAAATACCGGCACCGCGCGGCTCGCCATGGGCAGCGCCACAAGGATCGCCAAAAACAATAATCTCATGGTGTTTCCAATCGCATCGTCTCTATCTCGCGCATCAATACGGCAGCATCAGGGCTGGCGATGAAGCGCGCCGGTACCTCCAGCGCATCGGCCAGCATCTCATGATACGCATTGCGCGGCACCTCCACGGCGCCGAAACGGGAAAGGTGTGCGGTGAGGAACTGGGTATCCAGCAGCGTGAAACCGGAAAGCCGCAGCCGCGCGACCAGATGCACCAGTGCCACCTTTGAGGCATCGGTGGCGGTGGAGAACATGCTCTCGCCGAAAAACACCCCGCCCAGCGCCGCGCCGTACAGCCCGCCGACCAGCCGGCCATCCTCCCAGCTTTCGACGCTATGCGCGAAACCCAGCCGGTAAAGCTCGATGAACAGCTTTTCAATTTCCGGGTTAATCCAGGTTTCCGGCCGCACCGCCCGCGCTGCGGCGCATTGGGCGATGGTGTGGGCGAAGGCGGCATTGGCCGTGACCACGAAACGCCCGGCGCGCAGCACTTTCAGCAGGCTGCGGGGAATGTGAAAGCCATGCAGCGGCAGTACGCCGCGCGCCTCGGGGTCCAGCCAGTGCAGCGTCTTGGCATCGCGAGACTCCGCCATGGGGAAGAGGCCCAGGCGGTAGGCGCGGAGCAGCAGATCCGGCGTAAGCTGAAAAGCCCGTGCTGACATGGCGGCAAACTCGCATGCCCCACGGCGCCGTGCCAAGTGAAACCGCGTCAAGATTATTCCGCTTCACAAGCGACGCCACGGCCATGCCGGCGCAAAAAACCCCGGGCATTGCTGCCCAGGGCCAGGAATCTTGGACGTTTATTATTTTAATGCGTTGAGCGCGCCCAGCTATGGTCGTGCACAAGCCCGTCATCGTAACGGTCCTGCAGGTCTTCAACCGGCTGGGGCGGCGCCTTGCGGCTGGCTTCGGCGAGGTTGGAGATGGTCGAGAATGCGTCCGCCACCACGTCGCGCTGGCGCTGGCCGCCGCTGAAACCATCGGGGGAGAAGGTCGGGATGTTGAACTGACGCATGGGTGTAACTCCTTTGACGGCGAATGTCCGGTGCGGATGGGCAACGCGGTATGAAGTTAAAGTATTTACAAAAAGCGCTGATGTACAGTTGAAACACACGGTAAATCGCGAAACCAGTGCGTGACTTTACTGTAAAACTTTGCTATTTGTAAAACATGTCAAAAACCGCGATTGGCAAGACCATCCGCCGCCTGCGCCTGGAACAGGGCCATACCCAGCAGGGTTTTGCGCAGAAACTTGGCATATCAACCTCTTACCTCAACCTTGTGGAGCACGACCAGCGCAACGTCACCGCGTCGCTGCTGTTCAAGCTCACGGACCTGCTGCATGTCGATCTCGCGGCTTTGTCCGGCACCCAGGAGCGCGAGTATGAGGTGCTGCTGCGCGAAGCCTTTTCCGATTTCGCGGTAGCGGCGGAAACGGTGCCCGAGGCCGAGATAAAAACCCTGGCGGCGACGCCCAATGCCGCCCGCGCGGTGCTGGCGCTACATAAGGCGCTGGCCGGGGCGCGCGAGGAATCCTCCGGCATCACCCTGCCCTCGGGCCGCAAGATTTTGCTGCCCAATGAGGAGGTCCGCGACTTTTTCCACGACCATGAAAACCATTTCCCGGCATTGGAAGACGCCGCCGAGCAGATCGGCGCCACACTGGACACCGCCTCGGGCACCAACCATGCGCTGGCGGAGCGGCTGCGCCGCGCGCATGGGCTAGTGGTGCGGGTCCAGGCTCTGCCCGGCGCCCTGCGCGTATTTGACGCCGCCAACCGCATCCTCTTCCTCTCGGAAGACCTGCCGCGCGAAAGTCGCGGTTTTCAGATGGCGTTCCAGCTCGCGCTGCTCGAGGCCCGGGAGCCTGTTGAGGCGATCGTCTCCCGCGCCGCGCCCACCTCGCGCGATGCCGCTGAGCTGTTGCGCATCGGCCTGCTCAACTACATCGCCGGCGCGCTGCTGATGCCCTACCACGCCGTGCTCACGGCGGCGCGCGAGCGGCGCTACGATGTCGATGCCATCGCCGCGCGCTTCGGCGTATCCTACGAGCAGGCCTGCCACCGGCTGACCACTTTGCAGCGCGGTGGCGCGCGCGGCGTACCGTTCTTCTTCCTGCGAGTCGACCCGGCCGGCAATGTCTCCAAGCGTTTCTCGGCCGCCGGTTTTCCCTTCATGCGCTTCGGCGGCACCTGCCCGCGCTGGATCGTGCATTCCGCCTTCGCGACACCTGGCGTTATCCGCGTGCAGGTCGCGCAGCTTTCGGAGAAGGAGACGTTTCTCTGCTTCGCCCGCACCATTACCGGCCGGCCGGCGCGCTGGGGCGAGCCGCCGCCGGTGCATGTCGTCGCCATGGGCTGCGATATCAGCCATGCCGGCGAGCTGGTCTATGGCGATGGCCTGAACCTCAGCACGGCGGCGGTCGGCATCGGGCTTTCCTGCCGGCTATGCGAGCGCCAGGATTGCCGCTCCCGCGCCTTCCCGCCCATCGCGCACCGCCTTGCCATCGACCCCGGCAAGACCAGCGCCAGCCCCTACCAGTTCACGGCAAAGCCGGAACGCTAATGCCTTCCTTGACCCGTGTGGGTCGGGGAGCCAGTTGCGTATGTCCAGGCTCTCGCGAAACGAAAGGGTCATGGGAATGGATTGGATGCGATTTTTCTGCTTCTCCGATCAAGATCAGGAATTGTCAGCCGGCGCACCGCAGGCAGTACTGCACGAGATGCCGAAAGGATCTTTCATGACCCCATGGACTTGACCCTTGGGATAGTGGCCACATCGGGTCTGCGTAGCCGCGGAACAAAAACCCACATAAGAATTTCACGATATCGCGGGCAACGGACCCTTCCATCGCAACAAATCGCCGTGCAAATCAACATATTGCGGAGTGAATGACAAACAGACTATATTGCAATGCGATATAAGAGTATTTATTGATGAATCAAGGCATTCAAGTAGGTGGCAAGCATGCTTATGAAGCCACCGATTTGCAGGTAACTCTGGTCATTCTGCCCGGCGGTATGAGGGAATGTCTTTGGCCCACATCGCGCATCTTTCCCCGGCAGTTCTGGCCTGATCGCTATCTTGTTCAGGAGGCCGCGCGGCACGCCGTGGACCCCGGTTTCTCGAAACTCATCGTTGTCTGCAACAAGGAACACCGCTTCACCGTCTCGGAGCAGACCCGCGCCATCAGTATTTTCGGCGACACGTGCCTGCGGGAGCCCTTTGACCTCAACTCCGCCCCCGCGACCATTGCCGCCGTCCGTTCTACCGCCGATAAGGTTGTCGGGGGAGCGTATTCGTCGCCTTCGTCATCATGCTACCGAGCCGACCGGGCTGGAGCCCATGAAACTGCCCGGCGTCTGCCGCGCCAACCGCTTCGTCGAAAAGCCCGCGCGTGCCGCCGTGTGTATTGCGCTGCCAGGCTGCACAGGCTGCGTGCCCCTTCTACTGCGGGGTTTCCCGCGGCAGACGCCGGGGACAAATAATGGTTAAATCAGCATTTAAAATTATATTCCCCGAAGTTGCGGCACAGCATGTTTCGGTGCTGCCGCAGCGTGTGCGGCTCACTTTCGGTGCTCCTTGTGCCATTATGGGGAGTATCGATATCCTGGTCTGGGGCATCCGGCTCGGCTCGATACAGGTCAAACGAAAGTTTGATGCGGGCGAGCATATTGATCTCCCCGTTAGCTATTTCCCCAATGTGCAATTGCCTGCACAGTTGCGCATCTGCGTTGGAGATGAGGAAATCGCACCTCCCCTGGTCATTAAATCTTCGGAGGACGTGATGGCGCTGGTAGGTCAGGGCGAAGTCGAAGCGGAAAACCTCTCTCTTGAAGCGGGGTTGTTGCGAGGTTCTCTCGTGTTGCGGGGCAACGCCATATCCATCCCGCATGCCTATATCCGCCTTAATGGCGTGGTGATTCGCTCGGTCGTGGTTGAGCCCCCTGTCCCGCGCGATTCGGGCGGAGCCGCTTGCCGTTTCGCTGTTTCCATCCGCCCGACCGATTTTGTAGAGAGCGGGTTGAACATCGACCTGCATGTCAGCGGAATCGATTATCCCGTGGCTAATTTTTCATACACGCGCGGGGATCCGTCGGCCGACATGCAGCGCCTGCTAAGGCTGGAAAAAGAAGTATGCCAGTTGCAAAGAAGCGCTTCAGCGCAGATGGAGATTCTGAGCGCTAATTTCGAGCGCCGTCTCGCCTTGCAGCAGGAGCGAGTGGATACCTTCATTGAGTATGTCACCTCCCTCGTGCTCGATAATTTCGCCAATGCTTTTGATATGAAGAGCGATCCGCTGACCTTCCTGCAGGCTTTGACCGAGGTCCGGAGCCAAACGGCCAGCGGACAGACGGCACAAATCCAGTCTCACACCATCCATAATGCCGAAGCCAAGGCCGATTCCAATCTGTTCGCTTTCGGCTGGTACGGACTCGAGCGTGATGACGGTGGTCCTTTCCGGTGGATGGGCCAGACAGCGCTGGTCAACAACCCTTACCCCAACCTTCCGATTTCTCGCATAGACTTCCTCATTACTCATGTGTACGGTTTGGCCGAGCCGATGCTACGGGCAACCGCCGACGATGTGGAGCTCAACGTCGTCACCGCAAAATTCGATGGAAATTACCGGGTGACTTTCTCGCTGCCGCAAGGGGTGCAAGAGATATGCTCTCAGTGGATCCGCGTGGAGAGCTTCCATACCGGCTGCCCGGCGACAGACGAAGGCACAATGGACACACGCATCCTCTCTGTTGCGGTGGAGAAGGCCGACTTCCATTACCGCCAGGCCGAGGCTGAGGCGGAGGCGGAGGTGGCGAGTAATGCTTGAACACGAACTGGCGATCTTCTCGCCGATTCCACCCGAGCAGAACGGTATCGCCGACTACACGTATCATTTGGTCTCGGCGTTACGCCATGAGGTAAACTGCGCCATTTATGCAAACCAGCCAGATGGCATCCTGCCTAAGGGCGTTCCAATTCGCGAAGCGCCTCAGGCTTTTCGCTACCTGCGCCCGGACCAGCCTATCCTGCATCAAATCGGGAATAATCCCGGCCATATTTTCGTGTTGCAGGCCCTGCGGCAATGGGGCGGTTTCACCACGTTGCACGACCAGAACCTTCATTATCTCTATGAGGCCAGCGGTGGGCCTCAGTCCATTATGGTGAACAACCTGCGGGCGACATCGGAAAAGATGGGCGCCATCTTCGCGCGGCACTGGTTCGAGGAACAAGTGAAAACCGCCGCCAACTATGCGCTGTTTGACATGCTGGCTGAAGTGCTGACCCTGAGTTCCACGGTGGTCGTGCACTCCAGGTTCGCCCGCAACCGCATCCGCCTGCTCTATGGCGAGAAGGCCGCCGCCCGCGTGCATGTCATTCCGCATCTTGCTCTTCCGCCGGACGAGCGTAGTCAAGGCTATGTGCATGGCGTGCTCGTCGTGCCTGCGAATGTGCCTCTCATCGTCACCTCAGGTTTTGCCACATTTGCCAAGCGGTTCGATTGGCTTGTCGCCGCGCTGGACAGAATCGCCACCCTGGGCGTCGACTTCTTCTGGGTTCATGCGGGAAAGGAGAGGCCGGAGGAATATGACCTCTCGGGGCTGCTGAACCAATACCCGAACGTGAAGGCACGCAGCCGGATCACCGGCTACCTCACCGAGGCGGAGCTGAATGAATGCATCGCCGCGTGTGATGTTCTGGTTAATCTGCGCTTCCCCTCGGTCGGCGAGAGTTCCGGCACCCTGGCCCGCGCCATGGCCGCCGGACGATGCTGCGTGGTCAACGCCACCGCAGCGTATGCCGACCTGCCAGCTGATACCGTGATGCATATTCCGGTGCATGACACGGTTCCTGCCCTGGTGGAGGGGTTGCTGGCGCTGCTGGGCAATCCGGAATTACGCATGTCATTCGGCAGCAAGGCACAGGCCTTGGCCCGTGGCGAATGGACGCCGGAAGCCGTGGCGCTGGCTTATGCCGACCTCATAAACGCCCCCGCCGCCCGTTCGGCCCGCAACCACCCGCGGCGGCGCGTTGGTCCGCATTGCTTCAGTTTTTCCATCAACTCCTGTTCGCTACGCGAGGATATCAAGGCCCGCACCTGCGATTGCCAAGGCATGGTCGAAATTCAACTACTCGCCTCCTCAAGCGAACAACTGGCGCAAGTCAGCCTGCAACGCCCCCTGCTGTTTCGAGAAATACTGCCGGGCAATATGGAAATTCGTACCGTGAACGTCGAAAGGGACCGTTCACAACCTCGCCAGTTGGAAGACGACCGCTATGCCGGTGTGGCCCTTGTGCTAAAGGGGGATCTGGCATGAGCACTTCCTCCGCCATGATGGCCCCGCCGCGCTTCGCCGTGCTCGCCCTCAACATGGTTAGAGCCGCCCTTCCCAACCCGCGGGTGCTCGACACGTTATTTCCCATGGCACCTTTCCTGCTCGCGGGCCCACCGGCGGAGCTGACCTTTTTTTCCGGCAACATACCGGATGAAGCCGCCCAATTTTATGCGCGCTTCCGTCAGGGCGGCGGCACGCAGCCGATTCTGCCGTTCGGGGCCGCCTTGCCTGTTGCGTTGGAGGCGGCGACCGTCGCGGACCAGCCTTTGCTTGTCGTGCTGCACATCGCCGATGTTTTTGATGCCATCGCCCCCCTGCGCCAAGCTGCATCTCTTCCGGCGCTGCTGCTCCTGGCACCGGAAGAGGGCCGGGAGGAATTGGACGCGCTCCGCGGCGTCGGATACGCGGGGCGCTGCTTTTTCCATCTGGTTGAGGGCGAAACAGATGAAGCTTATTGCCTGCTTAGCGCGGAAACTGAAACCGCGGCGCTGTTGCGGCATCTCGAAGCCGCGGGCAAGGCCATGGCCATCGACATGCGCTTTGCCTGTCATGACGGCGATGAAGCCGATACGCTGATCGTGTTTCTCCCTTCCAGTTTCGAGGCCTGGAT
>JAKBAV010000128.1 GCA_021826225.1 Pseudomonadota bacterium | reverse complement strand
GCCGCCATGCTGGGGCTTCTGCTGCTCTTCGCGCCGCACGCCGTGCCGGTGTTCGGCCATGCCGCGCCGGTCACGCTGCGCTTCGCCGGGGCCCTGCTCGCCGGTATCGTCGCCGCTTATGTGCTGGCGGCACGCGGCCGGGAATCCGTCACCCTCTGGGGCCGCACCATCGCCCTGCCCGGCGCCCGGCTTGCCCTCGCGCAAATTATCCTGGCCAGCGCGGACATGGCAACCTCGGCGGCCATTCTCTACGCCCTGCTGCCCGTAACGCCGGGGCTGAGCTATCCGCATGTGCTCAGCCTCTACCTCGCCGCCTTCGCCTCGGGCGCGCTCTCCGGCCTGCCGGCCGGTGTCGGCGTATTCGATTCCGTGGTGCTGCTCGGGCTTTCCGCATACCTGCCCCCCGCCAGCGCTCTCGGGGCTATTTTGTTGTTCAGGGTCATGTATTTTCTGGCCCCGGCATGCTTGGCCGGGATCTGCTACGCCGGCCACGAATTGTGGATGCAAACCCGCGCGAATGGAGACGCCAGATGAACATGCAGCAGACCATCACCCCGGTTGACGGCAGCGTCTACGTGGAGCGGCCCTATGCCGATGCCGCGAAAATCGACGCGGTGTTCGACCGCGCGGTCAAGGCGCAGCGCGCCTGGGCGCTCACCACGCTGGAAGAGCGCGCCGCCCTGTGCCATCGTTTCTGCGACGCATTGCTGCGCCATACCGATGAGATCGCCCTGGAAATTTCCTGGTCCATGGGCCGCCCGATCAGCCAGACGCCCAGCGAGGTGCGCAGCTGCGCCGAACGCGCCCGCTTCATGATCGACGAAGCCCCGGCCGGTCTCGCCACCTACGATCCGGGCTTCAAGCCCGGCTTCAAGCGCTACATAAAGCGCACGCCGCTTGGCGTCGTCTTCGTCATCGCACCCTGGAACTACCCGCTCCTCACCACGGTCAACTCGGTCATCCCCGCCATCATGGCCGGCAATGCGGTGGTGCTGAAACACGCGCCACAGACCCAGCTCTGCGCCGAGCGTTTCTTCCAGGCCTTCGAGGAAGCCGGGCTACCCGCCGGCGTGTTCCAGTACCTGCACCTCACGAACCGCGATGCCGAAGGGCTGATCGGGGATACCCGCGTCGCGCATGTCAACTTCACCGGCTCCGTCGCCACCGGGCATCTGGTGCAGCGCGCGGCGGCTGGGCGTTTCATATCCGTCGGCCTGGAACTCGGCGGCAAGGATCCCGGCTATGTCCGGGCCGATGCCGATGTCAAATTCGCCGCCGAAACCTTGCTCGACGGCGCCTTTTTCAATTCCGGCCAGTGCTGCTGCGGCATCGAGCGCATCTACGCGCATGAGAGCGTGTATGAGGAATTCCTTGAACACGCCGTCGCCATTGCCCGTGCGTACCGCCTCGGCAACCCGATGCAGCAGGACACGAATCTCGGCCCGGTCGTCTCCGCCAGGGCCGCCGCCAATATCCGCGCGCAGATGGACGAAGCCATAGCCCAGGGCGCGCGCGCCCTCATCGCCCCGGAAGCCTTCACCGCGGATGCCCCCGGCACCGCCTATATGGCGCCGCAGATTCTGGTCGATGTGGACCATTCCATGCGCTTCATGACCGAGGAAACCTTCGGCCCCACCGTCGGCATCATGAAGGTGAAGAACGATGACGATGCCGTCGCGATGATGAATGACAGCCATTACGGCCTCACCGCCGCCATCTTCACCCGCGACCTCGAAGCCGCCGAAACCATTGGCGACCGTTGCGAGACCGGCACCGTATTCCTCAACCGCTGCGACGCGCTCGACCCCGCTTTACCCTGGGTCGGGGTGAAGGATACCGGGCGCGGCTATACCCTCTCGCGCTGGGGCTATGAGACCCTCACCCGGCCCAAGAGCTACCACCTGCGCCTGGCGGAATAGGCGTTCCGGCTGCCGGTTGGGACCACAGGCTTTTGGTCAGGCGCCGCAGGGCGCGCTGGAGCGGCTGGTCGTAGCAAAAAGTAACCAGCCCGGTCACGCCGAAAATGGCGGCACAGATGAGGGTGAAGCGGGCATAGAGGCTGACCATGTGGTGCGGCCCCCAGGGGAAGCTGTTATTGATGAACAGCAGCATTGGCGCGTGGAAGAGGTAGAGCGGGTAGGACATGGCCCCGGCCCAGCCGGCATAGCCGCCCAGCCGGAACAAGCCGTTCCGCTCCATTACGGCGAGGCCGAGAATATTGCCACCGATGACCAGCGCCATGACCGCCATGAAGCCCGGCATGGCGCTGTAATCATAGCCCCAATCTTCCACCGGCAGAATGGCGAGCAGTACCGCGAGGCTCACCCCTAGCAGCGCCATGCCGGCGCGCCGCCCCGGCCGCCATTTCACATAGGCGAAGCCCGCGGCCAGGCCGCCGAAAAAATAGAAATCGAGGAAGGAGACGAAGCGCGTGGCGTGATAATGGATGAACCAGTAGAACGGCATGCTGCGCGGCGGGTGGAGGAGTTGCAGCGTCGGGTCGACGCAATGCCAGAAGGTCAGGGCGATCCAGATACCCAGCAGCGGCTTGCCGATATAGGGCAGCAGGCACAGGCCGAACATGATGTAGAAGGTCATCTCGTAGCGCAGCGTCCAGGCGGTGGGGATGAATTCCTGTCCCTGCGGGTCGAAGAACGGGTCGAGGAGCGCCATGTGCAGCCCGATGGCCGGCGTTATGCCGCGCAGCAGATAATAGCCCGGAATGCAGAGCGCGAGCCAGTAAACCGGATAGATCCGGCAGATGCGGCGCCACCAGAACATCGGCACCGCACCGAGTCTGCCGAAATCCCCGTAATGTGCGCTCGCCATCACGAAGCCGGACAGCACGAAAAAATACTGCACGCCGAGCGATCCGGGAAACAGCATCGCGCCGAAAACCCGGTCGGCGGGCGTCGCGGCATGCAGGTTCGCGTATGGCACGACATGGCACAGCATGACCATGAGTGCGGCGATGAAACGGCTGAGTTCCAGGGTGCGGAGTGTGCCCCGGCCCTTCTGGCCATGCTGAACCGCCTGCCCCATACTGTCCCCCCGATGCCCTGGCCTAATGATTGGGATTCGAACTGTAAAGCGGCGCCAGAACCGGCATGGCGGCGGCCGGCTCTCGCCAGATGCGGCGGGTGAGCCGGCGCAAGGCGCGCTGCACCGGCTGGTCGAACAACACCGTCACCAGCGCCGAGACGAGCAGGATATAGCCGATGGTGAGGCTGAAATGCAGGTAGAGCAGCCCACCATGGAACAGCCCCAGCGGCAGCACATGGGCGGCGAGCAGCAGCAGCGGCATGTGGAACACATAAAGCGGGTAGGACATAGCCCCCAGCCAGGCCGCCCAGCCGCCGAGCCGCAGCACGCTACACCGCTCCAGCCCCGCCAGTCCGCCGATGAGGCTGGCCAGCGCCAGCGCCATGAACACGCTATGGAGCGGCGTGCCATAGGTGATCCCCCAGCCCTCGCCCGGCAGCAGCAGCACCAGCACCACCGCGCCCGCCACCGCCAGCACCCCCCATAGCCGCGCCGTCAGCTTCCGGCGGATGAACAGGAGCCCGACGGCCAGCCCGGCCATGAAGTAAAGCTGGTAAAAATCCACGAAATCCGGCGCATGGAGAGCGAAAAACCCGTTCGCCGCCAGCAGCCAGCCAGGATGGACCGGCATGACGGTGAACGGAAACCAGCGCCAGCACCAGCGCCAATAGGTCAGGAACATCCAGGCGCCGAGCAGCGGCTTGCCGATATAGGGCAGCATGCCCAGGCCCAGTATGATGTAGAAGGCGAGCTCGTAGCGCATCGACCAGACGGCCGGAATATATTCCTGGTTGAAATGCGGCCCCATGAGCCCCGGTTCCAGCGATACCAGATGCAGGGTGATGCCCGGCGTCATCCCGCCATGCAGGTAGTAGACGAGAATGAGCAGCGCCAGCCAGTAGGCCGGATAGATGCGGCACACCCGCCGCCACCAGAATTTGGGAATCGCCGCGCTATGGCCGAAATCGGCATGATGCGCGCAGACCATCACGAAGCCTGACAGCACGAAGAAAAACTGCACGCCGAGCGGGCCGGGAAACACGATTCCGCCGAAAATCGGGCCATCGGGCGCCGCGGCATGGATGCTGGTCTCCGGCGCGGCGTGGCAGAACACCACCAGCATCGCCGCGACGAAGCGGCCGAGTTCCAGCGTGTTGAATTTTTGCGCCGCCGTGCCGGTCACGCGCCCACCGCCGAGCGCCGCAGCGTGCGGCGCAGCACCCTCTGCACGGGAATATCGAACAAAAACGTAACCAGCGCCGCCACGGCAAGGGTGAGCACAACCATGACCGCGAAATACGCATAGAGCCGCGCCTCATGGCAACCGGCGCAAGGGTACCAGATACCGGAGAGCAGCATCAGCGGGCCGTGAAACACATAAAGCGGGTAGGACATGGCCCCCGCCCAACCGGCGAAGCGGCCAAGCCGCAGCGCGCCGTGCCGCTCCATCCCGGCCAGCCCGCCAATCACACAGGCCAGCGCCAGGCCCATGAATAGGCCCCGGATGGGGTTGCCAAAGAAAATCCCCCAGCCCTCGCCGGGCAGCAGAAACCCCACCGCGACAACCCCCATGGCGGCCATGAGCTGCCAGGACCGCAATGAAAGCCGGGCGCGCGCGAACAGCCAGCCCACCGCCAGGCCGGCGAAAAAATACAGTTCGAAAAACGAGATGAAATCCGGTGCATACTCACCCACCACGCGGTTGATGAAGAGCAGCCAGGACGGGTGGATGGGAAACACCGTGAAGGGAAACCAGTGCCAGCACCAGCGCCAATAGGTAACAAACACCCACAAGCCCATGAAAACCTTGCCGATATAAGGCAGCATCGCGACGCCGAGCAGCATGTAGAAGGCGACCTCATAGCGCATCGACCAGACGGCCTGGATAAACTCCTGCCGGAAACGGACCGGGAGCAGATCCGGCTCCAGCGAGGCGAGATGAAACGTGAGGCCCGGTGTCAGGCTTGGAAACAGGTAGTAACAAGGGATGGCAAGGGCCAGCCAGTAGGTTGGGTAGAGACGGCAGGCGCGGCGCCACCAGAAGCGCGGAATGGCCCGGATATGGCCGAAATCGCCCTGATGCACATAGGCCATGACAAAGCCGCTGAGCACGAAAAAATATTGCAGCCCGAACGG
>JAKBAV010000127.1 GCA_021826225.1 Pseudomonadota bacterium | reverse complement strand
GCGACCTCGGAGATGGTGCGGAACGCATCGGCGGTTTTGCGCGGGCGAATGCGCGCGGCATCGGCCGCCAGAGCCTCATCGTCTTCGCCGCCGAACTCGTCGTCTTCACTCATGCGGACCATCGATGTTTCCAGAAATTAAATATGTCAGCTGCGTGAAACCGGCTCGTTGACAGCCTCGCGCAGCATCTGGCTGGGGCGGAATACCAGAACGCGGCGCGGCAGGATTGGCACCTCCACCCCGGTTTTGGGATTTCGGCCGATGCGGCG
The DNA here is from genome assembly GCA_021826225.1 of Pseudomonadota bacterium. Taxonomy (GTDB): domain Bacteria; phylum Pseudomonadota; class Alphaproteobacteria; order Acetobacterales; family Acetobacteraceae; genus Acidocella. Next base: position 4,946 of record JAKBAV010000127.1, on the reverse strand, counting down.
GCCTTTCTGGCGCACAGAAAACGTGCCGAAGCCGCTGATTTTAACTGATTTTCCAACTTCGAGGGCCAATGCGATCCGGTCCAGGACCAGCTCCAGCAGATCCGCCGATTCGTGGCGGGACAAGCCTACCGTGGCGTAGATCGCCTCAGTCAACTGCGCGCGTGTCAAAGTGTTCATTTTACAAGATTAGCACGTTGCCCTTAGGAATCAACAAGAACGCGCGCTGCTCGCGGTAAATTCATCAGGCTTTTATTTAATCAGCTCATTGTAAATGGTTTTATTTGAAAACCGGAACGCCGGGCGGTCCTTCCGCAGGCAGAATTACAGCCGGATGAGGGCCGAACCCCATGTCAAGCCCCCACCCAGCGCTTCCAATAGCACCAGCGCTCCGGGCTTGATGCGGCCGTCGGTTATGGCGGCATGCAAGGCCAGCGGAATGGAGGCGGCCGAGGTGTTGGCGTGGCGGTCCACCGTGACGATGACCCGCTCCGGCGGCAGGCCAAGTTTTTTGCCGACACCATCGATGATGCGTTTATTGGCCTGGTGCGGCACCAGGAAATCGATATCCGCGGCGGTCAGGCCGTTGGCGGTCAGCGCCTCGGTCACCGCGCCGGCCAGCAGGCTGACGGCATGGCGGAACACCTCGCGCCCGTTCATCACCAGATGCGCCGGCTTGTCACGCAGCCCGGTGGCGCCATCGACATACAGAATATCGCCCAACGTGCCATCGGCGTGCAAATGCGTCGAGAGCACCCCTGCCCCGTCCGCCGGCACATCGCGGGCCTGGAGCAGCGCGGCACCCGCGCCGTCGCCGAATAATACGCAGGTGCCGCGATCCGCGAAGTTCAGGATGCGGGAATAGACCTCGGAGCCGATGACCAGCACGCTGTCCACCTGGCCGGCGCGGATCATCGCATCGGCAACCGAAAGCCCGTAGATGAAGCCGGAACACGCGGCGGAGAGGTCGAAGCCGAAGGCTTTTTTGGCGCCGAGCGCGGCCTGGATCTGCACGGCGGTCGAGGGAAAGGCGTTATCGGGCGTCGAGGTGCCCACGATGATGGCGCCCAGCGCCTCGGGTGCCAGCCCGGCGGCGGCCAGAGCGGCGCGCCCGGCCGCAGCACCCATGAAGGTCGCGGATTCGTGCGGCGCCGCGAAATGGCGCTGCTTGATGCCGGTGCGCTCGGCAATCCACTCATCGGAGGTATCGACGCGCGCCGTCATGTCGGCATTGCTGACGATTTGCTCAGGCAGGTAGGCGCCGGTGCCCGTAAGCAAAGCGCGGCGTTGGAGCGCGGCGTCAGACATCCGGTTGAGTCGCCACCGGCTGTGACGGGGCATCTGCCGCCGCAGCAGCACTTTCGGACGAGAGCAAAGCGCGGTCCATGGCGGCCAGCCATTCGGCGATACGGCTGTTGAAATCGTTGCCGGTCATGTCCAGCGCCACATCGATGGCATGGGCGAAGCCCAGCGCGTCCGTGCCGCCATGGGATTTGACGACGACGCCGTTGAGCCCCAGCAGCACCGCGCCGTTGTAACGGCGCGGATCGAGCGTTTCCTTGAGGCGCAGCAGCGAACCGCGCGCGAGCAGTTTGCTGAGTTTGGCGAGCGGGCCGGCGCTATAGACCTGTTTGATGAGCCCGCCGACGAATTTAAGCGCCCCTTCGCCGGTTTTCAGCGCGACATTGCCCGTAAAACCATCAGTCACGATCACATCCACCGTGCCGGCGGCAATATCATGCCCCTCGATAAAGCCTTTGAACTGCTTACTGATCGGGCTCTCGCGCAGCATGGCGGCGGCATGGCGCAGGGTCTCGTCGCCCTTGCCTTCCTCGGAGCCGATATTGAGCAGGCCTACGGTGGGCGCCGGCAGGCCGAGCACGGCACGCGCGAACAACTCGCCCATCATGGCGAATTCGACGAGGTTGCGGGCGTCGTAGACCACGTTGAGGCCGAGATCGAGCATTACCACATCGCCACGCGCGGAAGGTGCCGTGGCGGCCATGGCCGGACGGTCGATACCCTTCAGGGTTTTCAGCACGATTTTGGAAAGGGCGAGCAGCGCGCCGGTATTGCCGGCTGAGATTACCCCGGCGGCCTCGCCTTCGAGCACGGCATCGATGGCCCGGCGCAGCGAGGAGTCGCGCAGGCGCAACGCCACGGTCGGCTTCATGTCGCCGCTGATCACCTCGCCGGCATGGCGCAGCTCGCAGGCATTTTTGAGCCGCCGCGTGGCCGCGATCAGCGGTGCCACGCGGGTTTCATCGCCAAATATAAGGAAGTGCGCCTTGGGGTGGCGCAAGGCGGCGATATCAAGCCCGGAAATGATCGACTCCGGAGCGTGATCTCCGCCCATGGCATCAACAGCCAGTATCTCGCTCCGGCTCATTGCCTACCTCTGGGCTTAGCTCTGGGCATATCTCAGACGCGAATGACGCCCTTGGCTTCCTTGCCGGCGCCGACAACCTCGCGGTTATCATAATGGCCGCAATGGGCACAAACATGGTGCGGGCGCTTCAGCTCGCCGCAATTGGCGCATTCAGCATGGGCTTCGGCGCGCAGAGCCTGATGGCTGCGGCGCATCCCGGCGCGGGACGGGGAGGTTTTACGTTTAGGAACAGCCATGGGACAACGCCTTAATATTTTCTCAGGTGACAGGAAGGCGCGGCGTAGCAGAGGACTAGGCGCATCGCAAGTGATGGGAGGAATGAGGCTGGCACGAGTTTGTGCGTTATCAATCCGCTTTTATGCCGGGCCGCCGAATTTGCCCTTCAGCGCCGCGAAGGGATTAACCGCCGTCGCCGTCGCTTCATCCGGCAATTCCGCCCCCGGCTTGCGCGGATACGGGTCCAGGGCGAGTGCCAATTGCTCGGCCAGCGCCTCGCCAAGATCGATGATGCCATCCTCGTAGGGAATTTCATCGGGGCCTTCGAGCGACTCCGGCGCCAGCACCTCTTCCTCAACGTCCAGTTTTGTGGCGGGCACGAAGCGGAGTTGCACCTGCTCCGCGATCTCGGTCTCGAAAGGTTCCAGCGTAATGACGCAGGACTGGGTTACGCGCGCCCGCATCGTCAGATCGGCGGCGATTATCCCGCCGCGCTCATGGGCGAGAACAAACACGCCGGTGAGCAACGCGATGCCTGGCAGGCCAAAGCGTTCCGCCAACTCCGCCTTGGTTTCCTCATCCGCCCCCAGCGTAAAACTCTGCGGCTGGCCATGGATATGCGCGGCTTTGATCGGCTTGATGAATTCGATGGTCATACCGTGCTATATATCCGACGTGGATTGACGTAAAACCCCGGCCGTGAGACCCAGCCCTTATGATAAGGATCACCAGCGTGCGCCCTGCCAGAATTTTATTCCCCGCTCTGTGCACCGTGCTGCTCGGCCTGCCTGGCTGCGCGGTATTCTCCGATGCGCCGCATTATCGCGGCATCGCGGTCACACCGCATGATCTGAGCGAGCTGACCCCAGGCCTGTCGCAACAGGCAGATGTGGAAGCGGTGCTCGGGCCGCCGACTTTCACGCCGCAATTCGACCAGAATGACTGGGTCTACGTGTCGCAGGTGACGAAGATGCGCATCGGCCGAACCGAGGGTGTCAAAAAGCAACATGTCGTGATTGTCGCCTTCAATGATAGCGGCGTGATGCAGAGCGTGACCGAGAAGGACCTCAAGGACGCCGTGCGCGTGCCGATGGACCAGACCACGACGCCGGTGCCGGGTGGCAAGGCCGGCTTGATCCAGCAATTGATCGGCGGCGTCGGCAGCTACAACCCGCTGGGGACGGCGCAGGATACCAGCGGCGGCGTGGCCGGCGGTGGCGGCAGCAGCGTTGGCAGTTCGTCCGGCGGTGGCGGCGGGCTGAGCGGCAGCGGTTTCTAGCATGCGGCGCCGGGGCCTTATTCTCGGTGGTGTTCCGCTCTTTCTCCTGGGCCACGGCGCGGCCCGGGCGCAGAGCCAGATTGGCGACACGCCCCTGCCCTTTTTGCAAGACAAGCAGCCGGACAAGCAGATGGCGGCGCTGGATGATCGGTTTTCGCCCTTTACCCGCATCGTGCTGGACCGCTGGGGCGATCCGGTATTGCCCGATGCACCGGCTTTTGTGCCCGCCGCGCTGACCGCGGACCAGGCCAACACGCAATTTCCGTATGACGGCGTGATCGCGGGCATGCTTATCCCACCCCCGGCGCAGGATGGTATTCCGCGCCTGGTCATGGTGCTGGCCACGCCTGATATTCCCGCCCGCATGGTTTTTCCGCCGGGCCAGGACAACCCCGCCGTGGCGGGGCGCATGCAGGGCGTCACCGTGGTCAACCTGCAATATCTGGGCGGGCGCTGGCTCACTGTGGATGGCGGCTACCAGTCGCGCCGCCTGTCCGATGCCACATTATGCGCCATATCCGGCCCGGCTTCTGGCGCCATAGGCACCAGCGTGCAGGGTGTACTGGCGCCTGAAACCGGGAGCGCCACGCCCTGGGGCAGCGTATTGCTGGCGGAGGGCCATTCCGGCGCCTGGCTCACCCGCCTCGCCGATGTTGGCTATGGCTATGGCGACCCCACCCAGGCCGCGCGGTTCGGCTGGCTGGTGGAGCTGGATGCGTTCAACCCCAATGATATTCCCATCAAACGCACCGCTCTGGGCCGTATTCCGCGTGGCGGCGTGGCGGCGGCGCAGATTGCCGATGGCCGCCCAGTGGTGTTTTTTACACAGGATGCCCCGGCTGGCGCCTTGTTTCGCTTCATCGGCACCACCAACGCCACGGCTGGCACGGCACTCGATAGCGGCACCCTCGCCGTCGCCCGGCTTTCCGGCAATGGCATTAAATGGGTTGATCTCGGCGATGATGTCCCCACGCTCGTCGGCCTTGCCGGGGCGGCGCAGGTGGCGGGGGCGGAAATGTTCGATGCGCCGGGCGGCCTTGCCCTCAGTGCCGATGGCCGCTCGTT
>JAKBAV010000126.1 GCA_021826225.1 Pseudomonadota bacterium | reverse complement strand
AACGCGTCGATGCCATCATGGAGCTGATGCAGATCGGCGCCTTCGCCGCCCGCAATGCCGGCCAGCTCTCCGGCGGCCAGCGCCAGCGCGTCGCTTTGGCCCGCGCGCTGGTCAACGAGCCCGAGGTGGTGCTGCTCGACGAACCGCTTTCCGCGCTCGATGCCAAACTCCGCGCCGAATTGCAGATCGAGCTGCTGCGCATGCAGAAACGCCTCGGCATGACCTTCATCTTCGTCACGCATGACCAGCACGAGGCGCTGGTGATGTCGGACCGCATCGGCGTGATGAGCAAGGGCAGCATCCAGCAGGTCGGCCCGGTGCTCGATGTGTATGAGAAGCCGAAAAACGTGTTCGTCGCCGAGTTTCTCGGCCTCTCCAACATCTGGGCCTTCGCGCCCAGCGGCCAAACCGCGCGCACCGCCATTGGCGAGCTGACCATCGCCGCCCCGCTCACCGGCCCCGGCATGGCCATGATCCGCCCCGAAAAACTCTGGATCTTTAACGACAGCGCCGCCCCCACGGACCGTCCGAACGTGTTCATGGGCACAATCCGCGAGGCCATCTACATGGGCGCCTCCACGCAATACCGGATCGAGCTCGCCAACCAGCAGTTCATCCTGGCGCTGGACACCAACAACCAGGCGGCGGAGCGCAGCTGGCGGCCGGGCGAGGCGGTCGCCGTGGAGCTGAAACCGGAGAATATCATGCTGATCGAGGCCTGAATGACCACCGCGGTACAGACCGAGGCCCGCGGCCGCGCCTGGCGGCTATGGCTCACCTCCGGCCCGGGCCTGTTCTGGATCGTGCTGTTCCTCCTGATCCCGAGCGGCATCATGCTCGGCATCGCGTTCTTCACGAACAGCGATTTCGGCTCCCCGGTCCTGCCCTTGTCGCTCGATTCCTTCTCGGAGGTCGCCGGCTACGGCATACTCGGCTGGAGCGGCGCCAATTTCACCGTGCTGCTGCGCTCCCTGCTGCAGGCCGGCATCGCCACCAGCATCACCATCCTGCTCGCCTACCCGCTGGTATTCTTCATCGTCACGCGCCCGCCCAGCCTGCGCCCGGTGCTGCTGCTCTTCGCCATCGTGCCGTCCTGGACCAACCAGGTGGTCCGCACCTATGCCTGGATGGAACTGCTCAACCCCTTCGCCCCGGTCTCGCATATCGCCCAGACTCTCGGCCTCATCCCGCCGCATCTCGGCCTCATGCCCGGCAATTTCGCGGTGCTTATCGGGCTCACCTATAACTACCTGCCCTATATGGTGGTGCCGCTTTACGCCGCGGCGGAAAAACTCGACTGGACCCTGGTGGAAGCCGGACGCGACCTCTACGCCTCGGGCACCAAACTGTTCTTCAACGCGGTATTTCCGCAAACCCTGCCGGGGCTGCTCTCCGGCATCATCCTGGTCGGCATCCCGGCCTTCGGCGATTACGTGGTGCCGCAGCTGCTGGGCGGCGACAAGGCCATGATGCTGGGCTCGCTCATCGCCGACCAGTTCACCTTCTCGCCCAACTGGCCCTATGGCGCGGCGCTCACCATCATCATGCTGGTCTTCACCTGCGTCGGCCTCATCACCTTCCGCCGGTTGACGCAAAAGCTCGGCGGCGGCGAAGGCGCCATGCTATGAGCACCATCCCGCGCAAAATCCAGCACGCCCTGTTCGGCATCAGCCTGCCGGTCTACCTGCTGCTCTACACGCCGCTGGCGGTCATCGCGATTTTCTCCTTCGGCCCGTCGCTCGGCCACCCCACCGTCAATGTCGCGGCCTACGGGCTGTTGCTGCAGGATCCCGAGGTGATGGCCGCCTTGCGCCGCTCCCTCACCCTGGCGCTATGCTCGGCGGCCCTGGGCACGCTGCTCGGCACGCTCATGGGCTTCGGCCTCAGCCGCTTCCGCCCCGCCACGGGCGGCGGCTTCTGGCTCGGCACGCTGCCCAGCCTCATCATCTACCTGCCCATCATCATGCCCAGCCTGGTATTTGGCATTTCCGAGCTGATCTTCTTCAACTTCGTGCATGAATATACCGGCCTGCTCTCGGCCGGGCTGCTCACCATGGGCATCGCCCATGTCACCTTCCAGTCGCCTTACGTCGCCCTTGTGGTCTATGCCCGCCTCGCCGGGCTCGACCCCAACCTGTTCGAAGCCTCGCAGGACCTCTACGCCAACCCCATAAAATCCTTCCTGTTCCTCACCATCCCGGTGGTGCGGCCAGCCTTGATCGGCGGGTTTCTGCTCGCCATCACTTTGTCCATCGACGACTTCACGATCAGCTTCTTCACCGCTGGCCCGGGCAGTGTCACCTTGCCCATCTACATCTACAGCGCCATCGCCCGCAAAGGCGCATCGCCCGAAATCAACGCCCTGGGCAGCCTGATGATCGCCAGCGTCATCGGCATCGCGCTGCTCTATTACTTCATTACCCGCCACCGCGAACGCAGCACCCGCATCCCGGCTGTTGCCTGAAACCAAGAGGAGATACCCATGACCCGCCTTAAATCATTCCTGCTCGGCGCCAGCTGCGCCGCCGCCCTCGCCACCGCCGGGCTCGTCCTGCCGCAGCCCGCCAATGCCGATCAGCCGACGCTGAACCTGTTCACCTGGTCGGGCTATATCGACCCCAACATGGTAACCCAATTCGAGAAGCAATGCGGCTGCAAGGTGGTGGAGACCGATTATGACTCCAACTCCGAAATGGAAGCCAAGCTGAAAGCCGGCGCCGATTCGCAGTACGACGTGGTGGTACCTTCAAGCTATTACGTGGCCCGGCTGGTCTCGGAGCAGCTGATCCAGCCGATCAACCATGCCGCCCTGCCGAACTTCAAGAACCTCGCGCCAAAATTCCAGAACCCGACCTATGACCGGGGCGATAAATACTCCATCCCCTATCAATGGGGCACCACCGGCATCGGCTATCTGAAGGACCAGATCAGCAACCCGGTGCAGAGCTGGAGCCTGCTGTTCGACCCCAAGATCAACACCAGCTATCCGTTCACGCTGATGAGCGGCAGTGGCCAGGATACCATCGGCGCCGCCTGCGCCTATCTCGGCTATGGCTTCACCTGCGACACCAAGGCGGAATGGCTGGCCGCGGCCAAGCTGATCAAGCAGACCCGCGCCCGCAAAAACTTCGCCGGCTTCGTCGACGGCCTGCCGGAACGCGACCAGCTCAAGGCCAAGGTCAGCTCCGCCGGCATGGTCTTCAACGGCGATGTCGCGACCAGCTACGCCGATGGCTCGGGCAAGGATATCGGCTTCTTCCTGCCCAAGGAAGGCACCGAGATCTGGGTCGATACCATGGCCATCCCGGCCAAGGCGCCCAATGCCAAGCTGGGCCTGGAGTTCATCAACTTCATCCTCGACGCCAAGCAGGGCGCGGCCCTCTCCAACTTCAACGATTACAGCAGCCCGAATGCCGCCTCGCAGCCCATGCTGGCGGATAATCTGAAGGCCGAACTCGTCTCGCCGAGCCCGGCCGACTACAAGCTGCTGCACTTCCTGCCGCCGCTTTCCGGCGCCAAGCTGAAGCTGTTCAACGCGATCTGGACAGCCGCGAAACAATAATTTTCCTACCCCCTCCGCCGTGGCGGAGGGGGTGTTTTTCGAGGGTAAAATGACTAAAAACATCGACCTGAAACAGTGGTTCGAGGAACACCGGATCACCGAAGTGGAATGCCTGGTGCCCGACATCACCGGCATACCGCGCGGCAAGATCATGCCGGCGCAAAAATTCTTCCAGGGCGGCGCGCCACGCCTGCCCGAGGCCATCTTCATCCAGTCCGTCACCGGCGAATATCCCGAGGACCCCACCGACTCCCTCACCGATCCGGCGATCATCGACATCAAGCTGATCCCCGATGCCTCCACCGTCCGCCTGGTGCCCTGGGCGCATGAGCCCACCGCGCAGATCATCCATGATTGCCAATACGCGAACGGCACGCCGGTGCCGATGGCGCCTCGGCAAGTACTGCAGCGCGTACTCAAGCTCTATGAGGACAAAGGCTGGAAGCCCGTGCTGGCACCCGAGCTGGAATTCTACCTCGTGGACCGCAACACCGACCCCGATTACCCGCTGGTCCCCCCGGTCGGCCGCTCCGGCCGCCAGGAAACCGGGCGCCAGGCCTATTCGATCGACGCGGTCAATGAATTCGACCCGCTCTTCGAGGAAATGTACGATTTCTGCGATCTGCAGGAAATGGACCTCGATACGCTGATCCACGAGGAAGGTGCCGCCCAGGTCGAGATCAACCTGCTGCATGGCGACCCGCTGCACCTCGCCGACCAGGTATTCCTGTTCAAGCGCACCGTGCGCGAGGTGGCGCTGCGCCACAATATCTACGCCACCTTCATGGCCAAGCCGATGGGCGGCGAGCCCGGCTCGGCCATGCATGTGCATCAGAGCATCGTCGATGAGAACGGCCGCAACCTGTTCGCCGGCGCCGACGGCAAGGCCAGCAAACTCTTCAAGCGCTACATTGCCGGGCTGCAGAAATACATCCCCGCGGTGATGCCGATTTTCGCGCCCAACGTAAACTCCTACCGCCGCCTCACGCGCTTTTCCAACGCGCCCATCAACCTGCAATGGGGCTATGACAACCGCACCTGCGGGCTGCGCGTGCCCTTCGGCGGCGCCGAGGCCATGCGCGTGGAAAACCGCGTGCCGGGGGCCGATGCCAACCCCTACCTCGCCTTCGCCGCCACGCTCGCCTGCGGCTATCTCGGCATGACCGAAAAGCTGGAGCCCACACCCGAGCAGGTCGGCAGCGCCTATACCGGCGAATACACCCTGCCACGCGAACTCTCCCACGCGCTGGATCTGATGAGCGCCTCGCAGCCGATCCGCGACATTCTCGGCGAAAAACTGGTGGACGTGCTGGTCGCGGTAAAACGCCTCGAATATGAAACATATCTGCGCGTGATCTCGTCCTGGGAACGCGAGCATCTGCTGCTGAACGTGTAGAAAACTCCCCGCAAACAGGCTGAACCTTGCTGTTCAGCCTGTTTGCATCCTGCTCTACCCCACGAAATCCAGCCCGATATCCAGCACCCGCGCCGAATGGGTGAGCCAGCCGGCCGAGAGCAGATCCACCCCGGTTTCGGCGATACCCGGCGCGGTTTGCGCGTTGATCCTCCCGGAAGCCTCGGCGATGGCCCGGCCATTGATCCGCGCCACCGCCGCGCGCAGCATTTCGGGTGCCATATTATCCAGCAGCACCGCATCCGGCGCATGCGCCAGC
>JAKBAV010000125.1 GCA_021826225.1 Pseudomonadota bacterium | reverse complement strand
CCGACCGCATCAACGGCGAGAACACGCTCGGCGGTTATGCCCGGCATATCGTCGTGCGCGAGGCGTTCGTGCTGCGGCTCGACAACAGGCTCGATCTGGCCAGAACCGGGCCGCTGCTCTGCGCCGGAATCACCAGCTATTCGCCGTTGCGCCGCTGGAATGCCGGTCCCGGCAGCCGCATCGGGGTGGCCGGGCTTGGCGGGCTCGGCCATATGGCGGTGAAGCTCGCCGCCGCGATGGGCGCGCATGTCACGGTGCTGAGCCGCACGGCGGACAAGCTGGCCGATGCGCTGGCCCTGGGTGCCGATGAACTGCTGGTTTCCGGCGATACCGAAGCCATGGCCAAGGCGGCCAACCGCTTCGATCTCATCATCGATACCGTGCCCGTCAAGCATGACATCAACCCGTATCTGCCGTTGCTCGATATTGACGGCACGCTGGTGATCGTCGGCCAGGTCGGCACCCTGCCCGAGCCGAGCACCGTGCCCATGATTTTCGGCCGCCGCCGCATTGCCGGTTCGCTGATCGGCGGGATCGCCGAGACCCAGGAAATGCTGGATTTCTGCGCCCGCAAAAACATTCATCCAGATGTGGAAATGATCCGCATGGACCAGATCAACGAGGCGTTCGAAAGAATGGAACGCGCGGATGTGCGCTACCGCTTCGTGATCGACATGGCCTCGTTGCCGGCGCCGCAGGCGGGCTGAGGATACGCACCATGAATGACGAGCCGGATATCGCCATCATCGGCGCCGGTGCGGCCGGCATCGGTGCCGCGCGGCGGCTGGCGGGCAGCGGGCTGAACGTGTTGCTGCTCGAAGCCTTGCCCCGCATTGGCGGCCGCGCCTGGACCCGGCATGCGGCGGGCATGCCGCTTGATCTCGGTTGCGAATGGCTGCATTCCGCCGACCGTAATCCCTGGACCCTGATCGCCGAACAGTCTGGCTTCACGGTGGACCGCCGGCCTTCCGCCTGGGACCGCGAGGACGGCGCCAACGGGCTTTCCGCCGCGGCGTGGGACGAGGCCCGCCAGGCCTTCGCCAGCTGGAGCGCGCGCCTCGCCGCAGCACCACCCGCCAGCGACATCGCCGCCGAGGCGCTGGCGCCGGGCGGGCGCTGGACGGCCTATCTGCAGGCCATGAGCGGCTTCATCAGCGGCGACGAGCTTGAGCGCATCTCGGCCCGGGACTACGCGGCTTATGACGCCGCCTCGACCGATTGCAACTGGCGCCTGCCGGCGGGTTACGGCACGCTCATCACCGCCAGCCTGCCCGCGGCCATCCCCCTGCGCCTCACCGCCGCGGTGGAGGCGGTGCGGCTGGATGGAAGTCGCGTCGAACTGCGCACCGCCGCCGGCACGGTGCGGGCCCGCGCCGTTATCTGCACCGTTTCGACCAATATACTCGCCGGCGATGCCATGGACTGGCCCTCCGGCCTCGACCCGTGGCGTGAGGCCGCCAGCCGCCTGCCGCTCGGGAATGACGAGAAGCTGTTTTTCGAGATCACCGGCGGCCACCCGTTCACCCCCGAAAGCCATGCTCTGGGCGACCCGTTCGACGCCGCCACGGGCAGCTATTACATCCGCCCCTTCGGCCAGCCGGTAATCAGCTGCTTCCTCGGCGGCGCTGGTGCGCGGGCCGTGGCGGCGCAGGGGGCGGAAGCCGCCTTCGCCCGCGCCATGGACCAGCTGGCCGGCCTCTTCGGCGCCGATATCCGCCGCTGCCTGCGGCCGCTCATCGCCTCGGACTGGACGCGGAGCCCCACCATCGGCGGCGCGTACAGCCACGCGCTGCCCGGCCAATCCCGCGCCCGGGTCATGCTCGCGCGCCCCTATGACAACCGGCTGTTCTTCGCGGGCGAGGCCACCCATCTGACCGATTTCTCAACCGCGCATGGTGCCTATCTCAGCGGCCAGCGCGCCGCGGAGGAAGCGCTGGCCGCGCTGGCGCCACATCATTTCCTGGCGAGATAGGCGGCGCCGGCCAGCAGGCAGATGGGCAGCACCGCGCCCGCGAAAATCGCCGCCGGAGTGTGCAGAAGCACGGCCGCGACAAGAATGCAGCTCCCGGCCACGCCGAGCGTATATTTGTCCCCGAAAAGGGTTTTGACGAAGCCCTGCATCATACGGTCCCCAGTTTCAGAGTTTTGGTGCTGTAGAGCCGGATCAGGCCGAGCCCGCCGAGACCGTAAAAGGCAAACAGCACGGGCAGCGCCGCATCGCCAAGCGGCCAGTCATAACCGAGCGAGGCCAGTATCCAGAATGTTCCGAAGCTCAGAATGCCCGAACCGACGACGAACTTGATGGTATTTTCGGGCACTCTGGCAAGCGGCTTGCGCGCGAGCGCGCCCGCGGCGCAGACCACCAGCAGAGCCGCGATGGCGGCGGAACCGGCCGCCAGCGTATGGTGCGTCTGCACGCCCAGGGCGACGACGATGAGCCATACCTCCAGGCCTTCGAGCAGCATGCCGTTGAAGGCGATCCACCAGGCGGCGCGGGCCTCGTGAATATCGGCGCGGGCGCGCAGCCCGGCGAACTCGGCGTCTTCATCGTGCAGTTTTTTCAGGCCGGCGCCACGGGCAATGGCCTTGCCCAGCCAGCGCACGCCGAACAGGGTAAGAAACACGCCGATCACGAATTGCAGGATGGCGAGATCGTGGATCATGGTCAGGATCAGGCTGCCGGCCGTGGTCAGCACCGCCAGAAACAGCAACGCCACGCCGGCGGCGCCCAGCGCGCGCGGCCAGCCGATTGACAGGGCAACCGCCAGCACGATGGTATAGGCCTCCACCCATTCGACCGTGGCGGTAAGGAAGGTGGCTATCAGGGCTCCCATCATGGGTGCTTGTCTCCAGTTTCAGAAAATAAAAAGAGCTTCTCAGGGTTGATGATGATATGGCCAGGTCCGGTGGATACCGGCTCCGGCTCGAAGCTGACAAGCGGGCGGGACATGCCTGGGACCTGCCAGCGCACGCGGAAACGCCCGGCGTCGAAATGCACCGAAATGGCTTCGGCGGGAATGCCATTGCCGTTCGGCGCGCGGCAGACTCCGCCTTCGCGCCAGAATAAGCGGGCTCGCCCGGTGGTGATGTGTTGCGGCAGCGCGATCCGCGTGCCGCCGATATCCAGCACCGCGCCATCCGGGCCGGACGTAATGGGCACGGACATGCCGCCAGCCGCCCCCGTGAAGCGGGCGATATAGGCCGAGGCGGGCTGGCGCCATAAATCCCGCGGCGCGCCCTGCTGGCGGATGACCCCTTGTTCCAGAACCGCCACATGGTCCGCCATGTGCCAGCAATCTTCCGGATCATGGCTGACCAGAAGAGCGGAAATTCCGGCATCCCGCACGGTTTCCATCAACGTCTCGCGCAGCTTGTCGCGGGTTTCCATGTCCAGGCTCGAAAGCGGCTCGTCGAGCAGCAGCAGGTACGGCCGGGCGGCGAGGGCGCGGGCGATGCCCACGCGTTGCTGCTGGCCGCCGGAGAGCAGGGCCGGGCGGCGCTGGGCGAAAGCCGCAACGCCCAGCCGGTCCAGCAGCGCCATGGCGGCCTTGTTGCGGTTCGCGGTATCGGCGGGCACCGCCAAGGCGACGTTTTCCAGGCAGCTCAGATGCGGCCAGAGCGCGAATTCCTGGAACACCATGCCGAGCCGGCGCTTCTCCGCGGCTATGAATACGCCTCCGGCATCATCGACCAGCCTGTCCTGGATTCGGATCGTCCCGCTATCCGTGCGGTCCAGCCCGGCGGCCATGCGCAGTAACGTGGTTTTGCCCGAGCCGGACTCCCCGGCAAGAACCAGAAACCTGCCTTGTTCCAGCTCCAGGGAAATATCCCTGAGCACGGTGCGGCCGGCGAGCTTGCGGCTGGCGCCGGTGATGTGAAGGCTGAGGGTCATGGTGCCACGATGATTTCGGTTTGCGGGCGGGTGATAAGATGAACGGCCAACCCAAGGCAAGCGGCCAGCACGCCCAGGCTGAGCATGCCGAGCAAGGCGAGCCTCGCGGCATCGCCATAGGCGGCCGTCATGTCATCCGCGACGATGGCAACCCCGAGCGGCATGGCGCCCGGCACATAGAGAAGCTCGGAGATCGGCAATTCGTACATTACCGCGGCGGTGACCATCAGCCAGGCATAAAGCCCCGGCTTCGCGAGCAGCGTGGCCTCGATGTCAACCACGCGGGTGATCCTTGGCAGAGCGAAGATGCGCGCCGCTTCATCGAGCTTGGGGTCCAGCTGGCCGATGGCCGTGCCCATGAGGCGGATGGCCACGGGCAGCGCCCCGGCGGCGTAAGCGATGACGAGCAGCAGCACCGTGCCATAAAGCGGAAGATAGAAGTTGTTGAAGGCGATGACATAGCCGGCGCCGAGCACCAGGCCCGGCACCGCCATGTTGGCCGAGAGCAGGCCCTGGAGCAGAGCCGGAAACCAGAGGCCACGCCCCGCTTGCAGCTTGAGCACGACGACCCCCGCCGCCAGCGCAATGCTTGCCGCCAGCATGCCATAGCCCAGCGAGCGCAGAACCGAGTCGAGCGATTGGGTGGCGCCGATATCGCCGGACAGCGCGACGGAGAGCAAGGCCAGCATCGGGGCGGCAACGCCGAGGCTCCAGAGCAGCACCGCGCCGGCGCCGAGCCACAGCCCCTCGGCGCGGCTGCTGGGGCGTGGCGGGTTGCGGCGGGCACGGCCATGGGTCAAAGCCGTCTGGTGGCGCGCCTGCACGCTGAGCTGCAGCATGGCGAGCAGCCCGGCCGTGAGAATGAGCCACCAGCACAGCGCCGCAGCACCCGCGAAATCGGTCGGCGTGGTGTTGAGGCGCTGGTAGATGGCATAGGTGATGATCGGCAGCCTGGTCGTGATGCCCAGCGTGGCGGGGATGCCGAATTCCTGCATCGTTTCGATTGCCGCGATGGTGAACGAGGCGGCCATCGCCGGCAGCGCGAGGCGCAGCGCCAGTAACCGCCGCCGCCAGAGGCTCACCCCGAGCACCAGAGCAGCCTCCGCCAGCGCCGCGCTGCTCTGCGCGAAGGTGGTACGCGCCACGAACACCGCGAAGGGCAGTGCCTTGAGGCAATACAGGAATACCAGCCCGGCCGGCCCCATGAAGGCATGCCCGAAAAAGCTGTCACGCACGAGCGGATGCGTGAAAATGACCAGCCAGCCAGTGGTGAGCACATAGCCCGGCGCCAGGAACAGTACCCAGAGCGCCAGACCCAGGGCGCGGATCGCGCGGCCCTGCATGGTTTCCAGCACCTGCGCCAAAACAGCACCCAGAGGGGCGACGATCAGGCCGACCAGGAGCGCCAGAACGAGCGAATCGCAATAGGCGCGCGCATCCGCTCCACCTGTCGCGGGGCTGAAAAGCGGCAGGCTGAGCAACCGGGAGAGCGGGTAGACAAACAGAAATACCAGCAGGGCCAGCA
>JAKBAV010000026.1 GCA_021826225.1 Pseudomonadota bacterium | reverse complement strand
TTGATGTTCTGCAGATTTCTGGTCGCGATCTTCTGATCGTTCAACAACAGCGCGCGAACCGATTGCCGCAGGCTTGCCACAGACGCTGCCGCGGTCTCCACCTCCGGTGCCGCTCCGGTCAGCGTCACACTCTGCGAGCTCAGCTGCGTTTGCGCTGTCGCCAGTTCACTTGCGAGATTGGTCAGCACGGGATCATCGATCTGGCTTATCAGATACGGGTCAGATCCGTTGTTATTACGCAGTGAGTCGAGCACCTGCGTCAAGGCTTGCTGTTTCAGCTCCAGTGTAGTCTGCTGCATCTTATACTGCGACAATTGATCGATCAGCGCCTGGGCCGTTCCGGAGACTTCGAGGATTCCCGTTCTAGCCTGATAGTCCGCCAGCGCCTTGTCGGCATGCTGCATCTGTGCCTCTACCTTGGCCAGTTCGCTGGTCACGAATGCTTCAGTATTCGAGGCCGACTGGGTGTTCCATGATAATTGCATATCAATGAAATCCCGCATCAACTGGTTTACGAACGCCGCCCCCTGATACGGGTTCTGCCACAACAGCTGTAAATCAGCGACCTGCGTGGGGTCGGATGCGCCCGCCCCGGCGGTCGCCGTGTAGGCGCCGCCCAGCACCTGGTCCGCCACCGCCTTGGCGGGGGCCACGGAGAGCATGTAGCGGCTGCCGGCTGCCGGCAGCACCGCACCATCGGCCGACTTCAGCACGAAGCTCACCCCAGCTTGCGAGACCGGCTCCCCCAGAACCCCGGTGAACAGGGTTTTTGCTTTACGCAGCATCGTCGGTTTAGTTGTTGCTATGTAATGTCCATTGTCGCCAAATTTCAAAATTGCGCCGAATCCGCTGCTGCCGGGATCCGAAATCACGGCATCCTGTGCCACAAGAGTGCCGCTCCTGGGCGCGAAGGCATCGATCGCACGGCCATAGACATATTTCCATCGCCAATACGGCATTTTGGCGGCACCCACAGGTGTAATGCTGGCGTTCAGCCCGGTCTGCAATATCGCCTTTTCAACCAGGGCGCGCGATTGCAGCAGGCTGACAAGCGTATTCACCGTACCCGTATTCTGATACGCGGTGAGGAAGTTTCCCTGATCGCCATTGCCGCCTGTGGCAGCAGGGTCGCCGAGATACATCGCGCCATTAACTGTGAATTTTGGCGTCGCCGTCATGACCACGTATAACCCGAGCACCAGACCGAGTGCTGCCGCGCCGGCAATGAAGCGCCAGCGCCGCAGAATCGCCGCGCCGATCTCACCCGCCTCGAATGAGTCATGCATCTTTGTATCGAACTCTGTGATCGCGAGGGTCATGATGCACCAATCATCTAGTTACTGCCGCAGATATTTGATATCGACGAATGGATTCAGAATGCCTGAGACGGCCTGCAGCGAGGGCAGCAATGCGGAAATAGCCTGGTTCCATGTGCCAATAGCGTTGGCCGGAACATAGACGATATCGCCCGGATAGAGCGCGAAGGGTGCCGCCTTCCCATTTTCGATCATCGAGGCATTTACTACGAAATATTGCGCGCTGGCGCCTTGGCTCCGAATGATGCGAACCTGCGAGAGCTCGCCGTTTGTCATGGAACCAAGATCGAGGCCGGCATCGCTCAAAGCCTGTAACAGCGTAAGCCCGCCCGACTGGAACGGCACGGCGCCAGGCTTGGCTACGGAGCCAAACACGAAGGCATTCTCATTGGCGGAGGTGGGTATGACAATCGCGTCACCGGGAGCCAGCGTCACATTCTGGCTCATATCCCCATCGATCAGCAAGGCATGCAGGTCGATCGGCAATTTCACGGAATTCTGCGCGACATAGGCCTGGTAAAGATCGGCACCGGAGATGTTCACACTGCCGCCCAGTGCCAATGCATCCAGAAGATCCAGCGGATGGCTGGGATAAACCACGCCGGGCGTGGTGAACGCACCCAGAAGATAGTAGCGTAGGCTTTCAGCCTGTTGCAACTCGATGGCGATGCGCGGCTGGACCACGTAGGTACCATAGGCCATCTGAAGTCTCTGTTGCGCCTGCTGCAAGGTCAGACCACCAACATTCACATTGCCGATCAGGGGCAGCTGCACAGAGCCATCACTGGTGATGAGCGCGCCGGCATGGTTGCCGTATTGTAATGGGTTGGGCACGCTGAGGTCAGGGTGCGAGTATACGTTCACCGAGATCACGTCGTTCGGGCCAAGCACATATGCCCCATTCTCAGTAGTACCCACAACCTGGGAAATTTCATCTGGTGTCAGATGTTGGGTCTCCACGGAAACAACCGAACTCGGCAGCGGCACAGTCCTTACCGTGACCGGCGTTCCGTTGTTTGCCGCACAGCCGGCCAAAGCGCAGACCAGCGCCATGGCGGTGAAGCCTTTCGTTTGCTTTACGCGCCGTTTTGCCTGGTGTGCTGTAATTTCCATGCTAAAATGCGTTGCTCCCAGAGAATCCGCCCGCGATAGTGCGGAACAGAATTTTTACATCGAACCAGAAAGACCAGTGTTCGATGTAGTAAAGGTCGTGCGCCACGCGCGCATGGATGGCTTCAGACGTCTCGGTGGGACCACGCCAGCCATTTACCTGCGCCCAGCCGGTAATGCCCGGCTTGACGCGATGCCGCGAGGCATATTCCGGAACCACATCATAATATAAATCATCACCGGCTTTCGCTTCGCGCATGTGCGGGCGCGGCCCCACCAGAGACATTTCACCACGCACGACATTGAATAATTGCGGCAATTCGTCGAGGCTCAAGCGGCGCATGAGCGCCCCGAAGGCAAAAATACGGTCATCATTGCGCCGGGTCAGTGTCACCTTGTCACTATGCAAAAAATGCATCGAGCGAAATTTATAGACGTCGAACATTTTATTGCGATACCCGATGCGCTTCTGCCGGTAGAGCACAGGTCCAGGGCTGGTCAGCATGATCATGACGGCACAGCCTAGCATGACCGGCGCGAATAATATCAGGGCCATCAGCCCGGCCAGACGATCGAACGTCGATTTCAAAAGATGGTCCAACGGCCGCAATGGCGGCTCCAGCAACGGTTTCAGCTTAACGCCCGGCACACCATGAGCGCATATGCGCGTCGCGAAATCCCCAGCCAACAGCGGCTCCGCTAGCGCGAGAACATGCAAGGGCTGCATCCGCAAGGCATCAAGATGTTCCGTCGTCATGACCGCGTCAGCGGGCGTGATGACAACAACATGCGGCTTTGGAAACTTCGCATGATAGCTCAACAGATCTGATATCCCGCCCGGCACCATCACACCCTCGACCTCACCTGGCATCGCCGTGGGGGCGAGCACGAAGGCGGCGCGGATTCGCACGGCTGGATGATGCTCGCGCATCTGCCGGATGAAGCGGCCCATCGCCACGGATTCTCCCGCGAGCACGATATCGCAGGCGAGGCGCCGGCGCCGCATGGCGTGGCGCAGAAAGCTGCGTGTGACGATGCCCCCCCCGGCGGCGAGCAGCAGCACGGCAATACCGGCGGTCAGCGCGCCACACAGCGCATCATCCGGGCGCACATTCTCCAGGCAGGCGAACAGAAAACTTAAAAATACCGCGGCGCAGAAACTGTTCAAAAGAACGCCGGGCGGGGCGAGGCGTCGGGCTGGTTCTGCCATCCAGCGCGGCGTGAACAATCCCGCCTTGCGCCAGTACAGCCCGAACATGGCGGCCAGAACCAGCCCCGCAAGCGCACACCGCAACCATGCATCCCGGGTGGCCACAAGGTCCAGGCTCGCGCTGAAAATACTCCATAGTGCAAGAATCTGTATAAAAACCGAGACATTGACGATCGTGCGCAGGCTGACGGCCGACGGAAACATGTGATCGCGCTCCAGCTCCTGGCGCTGCGCGGCGGTATCAAGCCTCGCATAATCACGGCTCGCATAATCACTGAATGTCGTTGCATAATCCATCATTGCGATCCCATTTGCTCTGCATCGCCATAAAATCGTTACCATAATTGTCAATCGTAACGCCACGATCCAGGCACGCAATGTGCCTTGTTCCGTCTGCCGCACTTAACGGCTATCCTAGGCAATACTTCCTTTGGTGCACCGCACAAGTCAACAACATATATAATAAGTTTGCGTAAGATACGTTATCGGCTTGGCTTGCCCGGCATGCATGGGACGATACAGCCCATAAGCAACTGAATTCGATAGTCTGTTTTGTTGTTGGCAGGGATATTTTATTCCGGAATGATATAAAAAACCCATTATAATTCATCAGATTTGAAACCATAAAAGTATCAAAACGATATTTTGTCGGTGTGAGGGTATAAAGGGATGCAACACCGTTGAGAGCCGGAATACACGGCGCATTCAACAGAATCTTATCTTTCATGAAATTTAAATTTTCGTAAAATCATGCTTATTTACATGCTGATTTTTCATTTCATGTTAAATCTGATCGTGGATTTTTACGCCACATCGAAAATTTTGTTGCGAATAAGTGTTCATTCTCGCCCGGCGCCCTCCAGCATCTGGTGCGGGGCCATATCCGTTACAGCCCAGCCCCACCTCGGGGAGGCACAATCCCATCTGGGCCTGCCTTGTTCGTCATATGGGGCGCGGCCGATCGCGGCGGAAACAGGGGGTGGATTTCAAATCTTCATTATGCGATATGCCCCCGGCAGGCTGGTCAGCGCGTATCCCCCGAGAGGGAGGATGTTCCCGGGCCATCCTCGCATCGTGCCTGGCGTTCAAGCGGTGTGCCGACATAGCTCAGCGGTAGAGCAACTGATTCGTAATCAGTAGGTCCCCAGTTCAATCCTGGGTGTCGGCACCATTTTCATGAATAATCAATAAGTTAATAACGGCCGGGGATTAAATGGACATGGCATCGGATACCGCGCCAGGCATGCCGGGCGCCATGAGCGCGCCCCCAGGCGCAACCCCGGACGGCGCGATGCGGGGCCTCGTCGTCTCCCTCTTCTTCACCTGGGGCTTTGTCACGGTCCTTAACGACCCGCTGATCGCCAAGCTTAAATCCCTGTTCGCGCTCAATTATGCCGAGGCGATGCTGGCGCAGTTCGCCTTCTTCATCGGCTATTTCATCGTCTCCGCCCCCGCCGGCGCGGCTGTCGGCCGGTTCGGCTATGTCCGCAGCATCGCACTCGGCCTGGGCATCATGGCGGCGGGCCTGCTCCTGTTCGCGCCGGCGGCCCGGCTCGCCCTCTACCCAGTCTTTCTTCTCGCTTTGTTCTGCGTCGCCGCCGGCATCACCATCCTGCAGGTAGCGGCCAACCCCTATATCGCCGCATTGGGGCCGCCCGCCACCTCGCATAGCCGGCTCACTCTGGCGCAGGCCTTCAACGCGCTGGGCACGTTTATCGGCCCATTCGTCGGGGCCCTGTTCATCCTGCAGCACGGCGTGGCCGTGCCCGCCTCACCCAGCCCGGCCTTGCTCGCCGCCGCGCGCATCCAGGCGGCGCGCAGCGTGCAGTTTCCCTTTCTCATCATTGCCGGCGCGCTGCTCCTGTTCACGCTGGTATTCTGGGCCTTGCGTAACCGGCCCGGCCCGGCCTCGGCCGCCTCCAGCCCCAACCCGTTCCGCCGCACGCTGCTGCGCCGCCCACGGCTTATTTTCGGCGTCGCCTGCATCTTCACCTATGTCGGCGCCGAGGTCTCCATCGGTTCCGGCCTCACCAACTATCTCATGCAGCCTGGCATTATCGGTGCCCGCGCCGTGCCCATCGGCGCCGGATTCGCCGGCTTCCTGCACCGGGTGAGCGGCGCCACGCCACATTTCAACATCGCCCAGGTGGCGGGCGCCATGGTCAGCCTGTACTGGGGCTCGGCGATGCTCGGCCGCTTCGCCGGTTCGTACACCTTGCGCCGGTTTGCGCCCGGCAAGGTGCTGTGCCTGCATGCGCTGGCGGCGGCGGCTCTGGCCTTTGGCGCCTCGCGGGCCGGCGGGCCGGGCGCCGCGGCCGCCGTGCTCGCCATCGGCCTCGCCAATTCCATCATGTTCCCGACGATTTTTACCCTCGCCTTGGAAGATCTCGGCGCGGAAACCGCCAATGGCTCGGCGCTGCTCTGCATGGCCATCGTCGGCGGCGCCATCATCCCGGTCATCTATGGCGCCACGGCCGATGCCATCGGCCTCGGCCATGCGCTGCTTGTCCCTGGCTGCTGCTATCTGGTCATCGCCAGCTATGGCTGGCTGGCGGCGCGCGGCCTTGGGCTAAATTTCAGCGCGACTCAGCCAGCGCCACAGCCTTGATCTGGGCATAAACCACTTCCCCCACGCTTAAGCCCAGCGCATCCCAGGATTTGCGCGTAATCGCCGAGAGCAGCCGTATCGGGCTCGCCGCGCCGCCAATCCCCAGCACCAGGTTGACATGCGGCCCCGCCGCGGTCTCGGCCTCCACAATCCGCGCGGGCAGTATGTTGAGGATGCTGCTGGCGTCCGGGCGCTGCCGCGCCAGGCTCACATCGCTGGCACGGATACGCAGGCGCACAGCCGCGCCCGGCGCGCCGGGCTGCCCCGGCAGCGTCAACGTCACCCCCCCGGCGCTATAACTGGTCAGGCCGTAGGCCGCGTCATGGGCCCCGGCCGTCATCTCCAGCACCACGGCGGCATCGCGCTGCCGGGCAAAGGGCAAGGACAAATCCGTCAGCATGCCGGCAAGCTGGCCGCACGCGGCCACCCGCCCATCCTGGCGCATCAGCACCAGCCCATCCGCGATGCGCTCGATCTCCACGATGTCATGCGAGACATGGAGCACCGGCACGGCGAAGAGCTGGGATATCTCGCGCAGTTTCGGCAATATCTGGTTTGCCGCGGCGCGGTCCAGCGCGGCCAGCGGCTCGTCCAGCAGCAGCAGCCGGGGCTGGGCGAGCAGCGCCCGGCCAATGGCCACGCGCTGGCGCTCGCCCCCTGAGAGCCGCGCGGGGTAGCGCTGCAAGAGCGGCTCAAGCCCGAGCAGGCCGACCACCTCCGCCTCGCCAATGCCCCGCGCCACCGCGCGCCGAAGGCCGAATTGCAGGTTCCGCCGCACGGTGAGATGCGCGAAGAGCCGTGAATCCTGGAACACATAGCCGATCCGGCGGTGCTGCGGGGCGAGGAAAATATCGCCATCCTGCCAGATTTCATCATTGACGCGCAAAAACCCGTCCGGCAGCCGCGTGAGCCCGGCGAGGCAACGCAGCAATGACGTCTTGCCGCAGCCCGAGGGGCCGAACAGGCCGGTAATGCCGGTACCGGGGAGTGAGAAGGCGGCATCGAGCATGAACCCGCCCAGCCTGCCCGCGAACCGTGCCTCGATCCCGCTCATGCGCGCAGCCGCGAGACGCGCTTTTCGACCAGAAACATCGCCAGCACGGCAAGGAAGGAGAACCCGGCCATGCCCGCCGCCAGCCGCCCGGCCTCGGCCCATTGCAGATTATCGACCGCGTTGAAGATGACGATGGAAAGCACCTCGGTCCGGCCCGGAATATCGCCCCCCAGCATCAGCACCACGCCGAACTCGCCCAGCGTATGGGCAAAGCACATAATGGCGCCGGTGAGGATGCCGCCTTGCGCCAGCGGCAGGGCGACGGACCAGAACGCATCCAGCGGCCCGGCGCGCAGGGTGAGGGCAGCCTCCCACGGGCCAGGCCCCAGCGCGCGGAAGGCATGGCGCACCGGCTGCACCATGAAAGGCAGAGAATAGACCACCGAGCCGATGACCAGCCCGGTAAAGCTGAACGCCAGCGTGTGCAGCCCCAGCCGCGCCAGCAGCGGCCCCAGCGGGCCGTGCGGGCCGAGCAGGATGAGCATGTAGAAGCCGATCACGGTTGGCGGCAGCACCATCGGCAGGGCGACCAGCGCGGCGAGAGTTTCGCCCCACCAGCCATGGCAGCGCGCCAGCATCCAGGCCAGCGGCACGCCGAGCAGCAGGAGCAGCAGCGTGGTCACCGTGGCCAGCTCAAGCGACAGCTTAATGGCCGGCCACATGCCCGGGCGCCCTCAATGCGTCGTCGCGTAGCCGTAGGCGCGGATCACCGCCAGGGCCGCCGGGCTCTTCAAATAGGCCATGAACGCCCGCGCCGCCGGGTCGTTCTCTCCCGGCTTGAGCAGCACCGCATCCTGGGCGATCGGCGTATACAGGCTTTGCGGCACCCGCCACGCGGAGCCTTTATGCGTCTTGATCACCTGGGAGAGGGCAACGAAGCCCAGTTCCGCATTGCCGGTGGCGACGAACTGGTAGGTCTGGTTGATGCTCTCGCCGGTCACGAATTTCGGGGCAAGGGCGGCATAGACGCCCAGCTTGCGCATCGTCTCGATGGCCGCCGCGCCATAGGGCGCGGCTTGCGGGTTGGCGATGGCGATATGGGCGAACTTGCCGGCGCGCAGCACCTTGCCCTGGTCATCGACCAGGCCCGGCACGGCGCTCCACAGCACCAGCTTGCCGGTGGCATAGGTGAACACGCTGCCCGGCGCGCCCAGACCCATTTTCGCCAGTTTTTCCGGCCTTGCGGCATCGGCGGAGAGAAATACCTCGAAAGGCGCGCCCTGGGTGATCTGCGCCGCGAACTGGCCGGAGGAGCCGAAGCTCAGTTGCAGCGTATCGCCCGTGGCGTGCTGGAAATCTGCCGCCAGCTCGCGGGCCGGGGCGGTGAAATTGGCCGCCACGGCGACGGATACCGAGGCCGCGCAAGCCGGGGCAAGCGGCAGGAGGGCGGCCGCGAGAGCCAAGACAGCGCCATAACGTATCTTGTTTTTAAGCCGGCCGCGCATGATCTTCTCCCTTGAGCCCATGCCCGGCATAGCGCGGCCAACCCGCCCGCCTGTCAAGACGCGCGCAGGACCTCCCGCAAGCTTTCCAGAAACCGCGCGGCATGGGCCGGGGCGAAACAGAGGGGCGGGCGGATTTTCAGCGTATGGCCATACAGCCCGGCGGCACCGATAAGGATGAATTTATCCTTCAGCGCGTTGATCACATGGCTGGCCATCCGCGGGTCCGGGGCGCCGCTGTCACGCGAGATGAAGTCCAGCCCGATGAACAGCCCGGCCCCGCGTATCCCGCCAATGGCGGGAAATTCGGCGCGCAACGCCTCCAGCCCCTGTTTGAGCAACCCGCCGGTGCTGGCCGCATTGGCGATGAGCCCCTCCTCCTCGATGACATCCAGCACCGCATCGCCGGCCGCCGCCGCCACCGGGTTGCCGCCGAACGTGTTGAAATACCCGGTCTCCTCGCAGAAGCGGGCTAAAAACTCCGGCCTGGTGACAACCCCGCCCATGGGAAACCCGTTGCCCATGGGTTTGCCCATGGTGACGATATCCGGGATTATGCCATGGCGCGCGAACCCCCAGAGCCCGCCGCCTGTCCGGCCAAAACCCGGCTGCACCTCATCGGCTATGAACAAACCGCCAGCCTCACGCACTGCTTCCAGGGCCGGGGCGAGGAATCCCGCGGGATCGGCGAATATGCCGTCCGAGGAGAAAATACTGTCCACCACCAGCGCCGCGAAGCCGATACCGGCTTCCTCCAGCCCGGCAATGGCGGCGCGCAGCCCGGCCGTAAAGCGTCCCGCCACGTCGCCATCCGCCTGCGGCGCGGCAATCAGCCGGACATGCGGCGGCACGGCCGTGCCGGAGAAAGATGAAGGCGAGATCGCCGCCACCGCCGCCGTATTGCCGTGATAGGCGGCGCGGGTGACGATGAACCCGCGCCTGCCCGTAACCGCCGTGGCGATGCGCAGCGCCAGGTCATTGCTCTCGCTGCCGGTGCAGGTCATCGCCAGATTGGTCAGCGGCGCCGGGAAATGCCCGAGCAGCCGCACGGCATATTCCTCCACCGGCCGGGTGAGGTAGCGCGTATGGATGTTCAGCCGTGCCGCCTGCGCAGCGATGGCCGAGACGACATGCGGGTGGCAATGCCCGACCGAGGGCACATTGTTATACATGTCGAGATACTGGTTGGCCGCCGCATCGTATAAATACGCGCCATGGCCGCGTACCAGCTCGAGCGGCCGCTCATAGAACAGCACCGAGGCGGCGCCGAACGTGGCCTCACGCCGGGCGAGGCGGGCGCGCAGCCCATCATCGAGGCCATCCATGCGGGCATTATCGAAACGGTTAAGGGCGAGGATCTGCCTGGTATCGCTCATCATGCCGGCTCCAGCGCAGGCTGACGCAAATAGGCGGCGCCGAGCGCCACCGTGCCGCGCACATAATCCGCGCCGAAAGCCTGGGCCGTGGGGGTCTCGCCATGGCTGGCGATCCAGGCGGTGAGCTGCAGCCGGCGCAGCATCACGAACATGGGCAGGGCGGCTTCATCGGCCGCCGCAAACGGCGCCACGCGGCGGTAGCCCTCCACCCAGGCACGGGTCAGCGCCGGCACGAAGGGCTCATGCTCCATGAAGCTCAGTGAGGCCGCGAAATCATAGCCGTACCAGGAAAAGCCGCAATCGTCGAAATCGATCACCGCGAGGCGGTCGCCGGCGGCCAGCAGGTTGGCCGTCCGCATGTCGCAATGCACCAGCCCGAAATTATCCGCGCTCTGGCCGTATGCAGCCGTCTGGCGCTCCAGCAGCATCGCGGTCTGCTCCAATACCGCCCGCCCGGCCGCATCGAGCCCTGGCGCGGTGCGCCAGTCGCCCCAATGCGCGCCGGGGCCGATGATTGTCGTGAAATCCCATCGCTTGCGGGTGAAATCGGCCGGCCGCTGCCAATGGCGGGCATGCCGATGCAGCCGCGCCGTGATCTCGCCGAGCTGCCCGTACCAGCCCGCCAGATCCGCCGCCGCCGCCGGCTCATCCCCCGGCATGAAGGTGAAGGCCACCGCCAGCCGCTCGGTGGCGCCATCCGCAAAGGCCACGATGGTGCTGCCATCCCGCGCCGGCAGCGGCACCGGGGTGGCGACCACGCCATCCCGCGCCAGGGCGGATATCCAGGCAAGCTCGGCGGCAATCTCGGCCCGGCTGTGATAGCCCGGCCGGTGGACGCGAAAAATCGTCCGCGCGCCCTCGGGCGTTTCGGCCAGGAATGTCGCGTTCTCGGAAATGGTGAGCAGCCGCAGCGTGGTGTCCGCGGCGAGACCCCAGCAGCACAGCACCCCGGCGAGGCCGGCGGTCAACCGCGCCAGCAGCGCATCATCGTACATCATCGCCCACCCCTTAACGGCCCTGTTGGAACTACAACATGAATGTTGTGGCACCCGCAACGTCAAACTTCCGCCACCAAGCCGTGCTCTTGCCTTCCGCGCAACACCCGGCCAGAACCATCCGCGATGCAGTCCCGTGCCCTGCCCTACCGCATTGACCGCTATATTATCGGTCAGCTCAGCCTGGCGCTGGTGCTGGTCACGGCTGGGCTGGTGGCGCTCATCTGGCTTACCCAATCGCTGCGTTTCATCCAGATCATCGTCAATCACGGGCTGTCGCCCTTCGTTTTCGTCAAGCTCACTGCCCTTCTGGTGCCGAGCTTCCTGGCCACCATCCTGCCCATCACCTGCTTCATCGTCGTGCTGTTCGTCTATGCCCGCATGGCGGGCGACCGCGAGCTGACCATCATGCGGGGCATCGGCCTGTCGGACGCCGCCCTGGCCCGCCCGGCGCTCGGCGTGGCGGCGGTGGCCATGGTCCTTTGTTACATACTGAATCTCAGCGCCGTGCCGGCCGCCCTGGGCACGTTCCGCAACTACCAGTATGAAATCCGCAACCAGATCGCCGCCTTCCTGCTGCAGCCCGGCGTGTTCACCCAGGTCACGGGCAATATCACCGTGTATGTGCAGGCGCGCGGACCGGATGATTCCCTGCGCGGCATATTGATCGAGGATAGCCGCGACCCCACCGCCCCGGCCACCATTCTGGCGCGCAGCGGACAGCTCGAAGTCAACGCGCATGGCCCGCTGGTGCTGCTGCAGGACGGCTCCCGCGAGCAGATAGATCCCAAAACCGGGCGGCTGGACCTGCTCACCTTCACGCGCAACATCCTCTCCCTCGCCCAGGCCACCCCGGACAGCCAGCCCCAGGATATCGACGCCTCCGAGGAATCGCTCGGCACCCTGCTGCATCCGGACCCCACCCTCCCCCCCGCGGTGCGGGCAAAAGGGCTGGTCGAGGCGCATCGCCGCCTCACCAGCCCGCTGACCGCGATCAGCTTCAGCCTGATCGGACTGGTTGCCGCGCTGGGCGGGGTGTTCCGCCGCCACGGCGCCATGCTGCGCCTGGCCGCCGCCGCCGTCGTGGTCACGCTGCTGGTGGCGCTGGGGCTGGGGGTCAATAATCTGGCGGCGCGGAACACCGCGCTGCTGCCGCTCATCTGGGTGCAGGTCCTGCTGCCGGGCCTGGTGGCCGCCTGGCTGCTGCTGCGCCAGGCGGGGCCGCGCGGCTGATGCGCATTCCCCTCACCCTCTCGCTCTATTTCGGCCGCGCTTTCGGCGCCGCCGTGCTGGTCATGCTGGTCGCCCTGGCCGCCGTGGTCGCGCTGTTTGACTTTCTCGAGCTGCTGCGGGAATCCGCCCTCGCGCCGCGGGCCAGCTTCGGCATCATCGCCGAGATCGAATTGCTGCGCCTGCCCTGGAGTTTCATGCAGATCCTCCCCTTCGCGGTGCTGCTTGGCGGCATCTACGCCTTCTGGCGGCTGGCGCGCTCCTCGGAGCTGGTCGTGGCGCGGGCCGCCGGCATCTCGGCCTGGCAGTTTCTTGCCGCCCCGGTGCTGCTCGCCTGTTTTTTCGGCATGGCCGGTACCGGCCTGCTCTCGCCGCTCTCGGCCGTTATGTACGGCCGGGCGGAGGAGCTGGATAACATCTACCTGCATTTCAATGGCGGCCCGCTCTGGCTCAATGGCGGCGTTCTCTGGGTGCGCCAGGCCGATACCGGGCTGGTGCCGAGCGGTGTGGCCGTGGTGCATGCCAAGGATCTGCGGCTGCAAGGCAAGGTGCTATATGCCAATAGCGCGACCATATTGCGGCTGAGCCCGGATAACGCCCTGCTCTCGCGCATCGAGGCCGCGCATGCCGCGCTGGAGCCCGGGGACTGGGTGCTCACCGATGTGAGCATGCTGCAGCCCGATGCCGCGCCGCAACACGCCGACACGCTGGACTTCCCCACCGACCTCACGGTGAACCGCGTGCAGGAGAGCTTCGCCTCGCCCGATTCGCTCTCCTTCTGGGCCTTGCCCGGCTTCATCGCGCTGCTCAGGCGCTCCGGGTTTTCCGCCATACAGCACGAACTCGCTTTCCAGGCCCTGGCGGCGCTGCCCTTACTCTGCGCCACCATGGCCCTCGTTGCCGCCGGATTTTCCATGCGGCCCTCGCGCCGCGGCGGGGCCGGCACCATGCTGGCCTCGGGCGTGGGTTGCGGCTTTGCGCTGTTCATGGTCTCAGAGGTCGCCAACCAGTTCGGCACGTCTGGCGCCATCCCGGTCATGCTCGCGGCCTGGGCGCCATCGCTGGCCGGATTGTTTTTGGCGCTTGCCTTGTTGCTGCATCTGGAAGATGGCTGACGCATGACCCGCCCGTTACGATTCCTGCCTTTGCTGGCCGTTGCCACATGCCTCACCCCCATCGCCGCCATGGCGCAGGGCATCAATCCTCTCGTCACGGCTTCGCCCAGCCCGGCTTCCTCCGGCCCGTCGAGCCAGCAGCCGGTCAGCTTCACCGCCGACCAGCTTGCCTATGACAAAACCGGCAATACCGTAACCGCCACCGGCCATGTCCGCGCCATTCAGGGCGGCCAGACCCTCACCGCCGACCGCGTGACGATCGACCGCAACACGAATGTGGTGACGGCGAGCGGCCATATCGTGCTCACCCAGCCCGGCGGCAATACCGTGTTCGCCACGCATGCCGTGCTGAGCCAGGGCATGAAGGATGCGGTGATGAACGGCGTCTCGGCCCGGCTGGCGGAAAATGCCCGCATCATCGCCAATGGCGCGCGGCGCAGCCATGGCGGCCAGATCGAGGCGCTCTCCAAGGTTGTGTATTCCGCCTGCGACCTGTGCAAGACCGACCCAAGGCGGCCGCCCACATGGCAGATCGAGGCGACCAGCGCGACCCGCGACCTGCAGCACAAGATGATCGAATTCACCAACCCGCGGCTCGAATTCCACGGGATACCGGTATTCTACTTCCCCTTCCTCACCGAGCCAGACCCCTCGGTCAGGCGCCAGACCGGGCTGTTGATCCCGAGCGTGGGCGCCACCTCGCATCTCGGCGCTTTCGCGGCTCTGCCTTATTATATCACACTCGGCCCCTCGGCCGACCTGACCCTGACGCCGATCATCGCCACCCGGCAGGGCCCGGCCCTGAAGGCGGATTTCCGCAAGGCATTCGATAACGGGGCGCTCGATATCAATATTTCCGGCGGCAAGGCGCATGGTGATTTTGGCAATTCCATCTTCGCCAACGGGCAGTTCGACCTGAACCAGGACTGGCGCGCCGGCTTCAGCTACAACCACGCCTCCAACCCGACCTATCTCAACGATTTCAGCATTCTGCCCAACGCCGCCTATCTGACCAGCAATGTTTACATCGAGGGGTTTTCCCCCGGCGCCTATGCCAGGCTCGATGCGCAGACCTATCAGGGCCTCGTCGCCAGCGTGTCGCAAAGCGAGCTGCCGATTGTCGCCCCGTATGGCCAGTATCATTTCGTCTCGGGCCAGGATGAGCTGGGCGGGCAGTTCCGCATCGATGCCAGCGTGTTCAACGTGTTCCGCCATGTCGGCACCAGTACCCGCCGGGCCGCCATCATTCCCGGCTATTCCATCCCCTTCATGCTGCCGCATGGCATTACCGGCCGGGTCCGCATGGAGCTGATCGCCGCCGGCTACGATGCCACACGCCTGTACCAGCAGCCCAATTACGGGGCCGAGGACGGCAGCAGCACGGCGCGGGCGCAGCCTTACGGCGCCGTCTACCTCTCCTGGCCGTTCATCCGCCCGGCGGGGCAATATGGCTCGCAGCTCATCGAGCCCGAGGTCCAGCTCGTGGCCTCGCCCAATATCGGCATCTCGCAGAATGCCCGAATCCCCAACGAGGACAGCCTGGACCTGGAATTCTCCGACGCCAACCTGTTCGATTTCAACCGCTATCCCGGCATCGACCGCCTGGAAGGCGGCACCCGCGTGGATTACGCCCTGCATGCCGCCTGGTACCTGCCAAAGGGCGCGCTGCTGGACGGGCTGATCGGGCAGTCCTATCGCGTCCATAAGGATTTCAACTACCTGCCGGGTTCCGGCCTGACCGACAACGTGTCCGACATCGTGGCCCGCGCCACCATCGCGCCGGCGCCCTGGCTCAACCTCAGCTACCGCACCCGCCTCTCGCACCGCGATCTCGGCGCCCGCATGATCGACGCCACGGCCACCGCCGGGCCGCAATTCCTCAACATCACGGGCGGCTATCTCTACACCAATACCGACCCCTATGTGCTGTACGACACGCCGAGCCCGACCGGGCAGATCACGCTCCACCCGCCCGCCGGCTATTTCACCCCACGCAAGGAGGTTACGGCCGGTCTCAATGCCAGATATCAGGGCTGGTCAATGGCCGCCGGGATGCAGCGCAACCTGCAATCCGGCCGGTTCGACGAGGCTAATTTCTCGGTCGGCTGGCAGAATGACTGCTTCGGCGCCAATGTCATCTATATCCAGCGCTTCACCTCCTTTAACCTGGATACGGGCAATACGCTGGTATTGCTGCAACTCACCTTCAAAACCCTCGGCAATGTTGGATTCAACGCCCTATGAAATTTTTGTTCCGTGCCGCTTTGCTAGGCTCCCTCGGCAGCGCCGGCCTGGCCCTGGCGCAAACCGCCGCGCCGGCCGCCCCCGGCATTACCACTCCTGATGCCTCCGGCATCGGGGCCGTCGTCAACGGGCAGGTCATCACCACCCAGGATGTCGCCGCGCGTGCCCGGCTTCTGGCCGTGACCATGGGGATGAACCCGACCCCCGGGGCCATTGCCCGGCTGACGCCGCAGGTGACCAAACAGTTGATCGACCAGACGCTGGAGCAGCAGGAGATCAACAAGCTCGGCGTCACCGTACCCGATGCGGATGTCGCCACCGCGATCGGGCATATCGAGCAGAACAACAACATGCCGGCGGGCGCCCTGCGCCAGCATCTGGCGGCCCTGGGCGTGCCGTTTTCCACCTTGCTGATGCAGATCCGCACGGAGCTTGGCTGGCAGGCCGTGCTGCATAAGGTGCTGGGACCGGGCCTCGCCCCCACACCGGGCGACATGACGGCGCAAAAAGCCGCGCTCACGGCCCAACTCGGCAGCACGCAATACCATCTGGCCGAAATTTTCGTGCCGGTGACAGATCCGGTTGACGACGCTCCGGCCAAGGCCTTCGCCAACACGGTCATCACCCAGTTGCGCGCCGGCGCGCCCTTCCCCATCGTCGCGGCGCAGTTCTCTCAGGCGCAGACGGCACTTTCCGGCGGCGATCTCGGCTATGTCCAGGTCAACCAGATGGACCCCTCGGTGGCCAACACCGTGCGGAACATGCCGGTCGGCGCCATTTCCGACCCGATCCGCGTACCCGGCGGCTATGACATCGTGCAGCTGCTGGACAAGCATGACATCGGCAACGAGCCGCAGACCGTGCTCAGCATCCGCCAAGTTTTCGCGCCCTATCCCTCGGCCATCACCAACGGCAGCGTCGGCCCGGCCCAGGCCGCGGTCATCAACAAGCTGGCGGCGCAGAGCAAAAACCTGACGAGCTGCGACGCGGTGAGCGCGCTGAACGCGCAATACGGCAACGCCCACCCGGCCGATCCCGGCCCGGTGGCACTCGCCACCGTCACCCCCGCCAGCTTCCAGGCGCTGCTGGGCAGCCTGCCACTCGACCATATCAGCGAGCCACTGGTGCAACAGGATGGCGTCTCGGTGATCATGGTGTGCAGCCGCGCGCAACAGGCCGCCGCGCTACCGCCGGACAGTGACATCGCCAATATGATCATCAACCGCCGGGTCGAGCTCGAATCCGAGCAACTGCTCGATATTCTGCGCCACCGCGCCGTAATTACGGAGAGCAATCAGGCCAATGTTCCGTAAAGCCCCGAATGCTGCGTAAAACATACGATAAGGTGACCGCCCTGGCGGTGCGGCGCGAGGCGCCGCTCTGGCTGTTCGCGATCGCTTTCGCCGAGGCGAGCTTCTTCCCGCTGCCGCCGGATGCGCTGCTGCTGCCCATGGCGCTCGCCCATCCGCGCCGGGCCTGGCGGTTCGCCGCCATCACCACGGCGGGCAGCGTGGTCGGCGGCGCGCTCGGCTATCTCATCGGCTACGCCCTGTTCGACAGGCTCGCCCAGCCGATCATCCATCTCTATCATTACGAGGCCGCCTTCGCGACCTTCCAATCCGGCTTCGCGCGCTACGGCGCCGAGATTATCCTCATCAAGGGCCTGCTGCCGATCCCGTATAAAATCGTCACCATCGCCGCCGGCGCCGCCAAATTCAATTTCTGGGCCTTTATCGGTCTCAGCCTCATCACCCGCGGCGCCCGCTTCTTCCTCGAAGCCGGATTGCTCCGCGGTTTCGGCGAACCGGCAAGGCTGTTCATCGAGAAGCGCCTCGGGCTGGTGGCGGCCGGCACCGGGGTATTGATCATCGCCGGATTTCTGCTCCTCAAATTCGCCTGAGCCTCCCCCGGCCAAGCGGAAATTCGTGGCGCCTGAGCCAGCACCCCGCGGTCCTCCGAGAATGCCGGGCCCATCGATGAATTCCTGATGCTGCGCGGGCGCTGGAAATGTACAAGGCTTGCGGCGACCGGCAAAAAACTATAACGGTTGGTAACAATTTTTTAAGGGAGAAGGGCTGTGGCAACAAGCCATCACTCGAAAAAACCGTCCCATAACCAGGAAGAAAATAGTCAGCCTATTAACATTTATTCTGTACAGCCCTATGCGTAGAGCGTCCGGATCGGATCACTGCATGACGCATGGAGGTGAAAAAATCGGCTGCATCGACCCACCCTCTCCCGCCTATCCGCCGTACCGCCGCCGGCCCGTTATCCGCATCAGGTGACATGGATGCAGGCGAATATTTCCCAGCTCGCGCGATGGACGCCCGGCCTCCGGCCCTGGACACGGCTCTCCCCGTCGAGCCGGCGCCTGATCACGATGAGCGCGCTGCTGCTGCAGATCCTGGTCGTGGCCGTCAGCGTGGCCCTGTACAAGACGCGGGAGCTGGCGCTCCAGGATGCGCGGCAGACCGCGGAGAATCTCAGCATCGCCATAGCCGGGCACACCTCCACCTCGCTTCAGGGCATCGACCTTGTGCTGCGGGGAATGCAGAGCCGGATCGATGCCCTGAACCTCACCACGCCACAGGCCTTCCGCGCCGCGCTGCGGACCGAGGCTGAACACCAGACATTGCAGCAGGCGGGCAGCGGGGTGAGCCAGGTGCAGGCTTTCGCCATCATCGGGGCGGATGGCCGGCTGATCAACGGCGGCGGAACCTTCCCCGTGCCGGCGGTGGATTACGCGCGGGCGGCGTTCTACCAGTATCTGAAAACCCATGATGACCGAGGCGCCTATCTGAGCCGCCCGCTCTACCGCGCCGGCAGGGGGCGCTGGACGATGTTCGTCCTGCGCCGGGTGGACGGCCCTTCCGGGCAGTTTCTCGGCCTGCTCGCGGGTGCCGTGGACCTGGATTACTTCGCCGGCTTCTATCACTCCCTCGCCGGCCAGAGCGGGCTGACCGTCACCCTGCTGAATCGCGGGGGAGACATCATCGCGAGCTACCCGCCCATTCCCGTCACGGGCCACGCCCTGATGCCGGCGAGCAAGCCTTATCTGCCCTGGCTCTCGATCGTCGCATCGGGCCATCCCGGCTGGTATGAGGCACCTGGGGTGCTGTCGCCGGGGATGCGCCTCAACGTGGTCAACCCGCTGCGGGATTATCCGCTGGTCGTGTCCATCGGCATATCGGAAGCCGACGTGCTGGCGGATTGGCGCAAGGAAAGCTGGATCGCGGCCGGCGGCACGGCGGTTGCGATGCTGTGCGTGTTTCTCATGCTGCACGCCCTGGCCCGGCAATTGCAGCGGCTGGAGGCTTCCGAAGCGGCGCTCGCGGCGCAAAACACGGCGCTCGTGAAGGTCGAGGGCGCGATCAGCCATCTCGCCAATCATGACGATCTGACAGGGCTTTCCAACCGCCGCGCCTTCCATGAATTTCTCGATCAGGCCATCGCGCGCGCCAATCGCAGCCGGTCCAGCCTGGCCGTGCTGTGCCTCGATCTCGACCGCTTCAAAATCGCCAATGACACCAGGGGCCATGAATTCGGCGACAAGCTGCTCACGCTGCTGGCGGCCCGGCTGGGCCGGATGGTCGGCCCCGGCGATACCGTGGCGCGCACCGGCGGCGATGAATTCGCCATATTACGGCCGGTGATGCGCGACCCGGCGGAGCTGACCGTGCTGGCACGCAACCTGCTCACCGCGGTCGACCAGTCTTTCGAGATCGAGGGCACGCAGTACCGCATCGGCATGTCCATCGGCATTGCCTGCTACCCGGCGCATGGCGCGCATGCGGGCGACCTGCTGCGTAACGCCGATATAGCCCTGTACCAGGCCAAATCCGATGGCGGCAATGTCAGCTGCACCTTCGATGAGAGCATGAACGCCCGCCAGCAGGCGCTCTACGCCATCGAGCAGGGTTTGCGGCAGGCGCTCGAACTCCAGCAATTCGAATTGAGCTACCAGCCGATCGTCACCGCGGCATCCGGCAAGATCATCGCCTGCGAGGCCTTGCTGCGCTGGCGCCATCCCGAACGCGGCCTCATTCCGCCGATGGATTTCATCGGCCTGGCGGAGCATCTCGGACTCATCATTCCCATCGGCTACTGGGTCTTCGAGGCGGCCTGCGCCGAGGCCGCCACCTGGCCCGCCGGGGTCAGCATCACCGTCAACGTCTCGCCGGTGCAGTTCCGCGATGACAATCTGCCCGCCAAGCTCAGCGAAATCCTGCAGCGCACGCAGCTCGCGGCGGGCCGGCTGGTGCTCGAAATCACTGAAGGCGTGCTGCTCGAAGACAGCAGCCATGTTCTCGGCATCATGAACCGGCTGCGCGGGCTCGGCGTGCATTTCAGCCTGGATGATTTCGGCACCGGCCATTCGGGCCTCGGCTATCTCCGGCATTTTCCGTTCGACGCCATCAAGATCGACAAAATCTTCATCCGCGACATGGAACACAAGGCCGAGGCTCGCGCCATCATCACGGCGCTGCTCACCGTGGCCACGGCGCTCGAACTCGATGTCATCGCCGAAGGCATCGAAAACGGCGCCCAGCTCGCGGCATTGCGCCATCTCGGCTGTCTCTACGTCCAGGGCTATTTCATGGGCCGGCCCCAGAACGGCCAGGATATCCGCCCGCTGCTGCGGGAAAACCACATGGAATCGCTCAATATCTAGAGTGCGATGACGTAAGATTGACCCGTCTTCGGGTTAATCTGAAGTCTGAATCGCTCTCTACAACATGGAATTAGAGCGGGATTCACTTGAGTCGATCAAATGTCATCCCGCTCTAGAGCCGGATGTCTCTGATCAGGCGGTCAATCACCATCGATCACGTGCGGCAGGCCGGGCCGGAAGGGCATGTCGGCATCATCCAGCATGGAATACACATGCACCCGGCGCGCCGCGGCGGTCTGCAAGATCACGCCCGCATCCGGCGCGATATAGGCGGCCTGCGCCACATCCAAGTCAAACCCGAAAGGCCGGTCGCCCAGGCGCTGCCATGCCGCGAGTACCAGCCGTTCATAGGGCAGGCCCATTTCCGGCAGCGCCGAGTGGTAATCGGCTATGGCCGTGTTCCACGAGCCCGTGCGGCTTTTCAGCAGGGTTAGAAACCGCGCGGCATAGGCGGCATTCTCGGCCGGATCGAAGGCGTCATCCAGTGTCGCGAAGGCGTCCGGATGGCTCTCCAGGCTGATCTGGAAGCAGCCGACATCGACATCGCGCGCGCCCGACGCCTCGGCGAACCGTACGAACGCCTCCGCCGCCGCCTTGGTCGGGAAATACTGGCCCTGGCCATCGGCGTTCACCGTCCAGGGCCAGGGCACGTAACGCCCGGATTGCGGGTCCGGATGGGCACTTTCGACCATGCCGATTGAAATGAGGAGATTACGCGGCAGGGATGCGACCTGCTCGGCCGCATGCCCGGCGGCGCCGCACGCCTCACCCGGCGGTACATCCCCCCACGCACGCCCCACCGGAACCAGTACGGCCAGAGCCAGTACGGCCATGATAATACCCAGAGTTTTCACCAAACCCCTCTCGTGAAGCCTGCCCCGCTCTTACGCCAGACCAGGCCAATATGGCGAGTTTTTCATGCATCGGCGGGGCAAAACATTCAATCTTGCCGCCGAAATGCGCCGGCCATGCGGTTTTGAATGGCACCCTGGCGGTTTTTACCCTCGCTTTTGCGGTGCGATATCGCTATGCGGGGGCAGAATTCATCAACGAGCAGACCGGTCCGTCCGCACTGTCCTGGCAATGCGGCGGTTTGGTTTGCTCAAACTGCTAGGTAATCCCATGTCCGCGCCGAAAATCCGCAACGTCGCCATCATCGCCCACGTTGACCATGGCAAAACCACGCTCACGGACCAGCTCCTCAAGCAATCCGGCGCCTATGCCGCGCACCAGGCCGTCGTCGAGCGCGCGCTGGACCGCAACGACCTGGAAAAGGAGCGCGGCATCACCATTCTGGCCAAGGTCGCCTCGGTGGTCTGGAACGATGTGCGGATCAACATCGTCGATACCCCTGGCCATGCCGATTTCGGCGGCGAGGTCGAGCGTATCCTGAGCATGGTCGATGGCGCCGTGATCCTGGTGGATGCCGCCGAGGGCGTGCTGCCGCAGACCAAGTTCGTGCTCGGCAAGGCGCTCGCCCGTGGGCTGAAGCCGATCGTTGTCGTCAATAAAATCGACCGTGGCGATGCCCGCCCAGATGACGTGCATAACGAGATGTTCGACCTGTTCGCCTCGCTCGACGCCAATGAGGAGCAGCTCGACTTCCCCATGCTCTTCGCCTCCGGCCGCCAGGGCTGGGCCGTCGCCAATCTCGACGACCCGCGCGAGAGCCTGACCCCGCTCTTCGAGATGATCCTGAACCATGTGCCGGCCCCCAAGCTGGATACCGAGGCGCCCTTCGCCATGGTCGCCACGATTCTGGAGGCCGATACCTTTCTCGGCCGCGTGCTTACCGGCCGCGTTGAACAGGGCCGCGCCACGTTGAACATGCCCGTTAAAGTACTGGATCTGGATGGCAAGGTGGTCGAGACCGGACGGTTGACCAAGCTGCTCTCCTTCCGTGGCCTGGAGCGCGTCGCGGTGGACGAGGTGAGCGCCGGCGATATCGTCGCCGTGGCCGGGCTGTCGGATGCCACCATCCCGTACACCATCTGCTCCCCGGAAGTGACAGCACCGCTGCCCGCCACGCCGATCGACCCGCCGACCCTCTCCATGACCTTCCGCATCAATGACGGCCCGCTCGGCGGCCGCGAGGGCAAAAAAGTCACCTCGCGCCAGATCCGCGACCGGCTGTTCGGCGAGACCGAGGGCAATGTCGCCATTCAGGTCACAGCCTCCTCCGAAAGCGACGCGTTCGAGGTGTTCGGCCGTGGCGAACTCCAGCTCGGCGTGCTCATCGAGCAGATGCGCCGCGAAGGCTTCGAGCTGACCATCGGCCGCCCCCGCGTGCTCACGCGCCTCAACCCCGAGACCAAGGAGCGCGAGGAGCCGTATGAAGAGGTGCTGATCGACGTCGATGAGCCCTATTCCGGCGCGGTCGTGGATAAAATGTCCCGCCGCAAGGGCGAGCTGTCCGACATCCGCCCCTCCGGCGGCGGCAAGCAGCGCCTCACCTTCCGTATCCCGTCGCGTGGGCTCATCGGCTATCATGGTGAGTTCCTCACCGATACGCGCGGCACCGGCGTGATGAACCGCCTGTTCGCCGGCTACGGCCCCTGGAAAGGCAAGATCGAAGGCCGCCGCAACGGCGCGCTGATCTCCTCCGAGGATGGCGAGGCGGTGCAATACTCGTTGTTCTCCATCCAGGACCGTGGCGCGCTGTTCGTGAACCCCGGCGAGAAGGTCTATGTCGGCATGATTTTGGGCGAGCACTCCCGCGAGAACGACCTCGACGTGAACCCGGTGCGCGAGAAGAAGCTGACCAATATCCGCGCCGCCGGCAAGGACGAAGCCCTGCTCCTCGTCCCGCCCCGCCGCATGTCGCTGGAACAGGCCATCGCCTATGTCGAGGATGACGAGCTGGTCGAGGTAACCCCCAGCGCTATCCGCCTTCGCAAGAAGCATCTCAACCCGAATGAGCGCAAAAAAGCCGACCGCCGCTCGGACGACGCGGCTTAAAGTAAGGCCGGGGCTGCGCCCTGGCCTTACCGCACCGCCACCTGACTCCGAAACAGCGTCCCGCCCTCAGCGGCGGTCACCGTTATGAGGGCGAGGATGCCGCATGCCGCGAAGCCGATTGCCAGCGGCACCAGCGTGCCGTTGAAACTCTGGCCGATATAAATCCCGATAAGCGCCGCCCCCAGCATATTGATAAAACCCTGAACGGCGGCGGCGGTGCCGGCGATATGGCCCAGCGGTTCCATCGAGATGGCGCCGCAATTACCCGCCAGCAGGCCGAAGCTGAACATCATGGCGGCCTGGATGAGGGTGAAGGTGAGCAGCGTGTCATGGCCTGAGATGGCGGCACCGGCCTGCAGCATGGCCATGGCGATGAAGCCTAACATGGCGGTATGGGCGAGGCGGCGCATGCCCAGCCGGTCGACCAGCCTTGCATTGAGCAAAGCCGCGGCGGCCATGCAGACTGAGCAGGCCGCGAAAATGAGGGGGAAGAGCTTCGGCACATGGAAGACCTCGGCGAAGACCTGCTGCGCCGAGTTGATGAAGCCCAGCCAGGCGCCGAGCAGCAGCATGGCCGCCAGCGTGTAGCCGAGCGACATGCGGTTGGCCAAGGTGAGGCGGATGGCGGCGGCAAACGCCCGCGCATTCATGCCTGTATGGTCCTCGGCGTGCTGGGTTTCCGGCAGGCGCCACGCCACCCAGAGGGTGATGAGCCCGCCATAGATGCCGAGAAACGCGAATATGGCGGGCCAGGGCGCCAGCAGCAGCAGGCCCTGGCCAAGCGAGGGGGCGATGATGGGGGCGGTGAGGAACACCATGAAAGAGAGAGACATAACCCGCGCCATCTGCCGCCCGGCATAGCAGTCGCGCACCACCGAGACGGATAGCACCTGCGCCCCGGCGGCGCCGAAACCCTGCCCCGCCCGCGCCAGCAGCAGCAGGGCGAAACTGGGCGCCAGAGCGGCGGCGAAGCTGCACAGCGTAAACACGGCCAGCGCGAAAATAAGCACCGGCCGCCGCCCGAACCTGTCCGCCGCCAGCCCGTAGAGCAGTTGCGCCGCGCCAAATGCCAGCACGAAGCTGGTGATCACCCATTGCCGCTCATTGCCCGCCGCGACATGCAGCGCGCCGGCGATTTTCCCGAGGGCGGGCACCATCATGTCGATGGACATCGCCTCCACCGCCTGGATGCTGGCGATGGCTGTGACAAAGGCGAAGAAGCTGAGCCCCTTATGCGGGTCCGGCGCCGGCGGCATTACGCGGCGCGGCGCGCGCGCAGGAACAGGGCCACACCGAGCAGCACGGAGGCGGCGAACATCACCCCGGCCAGCACCAGCATATGCGAATGGTTGGGCTGGCTGCCATGGCCGAACAAAGCGAACACCACGGTCTGCGGCACGAAGCCGAGAGCCGACGCCGCCAGGAAGGGCATCAGCCGCACCGAGGAGAGCCCGGCCGCGAGGTTGAGCAGCAGATTATTGCCGACCGGCATGAGCCGCAATGTGAGGGTGGTGGCGAAAGTGTGCCGCGACAGGGTTTTATCCACCTTGGCCATGCGCTCGCCGAAGCGGCGGCGGATGAAGCTCTGCCCCACCGCCCGCGCCCAGATGAAGTCCAGGTTGCAGGCCAGCACCTGCGCGAGGAGCGCGATGATGCTGCCATAGAGTGGCCCGAATGCGTAGCCCGCGGCGAAAGCCGGGATCTGGCGCGGCAGGCCGATGGCGGTGAGAAATGTCGCCAGCAGCAGAAACAGCCCCTGACCCTCCACGCCGCCTTGCGCCAGCACGCCGCTCAGCACGTTCTGCGCCTCACCATGGCCGAGCAGCGGCAACGCCGCCGCGACCGCCACGAGACCGCCGGCCATGAGCGCCGGCTTCAGCGCCTTCGCGGTGATGGTGGCGACATCCGCGCGCGGCAAGCTGCTCTGGCTCATTCGCTGATATCCACCCGGATATCCGGCGCGGCATCCAGCTGGGGCACATTCCAGCGCCGCTGCAGCCAGGCCACGCCGATCAGATCGACCACGCCGACCTTGAAACGCTGCCAGTTATTGTAATGCGAGGCGCCATGCGCGCGGGCATGGTGGCGCACCGGCACCGAAACCACATGGCCGCCGGCGCGGATGAACAAAGCCGGCAGGAAGCGGTGGATATGGTCGAAATGCGGGATTTCCAGAAACGCCTGGCGGCGGAACAGCTTCAGGCCGCAGCCGGTATCGGGGGTTGCATCCTTGAGCAGATACGCGCGCACGCGGTTGGCGATCTTCGAGCCCCAGCGCTTGGAACCCGTATCCTTGCGGTGCACGCGATGCCCCGCGATGAGCACCGGGCGCGGCCCCGTCGCCTCGGCCTCGCGGGCCGCGGCGAGCATGGCGGGAATATCGGCCGGGTCGTTCTGGCCATCGCCATCAAGCGTGGCGATGAACGCGCCGCGCGCATGCTTCACGCCGGTGATCACGGCGCCGCTCTGGCCGCAGCTGCGGGCATGGCGGATGCGCCGGAAATTCGGGAGCTCCGATGCCAGCCCGGCTAAAACCGAGGGACTGTCATCGGAGCTGCCATCGTCAACATAGACGATTTCATGGTCCACACCTTCAAGGGCAACGCCGATGGCGGCCACCAGGGGGCGGATATTCGGACTCTCATTATGCACCGGGACCACCACCGAGATCAGGGGCGACTCCGCATCGTGCATGGACTGGGTCTGGAGTTTGGTCGCGATGTTCATGAGGCTAATTATCCGCCGCATTAAGGCGTATATGTGGCCCAATTTCGCCCAGGAAAAGATTTTCCGGGAAAACAATCCGGCCGCGTGGTCCGGCCTGCTGGCTGAAAAAACCGTAATCCCGGGCGGTCATGTCATCATTCCGTCATGCTGTGCCCTGATACATGGCACATCACCTGCCGCCATTCCAGATGCGGCGGCATGAAGGGCCATTTATCCTGGCCAGACCGGCTGGCCTGTATCCTGGCAGGCCCAGCCTGCATGGCCGGTGGCCTTGGCTTCGCGCGGGCGCATCGCTATAAGCCCGCTCAACCACGCCGGGGCCGGACTCGAAGCGGCCCCAAACTCATATTAAGGATACGGACGGCATGCTGATTTCGTTGCCACCCGACTACCGCCCATCGGATGCGGAAGACTTCATGAATCCGATGCAGACCGAATATTTCCGCCAGAAACTGCTTCGCTGGCGCGGCGAACTCGTCAAGGAGGCCAACGGCACCCTCGCCTCGCTCGGTGAAGGCGGCATCCTCGAAGCCGATATCACCGACCGCGCCTCGGTGGAAACCGACCGCGCCCTCGAACTCCGCACCCGTGACCGCGCCCGCAAGCTGATCGGCAAAATCGATCAGGCGCTACAGCGGATTGAAAACGGCTCCTACGGCTATTGCGAGGAAACCGGCGAGCCCATCGGTCTGCGCCGGCTCGAAGCCCGCCCCATCGCCACCCTCTCGATCGAAGCGCAGGAACGCCATGAGCGTATGGAAAAAGTTCACCGCGACGATTGAGCCCATTCGTAAATCCGCTCTGGCGGCCTCTTACGGGTGATTTTCTGCGCGCCGGTGCTCATGTACTGGCGTACGCTGCGCTCCGGTGCTCGCAAATCACCCGTAATCGACTCACCAGAGCGGATTTTCGAACGGGCTCATGGGGCACGACCGCAATGAAAAAACCCGGCTTATCGCCGGGGTTTTTTTGGCGGGAAGCTGTGGGCTTCGATGAGGGCCAGAAGCCCTTGCACGATTTGCGCCGGGGTGGGGGGGCAGCCGGGGATGAACAGGTCGATGGCGGTGATGGCCTCCGCCCCGCC
>JAKBAV010000025.1 GCA_021826225.1 Pseudomonadota bacterium | reverse complement strand
GCAAGCTGATCGCAACCCTCGGCCAGCCTCCGGTCGTGGTCGGCGCCTCTCTCGGCGGGCTGGTCGGGCTTACCATCGCCGCCGCGCCGCCGCCGCCATTGTGTGGCCTGGTGCTGGTCGATGTCGCGGTTCAACTGGAGCCCGAGGGCACGCGTGAGATTGGCGATTTCATGGGCAGCGCGCCGCACGGTTTCGCCAGCCTGGAGGAAGCGGCCGATGCGGTGGCCGCGTACCTGCCGCACCGCCCCCGCCCCCGGGATACGTCGGGCCTGATGCGTAACCTGCGCCTGCGCGCGGATGGCCGCCTGCACTGGCATTGGGACCCTGCCTTCACCCGTATCGACCCCGCGGCGCAGAAGCGGTTTTCCGAAGACCTGGAAGCGGCGGCCCGGGCCTTGCGGCTGCCTGTATTGCTGATCCGCGGCGGCCGTTCGCGCGTGCTGAGCCGCGCCGGCGCCGAGGCCTTTCTGCGCCTTGTCCCCACCGCCGAATATATCGACGTGGCCGGGGCCGACCACATGGTCGCGGGCGACGCCAATGACAGTTTCAACGAGGCTGTGCTCGGGTTCCTTACGAAAAACCTGCCTGTGCGATGAATCCG
This sequence comes from Pseudomonadota bacterium, assembly GCA_021826225.1. Taxonomy (GTDB): domain Bacteria; phylum Pseudomonadota; class Alphaproteobacteria; order Acetobacterales; family Acetobacteraceae; genus Acidocella. The sequence continues at coordinate 26,773 of JAKBAV010000025.1, read as the reverse complement.
TTGCGGCCCTTATCAAGGGCCGGAGGGCGTGTCAGATTGAGTTCAGCAAAGTTCCGGGAGTTACAGAATGTCCTCAGCCGTCATCGTCAGCGCGGTGCGCACCGCCGTCGCGACCGCCCGCAAGGGTTCGCTCATCAACACCCCGCCGGAAACCCTGGCCGCCATCGTGCTGCAGGCCGCCCTGGCGCGCGCCGGCTTCGCGCCGGATGAGGTCGATGACATCATCATGGCCGAATCCCTGCAGGGCGGCGGCGCCATCGCCCGCTACGCCGCGGTCGAGCTGGGCTGGATGAACGTGGCGGGCATGGCCATCAACCGTCATTGCGCCGGCTCCCTGAGCGCGGTGGGGATCGCGGCGGGTGCCATTCTCGCCGGCATGGAGCGCATCATCATCGCCGGGGGGGTTAATTCCAGCTCCTTCTCGCCACGCCAGTCGCTCGCCAACCCGGCCACCGGCGAGCTGACCCCCTGGTTCCCGCCCACGCATCCTGACAGCCCGGAAGCCCCCAACCGGGACATGTCGATCACCGTCGGCTGGAATGCGGCGCAGGAGGTCGGCCTGACCCGCCAGGATATGGATGCCTGGGCCCTGCGCTCGCACCAGCGCGCCATTGCCGCTACCGATGCCGGGCATTTCCGCGCCCAGATCGTGCCGGTGCCCATCCGCAATGCCGCGGGCGAGACCGTGAATTTCGAGGTGGATGAACACCCGCGCCGTGACACCACCATGGAAAAACTCGCCTCCCTGAAAGTGCTGCACCCGGAAATCCCGAATTTCTCCATCACCGCCGGCAATGCCTCCGGCGCCAATGATGCGGCTTCCGCTTTGGTTGTCACCAGCGATGAGGTCGCCAAATCCGAGGGCAAGACGGTACTGGCCAAAATTCATGGCTGGACCTCGCTCGGCATCGACCCGCGCCGCACCGGCGCCTCGGTGCCGCCCACCGTGCGCAAGCTCCTGGCCCGCACCGGATTCGCCCTGAAAGATATCAAACTGTGGGAAATCAACGAAGCCTTCGCTTCCGTGCCGCTGGTCGCCTGCCGTGTGCTCGGCCTCAGTGAAGATGCGGTGAACATCTCGGGCTCCGGCTGCTCCATCGGCCATCCCATCGGTGCCTCGGGCGGGCGCATGCTCACCACCCTCATCCATGATCTGCAGCGCCAGGGCGGCGGGCTTGGCATCGCTGCCATGTGTGCCGGCGGCGGCCAGGCCGGCGCGGTGCTGATCGAGGTCTGACCGCCCCTTGCGGCCGCCCGTCACTTTGCTAATCCATTAGTCAAATTCAGAGGAAGGACCACCATGGCCACCACATCATTTGCATCGGGCGCGAATGCCGCCCAGCCGGATGCCGCGACGCAGGTCGAAATCTACCGCCGCATGAACCTGATCATGCAGAATGACGAAGCCTCGCGCAAAATCATCCGCTCGGGCCGGCTCATGATGCCGTATTACTCGCAGCGCGGGCAGGAGGTCATCCCCTCGGCCATCTCGGTCAACCTCAATGATGACGACAAGATATGCACGATCTATCGCGGCATTCATGACATGCTGGCCAAGGGCGTGCCGCTGCGCATGCTCTGGGCGGAAATCGCCGGCCGCGTCACCGGCACCTGCAAGGGCAAGGGCGGGCCGATGCACATCACGCATCCGGCCTCCGGCGCCATTCTCACCACCGGCATCGTCGGCTCTTCCATGCCGATTGCCAATGGCCTGGCCTGGGCCGCCAAGCTGGATAAATCCCGCCAGGTCACCATCGCCAATTTCGGCGACGGCGCCTCGAATATCGGCGCCTTCCACGAGAGTCTCAACCTCGCGAGCCTGTGGAAGCTCCCGGTCATCTTCGTATGCCAGAACAACCGTTTCGCCGAGCATACGCGCTATGAGAACGGCACCTCGGTGGACCAGATTTCCAAACGCGCGGCCGGCTACGGCATGCCCGGTGTTACCGTGGATGGCAACGACCCGTTCGAGATGTATGCGGTCGCCAATGAGGCCATCAACCGCGCGCGTGACGGCGAGGGCCCGACGCTGATCGAGGCGATGACCTTCCGCTTCTTCGGCCATGTGTTCGGCGATGATGATTTCTACATGACCAAGGAGGAGAAATCCGCCGCCATGGCCGCCGACCCGGTGCCCCTGTTCCGCGCCAAGCTGATCGCGACGGGTGTTGCCACGGAAGGCCAGCTCGTTGCCATAGAGCAGAAGATCGCCGCCGATATCCAGGATGCGATCGAATTTGCCCTGAGCAGCGCCACCCCGCCGCTCGAAGAACTGACCCGCGATGTCTATGCCGAGGGAGTTGCCTGATGTCCGCCACCGCAGAAACCAAAGCCGTCGAGACCAAAAAAGTCACCATCATCCAGGCGATCAACGAAGCGATCTCCGAGGCCATGGCCGCCGATCCCAAGGTGATCGTGCTGGGCGAGGATGTCGCCGACCGTGAAGGCGGCGGCGTTGTCGGCGTCACCCGCGGCCTCTCCACCAAATATGGCGATGACCGCGTGCGCTCCACCCCCATCACCGAACAGGCGATCATGGGTGCGGCGATCGGCGCGGCCATCGGCGGCTACAAGGTCGTCGCCGAGATCATGCTGATGAACTTCACCACCGTGGCGATGGACATGATCGTGAACCATGCGGCCAAATTGCGCTTCATGTCGGGTGGCCAGACGGGCGTGCCCATCGTCATCCGCATGATGACGGGTGCCGGCATCTCCTCCGGCGGCCAGCATTCGGATTTTCTGGAGGCCTGGTTCGCCCATACTCCCGGCCTTAAAGTTGTGCTGCCCTCGAACCCCGAGGACGCCAAGGGCCTGATGCTCTCCGCCATTGCCGACCCTGACCCGGTCATGTTCGTCGAATGTACCCGCGCCTATTTCACCCCCACCGAGATGCCGGTGCATGTCGCCCCCATCCCACTGGGCAAGGCCAAGATCACGCAGCAGGGCACGGATGTCACCATCATCAGCTATTCCGAGATTTTCCTCCGCGCCACGGCAGCCGCCGCGGAACTCGCCAAGGACGGCATCTCGGTCGAGCTGATCGACCTGCGTACGATTTCCCCGTGGGACCGGGAAACGGTCATCGCCTCGGTGAAAAAGACCGGCCGCGCCGTGATCGCGCATGAGGCGGTCAAGCAGTTCGGCGTCGGTGCCGAAATCGCCGCCACATTGCAGGACGAGCTGTTCGGCCAGCTGAAGGCGCCGATCAAACGGCTTGGCGCGCCTTTCACCTCCGTGCCGTTCTCCGGCGTGCTGGAACAGGCCTTCATCGTCTCGGTCGCCGATATCGTGGCGGCGGCGCGCGCCACTTTGGCATGAGGCAGTCCAGCCGCGCCCGGCTTGGCGGGCGCGGCTGGCGTTGACTGAAACTTCACGCGCGGGCATGCCTCAAATAACCGGCCTTCTGTCCGTACAGGCAGCCGCGACCCTTGGACCGACCCCGCAGAATAGAGGAATGCAATGGCGACCGATATCATTCTCCCCAAAATCGGCTTTTCGATGACCGAAGGCGTGCTCGCCGAATGGCTCGTCGCCGATGGCGCGACCGTTACCGAAGGCCAGCCGATTTTCTCGCTCGAGAGCGATAAATCCACCAACGAGGTCGAATCCCCCGCTGCTGGCGTCATCAAGATCACCGGCGTGCCGGGAGAGACCTACGAGGTCGGTGCGATTATCGGGTCGATCGGGTAAAAAACAGCAGCGTTTTTTGAAAAAAGCGCGCAAAAACTTTTTCGCCAACCGGGCTGGAGGTGGTGCCTCCATGGGAAGCCTCCCATGCCAGCAGCACCCTGGGCCCGGTTGGCGAAGATCTTCTTTTTCTTCAGAAAAACGAAGTGTTTAAAAACGAAGTGCTTAATGAACAAAAAATGGGGGATGCGAAATGAGCCAATCATTTGATGAAACATTCGACTTCGTCGTGGCCGGCAGCGGCGGCGGTTCGATGTGCGCCGCCCTCATGATGCGCAAGCTCGGCAGATCCGTCCTCATCCTCGAAAAAACCCCGCTGGTCGGCGGCACCACGGCGCGCTCCGGCGGTGTTATGTGGGTCCCCAATAACCGCTTCATGAAGGAAGAGGGCATTGAGGATTCCTACGAGAAGGCTGCGATGTATCTCGACGCCACCTCCGGCCAGGACGAGGACGCCCCCGGCGCCGCGCCGGAGCGCCGTGCCGCCTATCTGCGCGAGAGCCCCAAAATGGTCGACTTCCTGGTCGAGCAGGGCATAAAACTCCGCCGCATCCCGTATTACCCGGATTATTACGACCATCTGCCCGGCGGCTCCGTGCCCGGCCGCACGGTTACCGCGCAGCTTTTCAACGTGAAGGAGCTGCCGCCGGAATGGGCCGCCAAACTCCGCCCCAGTGCCATCCCGTTCCCCGCCAATCTCGATGAGCTGTACTGGCTGCCGACGCTTACCCGCGCCACCAAGGGCAAGCTCATGCTGGCGAAAATCATGCTGCGCGGCCTGATGGGCAAGCTCACCGGCAAGGAATACGCGCCCGCCGGCCGCGCGCTGCAGGGCCGCATGCTGCAGGCCTCGCTCAAGGCGGGGGTGGATATCCGTGTCAGCGCGCCGGTCACCTCGCTCATCATGGAAGATGGCGCGGTCAAAGGTGTCATCACCACCAAGGACGGCGCGCCCTGGCGCATCGGCGCCAATCTCGGCGTGCTCATCAATGCCGGCGGCTTCGCGCAGAACCAGGCGATGCGCGATAAATACCTGCCGCATACCTCCAGTGAATGGACCGGCACCATCGAGGGTGATACCGGCGAGATGATCCAGGAGATGATGGATAAAGGTGCCGCCATCGCGCAGATGGACATCACCATCGGCTGCCAGATGGCCCTGCCGCCGGGGCGTGAAAACAAATCCGGCAATGGCGTGCAGTTCGGTGCCTTCGCCGGCCAGATGGACATGGCCAAACCGCATGGCATCGTCGTCGACCAGTCCGGCGTGCGCTATATGAGCGAAGGCAGCTCCTATTCCGAATTCTGCATGAACATGCGTATGCGCCATGAGAAAGTGCCGGCCATCCCGAGCTACTGGATCGTGGATGACCAGTACATGAAGACCTACATGTTCTGCGGCACCATGCCGGGCAAAGCGAAAAAGCAGGAATGGTACGATTCCGGCTGGCTGAAGAAAGCCGATACCATCGAGGGTCTGGCCACGGCGCTGAACATCGATCCCGCGACCCTCAAGGCCACGGTCGATAATTTCAACGCCGATGTCCGCGCGGGATCCGACCGCCAGTTCCATCGTGGCGACCGCGAATTCGACAAATGGCTGGGTGATGCGGTGGCCAAGGGCAACCCCTCGCTCGGCACCATCGAGCGTGGCCCGTTCTACGCCGTGCCTGTGCTCCCCGGCGATGTCAGCACCTTCGGCGGCGTGGTTACCGACACCAATGGCCGGGTCCTGCGGGAAGATGGCAGCCCCATTCCGGGCCTTTACGCCACCGGCGTTTCCACTGCCTCAGTGTTCGGCGGCCACGCGGTCGGCGCCGGCGCTTCCATTGGCCCCTCCTTCACCTGGGGCTATGTCGCCGCCCGGCATGCGGCCAATGCGGGGAACATCGCCGGTTAGGTCAGCGCCGTCTCATCAGAGCGGAATTTTGCCCAGGCCGCCGGCGCGGTCGAGAATATATGTCGGCAACGCGGTGCCGCTGATCTGGCCGCGCAGCTGGTTGAGGATTGCGCGCCCGCGTTCGGGGCTAACGTGGAAGCGCGCGGTGCCGGGAGCGGGGTCGAGCTGGTGCAGGTAATAGGGCTTTACCCGGGCACGCAGCATGGCGCGGAACAGGCCGCCAAGTGCGGCTTCGCTATCGTTGACATCGGCGAGGAGCACGGTCTGGCCGAGCAACGGGATACCGAGGCGGGTGAGCTTGCGTAACGCGCGGACGACATCCGGGGTGATTTCGCTGGCATGATTGGCGTGCAGCGCGATGTAGAGCGGGGTCTCGATGTCGAGCGCGGCCAGCAGCGCGTCATTGACGATGGCCGGGTCGGCGATGGGCGCGCGGGTGTGGATGCGCAGGATTTCGATATGCGGAATCGCCTGCAGACGGCGCAGCATTTCGCCGAGGCGCCGGGGCGAGAGGATCAGCGGGTCGCCGCCGGTGAGGATCACCTCGCGGATTTCCGGCCGCGCGGCGATATAGGCATAGGCGGCTGCCAGCTCGGCCTCGCTCAGCAGCCCGCCATCCGGCCCGACCTGCTCGCGGCGAAAGCAGAAGCGGCAATAGACTGGGCAGGTGAGCAGCGGTTTCAGCAGCGCCCGGTCCGGGTAGCGGTGCACGATGCCCGGGATGGGCGAGAGAGCTTCATCCGCGATGGGGTCGGTGCTTTCATGCGGGGCCAGAACCAGCTCATCCGGGTGGGGCAGGAATTGCAGGCCGATGGGGTCGTTTTTATGCCCGATCAGGGCGCCGAGCGCCGGGGGCACGGCAATGGCATAGCGTGCGGCCACGGCCTCGGCCCCGGCGCGGTCCTCGGGGGCCAGCAGCCCGGCGGCGATCAGCTCGGCGGGATAGCGCAGGGTGCGGGGTTTTGAAATTCCGTCAGGCATCGGGCTCGTGTATCGTGCCCGGCATGCGCTCTCAACCCTGGCAGACCCTCCCCGACCGAATGCCCCTCCTGCGCCGCCGTAACCTGCTGGCGCAGGCCGTCCGGGCATTTTTCACCGCGCGCGGCTACATGGAGGTGGAAACGCCGTATGCCGTGGCGGCGCCGGGCGAGGACGTGCACCTGCGCGCCGTGCCCGCCGGTAAAAAATACCTGCACACTTCGCCGGAATTCGCCATGAAAAAACTGCTGGCGGGCGGCGCCGGGCCGGTATTCCAGCTTGCCCGCGTCTGGCGGGACGAGCCGTGGAGTGGCACCCACGCGCCCGAGTTCACTCTGCTGGAATGGTACCGCCTCGGCGCCGACATGGAGGCGCTGATGGCCGAGACGTTCGCCCTCCTGCGCGCCACCCTGCCGCCGGAGGTAACCTGCCGGGGCATTACCACCCATCTCGACGCCCCCGAATTTCTGACCGTCGCGGATGCCTTTACCCGCTTTGCCGGCGCCGACGTGCTGGGCACGGCGGATGACGCCCCGGCGCTGGCCGCCCAGGCCGGCGCCACGCTGCGCGCCGGCGAGGACTGGGAAGACCTGTTTTTCCGCCTGCTGCTGGAACGCATCGAGCCGCATCTTGGCCGTGGCCGGGCCACTTTTCTCACCCATTGGCCCGCCGCCCAGGCCGCTTTGGCCCGGCGCTGCCCGGCCGACCCGCGCGTTGCCGAGCGGTTCGAGCTTTATGTGTGCGGCATTGAGCTCGCCAATGCCTTTGTTGAACTCACCGATCCGGTTGAGCAGCGCGCGCGGTTTTGCGCTGACCGCGCGCGGCGGCATGCTTTATATGGCCCGGATTGGGAGCTGGACGAGGATTTTTTGGCGGCCTTGGCGGCACTGCCAGCCTGTTCCGGCATCGCGCTCGGCTTTGACCGCCTGGCCATGCTCGCCACGGGTGCGGCGCGCATTTCAGACGTGCTCTGGCTGCCGGGGTGATGTCGTCAAGCGGTAACACAAATCCTGTATAAGAGGGGCATTGTAAGGAGTGTCCGCATGCGCCGCGTATTTTTGATCCTGCCCCGGCTTGCCGTTTGTGCCACTCTTGCCGGCTGTACCACGGGGCCGAGCCTGCAAACGCGCATGACCGCCTATATCGGCGCGCCGGAGCAAACACTTGTGCAAGCCCTGGGCGTGCCGGATAAGCAGATAACCGTGAATGGCGTGCAGTACCTGGCTTATGTTCGCAGCGCGGCGCAGGTTGCGCCCAACGCCGCCGATTTCGGGTTCGCGCCCTGGGGCGGCCCGTATTGGGGCGGCCCGTTCTATGGGGGCGGTTTTGGCGTTGGCTTGCCGCAAAACATTGAAGTGTGGTCCTGCGAGACGATTTTTTCGGTTAAGGCCGGGCGTGTTTGGGATGTGGCGTTCAAGGGGAATGATTGCGATTAAGCGATCTGGTGCGGGTTCGCAAACGAACGGGCAGCGTTAACCATGGCGGCTGAGCAAGACGGGTTCCCGGATCGGTCGGCCACTTGTTGGAATGTGGACAGTCTTGCAGACTGGTGAGCATGCTCGACCATATAACACCTGGCTCCCTTGGCGTGTGTGACCTTGTCCTGGCGGTGCGGGTCTACGCCGCTGCGGTCGCCGGGGCGGCGCCAGGTGGCCGGGCATGAAGGCGACGATCCGGCTCATTATCGTCGCTCTGATTTTCCGTCTCGTCTTCGCCGGCGGCACCGGATTGGAGAGCGATGAAGCCTATATGGTTGCGGCGTCGCATAGTTTCGACGCCTCCTATTTCGACCATCCGCTGGCCTCCTGGTGGCTCGAGCTCGCGGCCCGCGCGCTCACCGGCTCGGTTGCTCCTGGTGTGGTGCGCCTGCCATTCGTTGCCCTTTCCGGTGTCACCTGCTGGTTGCTTTTCATTATAACAAAGCGGTTGTTTGATGCGCGCGCCGGGTTCTGGGCGGTTGTGGCCTACACGATCGCCCCTGTATTCTCGGTTATGTCGGGTTGCTTCGTGATGCCGGACGGCCCGGTGGACGCCGCGCTGGCCGCCTTTGTTTATGCACTCATCCGCGCGTTAGGGCTGCCTGATGCGAAACCCCAGCCGGACTGGTGGTTGCTGGTGGGCGTGTTCGCCGGCCTCGCGCTGGATTCTAAATATAACGCTGCCTTGGTGATCGCGGGCACGGGGATTGGTATTTTACTGGCACCTGATTTGCGCGCGGCACTTTTGCGCCCGCAGGCCTGGCTGGCCGGGCTGATCGCGCTGGCCATGATCTCGCCGATGCTATGGTGGAATGCCAGCCATCACTGGATCAGCTTTCGCTACCAGGGCGAGCGCGCCGACGGGCATAATTTACGCCTTTTCATGCCCTTTGTCGTGTGGGGCGGCGAAGCGCTGGCGGTTCTGCCCTGGGTCTGGCTGCCCATGGTCGCAGCCCAAATCAAGGCCTTGCGCGCGGGGCCCGCTCAGGCCGGGGGCTGGCTGCTGGCCTGGGCCGGGTTGTTGCCGGTGGTGGGGTTCGCCGGCATCGGGCTGTGGTCGTCGACCCATATATTGGCGCACTGGGCAGCCCCGGGCGAGTTGCTGCTGCTGCCGCTCTTTGGCCGTTGGGCGCGCGATGTCTCGCCTCGCCCGCGCAATATTGTGGCGCTGGTCTCGGGCGCCGCGGTTGCAGGCGTCATGCTGTTCTTTGTCGCCGAAGTGCAGTTCGGCTGTATCCCGCATATCGAGCGGTTTGCGAAATTCGACAAATGGTTGCTGCTGGAGGCATTCGACTGGACGAGCCTGGGGGCGCAGATTCCGGCTGGCATCGATGTTGTCGACGCCCAGCGCTGGTACGATGCCGGCAAGGTCGGTTACGGGTTGGAGCGCGCCGGCGTAAACATTCCGGTTACCGTTTTCGCCAGTGAAATACATGAGTTCAAATACTCGGCGCCACCGCAATCCTTTGTCGGCAAGACCGTGCTGGTGCTCTCGATGCCCTGGACCATGGCGCAAACCGCATCGTTCTGCGCTGGATACTTTAAAAGCTTAACGCCTGGCCCGGTGCTGGCCGTCAAAGTCCACGGGGAGGTTTTGCTCACCATCCCCACCTATATCGGCAGGGATATGATCGCGCCGCCCGTACCGGCGCCCAACTCGCCGGGTATCACCGGCTTCTGAGCTGGTCCGTGCATCGCGATGGGCGACACCGGATGTGCGACTATGACGCCGCAATGGCCCGCAGCATCGCCTGAACGCCTGCCGCGGGGCCTTGGGCGTGGTTCCATACCGCGCCGACCACGGCGAGGAACTCGGCGCCGGCTTGTACCAGAGGCGCGCAATTTTCCGCTGTGATGCCGCCGATGGCGACGCACGGAATTTCCATTGTTTCGGCCCATAGGCGGAGGGTTTCGATTTCCGCCATTTCCGGCGGGGCTTTCGTCATGGTGGCGAAAAACGCGCCGAAGGCGACGTAGTCGGCGCCGGCTTCGCCGGCTTCCATGGCGAGGTGGCGGGAGTTGTGGCAGGTCACGCCGAGGGTAAGATCGCCGAGAATTTTGCGCGCCGCGGCCGGCTTCATGTCGGTCTGGCCGATATGGGCGCCGTCGCAGCCGGATTTTTTCGCGAGGTCGGGACGGTCGTTGAGCAGGAAGGCGATGTTACGCTCCTGTACGATGGGGCGCAGGCGGTCGATGGTTTTCAGGACCACGTCGTCGGGTGCATCCTTCAGCCGCAGTTGGACGGCCGCGACGTCGCCGGCGTCGAGCGCGGCGGCGAGCTGGTCGGCAAAGTCATCGGGCAGGATGGGCGGGGTGATGAGGTAGAGGCGGCAATCGGGCAATGAATATGCTTTATAAAAGACGTGGATGCCGGCCTGCGCCGGCATGACGTGAGTGACGGGTGGGGGCACACGTTATTGTGACCCCCGCGAAAGTGGGGATCGTAATGACGAGGGAGGTCAGGCCTTGTTGAGGTAGATGTCGATGATTTTCTGGAGCATGGCGAGAGCTTCCTCGCGCGGGCGCTGGAAGGTATTGCGGCCGATGATGGAGCCGTTGGCGCCGCCGTCGCGCAGGCCGCGGATTTCCTCGTACAGGCCATCGAGGCTCTTGCTCTCGCCGCCTGAGAATACGACGATGCGCTTGCCGGCAAAGCAGGATTGCACGACATGGGCGACGCGTTTGGCCATGGTCGAGGCATCGAAGCCGTCATAGGATTTTTTCGCGGCGTCGAGCGAGATCACGTCGGTCGGCGGCTTTACCTTGATGATATGGGCGCCGATGAGGGCGGCCATATGCGCGGCATAGGCGCAGATATCGAGCGCAGTTTCGGCTTTTTTGTCGAGGTTGGGGCCGCGCGGGTAGGACCAGACGACAACGGCGAGACCGGCGGATTTGGCCTCCTCGGCCATTTCGCGGATTTCCTCGATGAGATCGAAGGCGAATTCGGAGCCGGGGTAGATGGTGAAGCCGATGGCCGCGCAGCCGAGGCGCAGCGCGTCGTTCACCGAGCCGGTCAGGCCCTGGTTCTTGTCGGTGGCCAGGCTGTTGGAGGAGTTGACCTTCAGGATGGTCGGGATCTGCCCGGCGAAGGTCGCGGCCCCGGCCTCGATCATGCCAAGCGGCGCGGCATAGGCGGAGAGTCCGGCATCGATAGCGAGCTGGAAATGGTAATGCGGGTCGTAGGCGGCCGGGTTGGGCGCGAAGGAGCGGGCCGGGCCGTGCTCGAAACCCTGATCCACGGGCAGAATCACCAGCTTGCCGGTGCCGCCGAGCTTGCCCGCCATCAGCAGGCGGACGAGGTTGGCCTTGGTGCCCGGATTATCGCTCTCATAATGCGACAGGATCGTTTTAACCGTTTCGGTAATCGCCATAAATATCCCACCCTTTGTGCAAAATTCTGGCGCTTCCTACCGCATGGCGGCCCGGATGTCATCCGTGCAGGGGCACCGTGATGCTCAACGCGGCGGAATTGCGTTACGTTTCATGCCGCCGCCATTAAAATCACCGGCGAGCCAGTTATCCAGCCGCCACGCCGCGCCGGGCAGGCCTAAATCCAGCGCCGGGGGCGCGGCGGGGAGCAGGATCGCGCCCCGCAGCGCGGCATATTCGGCGACCTGTGCGGCAGCCGGACAGGGGTGCAGAATAACGCCCGGCAGGCCGAGCTTCAGCGCTTCCCAGGCGCGGCCGGGCGCATCCGCGCAATCGAGCAAGGCCGGCACGTTCACCTGGGCGGCCGCCAGCAGGGAAGCCCACCAGCCGCATCCGGCATACAGCACCGCGCCGGGTGCTGAAAGCAGCGTCACCGGCTGGTTGGCGGCGAGGGCCGCCCGGATGTCGGGCAGGCCATGCACGATGACGGCCGGCGGCAAAGCGGGAGGCACAAGCGGGGGTGGGGGCGGCATTGCCGTATGGTTATCCACAGTTCATCGGGTGTTGCCTTGACCTTACACGGCGGCGTCGGGTTGAATAGCCGGTATGTCCGAGTCGGAATCCGAAGACGAAATCCTTGACCGCATCGAGGCGGCCCTGCGCAAAATCGCCAGCCTGCCAGCTGGCGCGCGCCTGCATGATGGTGCGCCGGACGCGCAGCCTGGAGAGGGCGCAGCGCTGGGCCGCGCCGCCCTGACCATGAAACTCGACGATATTATCGGCCGGCTGCGCGCCGGGCTGGATAACGCCCCGCCGCGCGCCGGGCCAGGAGAATAGGCCATGGCGCAGGTTACCATACGGATCAACGGCTATGCCTACACTGTCGGCTGCGAGGATGGCCAGGAGCCGCATCTGACCCAGATGGCGGCGGATATCGAGCAGCGCATCAGCTCCATCAAATCGATTGGCGGGCAATCCGGCGAGGCCCGGCTGCTGATGCTGGCGGCCCTGCTGCTGGCCGATGAGCTGCACGATCTGCGCAGCAATGCCAACGCCGCGGCGGATACCCGCGCGCCGGAGGCCCGGCCGGAAACCGGCGAACGCCGTGCCCGGCTGCGCCGCGTTGCCGCGCGGGCCGAGGAAATCGCCGCCGACCTGCTAGATCAATGATCCCCGCATCAATAATCCATAGCTGAGCGCTCTCTCGTGTTTAGTGATTGCGGCCGCGACCGGCGCGGCCTAGATTAGCGTTGGAGCTGCCCGGTTCGACAGGTAGCACATCCCCAGGGCCGTTAAGCATCTCCCTCGGGAGCTGGCTCTGTCCGGGCCTTGGTCCGGATACCTGGCGCCCACCTGCACAAGCAGGCCTTGGGAGGATGTCATCGCCAACGGCCAGGGCGGCTCCACAGTATTTTCTCACCCGGCGCTGCCGGGGGCGGGCTGTGGCAGGGTCAGTTCACCTCCCCGCGCCCCACGCGGCCGAACTGATCCGGCTAAGCCCGTTGGGTGGAAAAAAACCGTCCTAACACAAACGCTTATTGACCAATACCGGGCATGCTGGCATCGTCCGGGGCGGGAGAAGCGCATGACACGTTCGGAACTGATTGCAGGGCTGGCGGAAGACAATCCACACCTCACGGTCGCGGATGTGGAACGTATCGTTGCCGCCTTGTTCGATGAGATGACCGCCGCTCTGTCGCGGGGTGAACGGGTGGAGCTGCGTGGCTTTGGCGCCTTCACCGTGAAGAGCCGCCAGGCCCGTGCCGGGCGCAACCCGCGCACCGGCGAAACCGTGGATGTGGCGCAGAAATCCGTGCCGTTTTTCAAGGCCGGCAAGGAGCTGCGCGAGCGGATCAACAAGCCGGCTCCGGCGGCGCCCGCGAAAAAGAAGACAGCGGAATAAATTGGAGTAAAATCCTGGGCTATTTCAAGCTACTGGCGGGATTTCTGGCCATATTGGTGCTGGTGGTGTTCGTGCTCTCCAACCGCGTGCCGGTGGCGCTTGGCCTGTGGCCCTTCGGTACCGCCAATGTCTGGCTTGGCCCGGTGATGCTGGGGGCGCTGGGCCTTGGCTTCGTGCTGGGGCTGCTGGCGCATCTGCCGCGGCATTTTTCCCTGCACCGCCGCGCCCGCAATGCCGAGAAGCGTTTAGCGCAGCTTTCCGGCCCCGAAGGTTCCGGTAAAACCGGGCCATGACCAAAAAGCTTATCGCGGCGATTGACACGCCGGAATTGGCGCGGGCCGGGGCGCTGGTGCGCGATCTGGCACCGCATTGCGGGCTGGTGAAGCTCGGGCTGGAGTTTTTCCTGCGCCACGGTCCGGCGGGTTTTGTCCAGGCGGCGCAGGGCCAGCCGGTATTTCTCGACCTGAAACTGCACGATATTCCCAATACCGTGGCCGGGGCGGTGCGCTCGCTGTTGCCGCTGGGCGCTGAAATGCTCACCATCCATGCCGGTGGCGGCAGCAAGATGATCGCGGCGGCGGCGGCGGCGGCGGGAAGTGCCGTCTGGCGGCCGAAGCTCCTCGCCGTAACGGTGCTGACCAGCCTGGATGATGCGGCACTCGCGGAAATCGGCATTGGTGGCGGCGCTTCCGCCCAGGTGCTGCGCCTGGCCCGCATGGCGCTGGATAATGGCGCGGACGGGCTGGTCTGCTCGGCCCATGAAATCGCGCCGCTCCGCGATGCGCTCGGCGCCCGGCCCATTCTCGTGGTGCCCGGCATCCGGCCGGCTGGCGCCGCCCTGGGCGATCAGGCGCGGGTGATGACGCCGGAGCAGGCCGTGCGGGCCGGGGCGGATTACATCGTCGTCGGCCGGCCCATTACGGAGGCGCCGGATCCCGCCGCCGCCGCCGCCGCGATTGCCGCCCATATCCGATGACGCTGGTTAAAATCTGCGGCATCAACAGCGATGCTTCAATGGATGCGGCCGCCGAGGCACAGGCGGATTATGTGGGCTTCGTGTTCTTCCCCGCCTCCCCGCGTTTTGTCACCCCGGTCGAGGCTGCCATGCTGTCGCGCCGGCAACAGGGCGCGACGCCACGGCGGGTCGGGTTGTTCGTCAATCCTGGTTTTGACGAGGTCGAGATCAGTCTGCGCGAGATCTCGCTCGATATCCTCCAGGTCTATGGCAATGCCGCCCTCGTGGCGGCGTTGCGCGTCCGGTTCGGCCGCCCTGTCTGGCACCAGCTCGGCGTTGCCAGCGCGGCGGATTTTCCCGCCCCGGATGACCACGCCGATGGCTATGTCGTGGAAGCCAGGCCGCCGCCCGGCGCCACCCGCCCCGGCGGCAATGCGGTGCAGGCGGATTGGCCGCTGCTCGCCGGATTTCCCGGTGCGAAACCCTGGCTGCTGGCCGGTGGTCTGCGGCCCGGAAATGTCGCCGAGGCGCTGCGCATCACCGGCGCGCCGGGCGTCGATGTGTCATCCGGCGTCGAGACCGCGCGGGGCTGGAAATCGCCGGCGCTGATCAAAAGCTTCATCGCCGCGGCGCGTGGCGCGGGCACGGATATTCCGTAGCCAAAAAACCTTACGGCCCGGCATATTCCCGCACCAGAGGCGCCAGGGCCTGGGCGATCAGGGTCATGCCCTCGGAGGTGGGGTGCAGGGGCGGGTCCGGCGGGGTCAGGCGGCGGTCGATGAACAGCCCGGGATCGGCCTTGCCGTCGCGCAGGAACAGCGCCGAGAGGTTGACGAAGGTGACATTGGCGTTGCCGGTATAAATCCGCGCCAGGGCGGCGTTGGTGGCGCGGGTCTGGGCGTCGACCCAGGCCGAGCGGATGGAGGGCAGCACGCCGAGCAGCACGATATGCGTGCCCGGCAGGTTTTTCGCGGTGAGGCGCACGACGGATTGGATTCCCGGCACGGTCATCGCCGCATCCCAATGCGGGTGGCCGAAATTATTGGCGCCGATCAGGATGATGGTGAGGCGCGGATGCAGCCCCGCCACCTGGCCGTGATCGAGCCGCCAGATCAGGCTCGCGGTGGTATCGCCCTTGAAGCCGAAATCAAGCGCCTGGTACGGCGCGTAGTAGTGTTGCCAGACGGGCAGGAAGTCGTCGTAGCCATGGCCGCCCTGGCGTTGCCAGTTCTGCGTGATCGAGTCGCCGAGCCAGATGATTCTGGCATGGGGGTCGGCCTGTTTTTCCTGCAGCGACCATTCCCAGCGGGCGCGCCACCAGGGCAGGTCGAGCCGGCCGATGGGCGCCTCGGCGAGGTTGACATGGGCCAGTGCCGGGGCCGGCAAAAGCAACAGGAGGAGCAGGAGACGGCGCAGCATCAGATGTTCAACAGCAGGAGGACGAAGCTGCCGGCGCCGAAGGCCGCGCAATACCAGGCAAAGGGCTTCAGCGCCCAGGCTTCATGCGTACGGAAATAGCGCATCAGAAAGGCCGTGCTGGCATAGGAGACCGCGCCCGCCACGAGGGCGGCGATGAGCGACACGCCGAGCAGCCCGTGCAGCTCGTGCTCCCGGATGAGCCGGGGCACCTCGGCCACGCCCGCCGCGAAAATTGCCGGGGTGCCGATGAGGAAGGAGAATTTCGCGGCGCCCTCATGGTCGATGCCCTGGCGCAGCCCGCCCACGATGGCAGCCCCCGAGCGCGAGATGCCCGGCAGGAAGGCGAGGCACTGGAACAGGCCGATGATGAGCGCGTCCCGGTAACCCAGCGCGCCGCCGCCCAGGGATTTACCCCGCATGCGCTCGCCCAGCACCAGCAGCCCGGCATTGGCGATGAGGAAGAGCGCGGCCAGCAGGGGCGCCCCGAACAGATGTTCGAGCGGCTTTTTCAGCAGCGCGCCGACGATGACGAGCGGCACCGTGGCGATGATGAGCTTGCCGAGCAGGGCGCGCGCGGCGGTGTTTTCGGCGGCATAGCCGCGGCCGAGCACGCCGTTGAGGATGGTCAGCCAGTCCGCGATGAAATAGCTGAGCAGCCCCAATGCGGTGCCGAGATGCAGCATCACCAGGAAGGGCAGGAAGCCCGGGCTGTCCTGGTTGATGCCCCAGTGCAGCAAAGCGGGTACCACGACCGCGTGGCCGAGGCTGCTGACGGGGAAGAGCTCCGTCGCCCCCTGCAGAATGGCGAACAGGACGGCATGCAAGAGATCCATGAAAGCTCCTTATTGGCGGCGGCGCGGCCGGTGGGCCGTGGCTGCTGCATTGCAGAATTTTCCCGTGCCGTTAAGCCGGGACCATGCGGATTTGGCAGAATCTTGAAGTCGTGCGGCGGTCCGGGGTTGCGTCATGAGCGTTGTGTTTACGGCGGGGATCATTTTGGCGGCGCTGGCGGGGATTTTGCTTCGCCCGTTCGGTGTGCGCGAGGTGGTGCCCGCCATGGCAGGGGCGGCGGCGCTGGTGGTGTGCGGCCTGCTGCCGCCAGGGGCCGCATGGCGCGCGGCGGGGCAGGGGTGGGACGTGTATCTGTTCCTCGCCGGCATGATGCTGCTGGCGGAGCTGGCGGCGCTGGAGGGGGTGTTCGACTGGGCCGCCTGGCTGGTGGCGCGGGCGGCGTGTGGCTCGGCTTTCCGGCTGTTCTGCTATGTTTACGCGCTGGCGGTGCTGATAACCGGGTTTTTGTCCAACGATGCCACCGCCGTGGTGTTTACCCCGGCCGTGGCGGTTATGGCGCGCCAGGCGGGGGCGGCGGAGAAGCTGCCTTATTTGCTTATCTGCGCCTTTGTCGCCAATGCCGCCTCGTTTCTGCTGCCCATTTCCAACCCCGCGAACCTCGTGGTGTACGGCGCCGCCATGCCTGACCTGCCGCATTGGGTGAGGCTGTTCCTGCTGCCTTCCGTGGTGGCGATTCTGGCGAGTTTTCTGCTGCTTTGGGCGACGCAGGCGAGGGCATTGCGGCAACGCCTGAGCGTGCCCGCGCCTGTTACGCTGCGGGCAGGCGGCGCGCTCACTCTGGCCGGGCTGGGGTTTATGGCCGGGCTGCTGCTGCTCGCCTCGTATCGAGGCTGGCATCTCGGTCCGCCCACCTTCGGCGCCGGAGTGGCCACCACGGCTCTGGTACTGCTGCGGGGCGGCAAATCGCCCTGGCCGGTGCTGCGCGGCGTGTCGTGGAGCGTGCTGTTGCTGGTGGCCGGGCTGTTCATCATGGTCGGCGCGCTGGACCGGCTGGGGCTGGTGGCGTGGCTCGGGCATCTGGCGGCCGGATTGGGTTCCGTACCGCGCGGCGCCGGGCTCGCGCTGCTGTGCAATCTCATCAACAATCTGCCGGCAGGGCTGCTGGCCGGGCATGTATTCGCCGCCGCGCCGGCGCAGGCCAAGGCGGTGGCGCTGATCGCGGTCGATCTCGGCCCGAATCTCTCGATTACCGGCTCGCTCGCCACGATTCTCTGGCTCACCGCCTTGCGCCGCCATGGCGAGAACGTGACCGCCTGGCGATTCCTGCGGCTTGGACTGGTGATGATGCCGCCGGTGCTGCTGCTCGCCCTTTATGCCCTGCGCTGCGCGGTCTAAGCCTGGGCGGGAGAGGCAGGAGCATAAAATGAATTTGGCACGGGGGGCGGCGCGCGGTGTGGCGTGGAATTTCGCCACAGTGCTGGCCGAGCGCAGTTTCGGCTTCCTTATCCTCGGCCTGTTGCTGCGCGTGATCCCGGCATCCGTGGTCGGGCTCATCGCCATCGCCTCGGCGATTTCGGACCTTGCCCGGGTGGTGGCCAATTCCGGCGCGGGAGAGCAGGTGCAGGCGAGCCCGGGCGACCGCAGCGTGGAAGCCGGGGCGTTCTGGAGCCAGTTTCTCGCTTCGCTCGCCTTCATGGCGGGGCTGGATGCGGTGGCGCCCCTCATAGCCGGGTTGTACCATCAGCCGGAGCTGGCTGTGGTGCTGCGCATCATGGGGCTCAACGTGGTGATGACCTGCTTCCTGCTGGTGCCTTCGGCAAGGCTGACCTCGCAATTCCGCTTCCGCGCGCTCGGGCTGATGTCGCTTGGCAGCACGGTGGTCGGCGGGATGGTGGCGCTGCCCTTCGCCTATGCCGGGCATGGCGTGGAGGCGATGATGTATCAGCGCATGGCGGGGGTGGGGTTTTATGCCATCGGCGCCTCCATCGCGGCGCGCTGGGTGCCGGCGCGGCCGCCGGCATTTGCGGTATTGCGCGAATCCTTCCGCTTTTCCTTGCCGCTGATGGAGGCGGCCTTCGTCGATTATATTTCCGTGACGGGCTATGTGATGCTTGTGGGGTTGCGCATGCCGGTGGCGGCTTTGGGCGAGTTCCGCATCGCCCAGCGGCTCTCGGAGGTGCTGCAGGAAGTCGCCTTCATGCCGGCGCGCAAGGTGTTCATGCCGGTGTTCGTTGCCGTGCGGCATGACAAGGACCGGCGCTTCGAGACCACGAAGCAGATGCTCGACGTGCTCTCGATGGCGATATTCTTCGTCAGTGCGGTAAGCGGGGCGGTGGCGCGGCCGCTGGTGCTGCTGATGTTCGGACATAAATGGCAGGCGGCTGTGCCGGTATTCGCCATTATCACGCTCATGGCGCCGGCCACGGCGCTGTACAGCGTGATAAATCCGCTGCTCACGGCGGCGGGGCGGACTAGGCTGGTTTCCATCTATGCCTGGGCCAATGTCGTGACCATTGCCGCCGCCGCCTGGTTCGCGGCACCTTACGGGCTGATCGTGCTGGCCTGGGCGCTGGCGGGGCGGGGGATTACGGCTGTCATCCTGTTCATCCTGGCGCTGCGCCAGGGGCTGGAGCGCCCGGCCGGGCCGATATTGCGGCTGCTTGTCCTGCCCTTGGCGGGCCTGCTGGCGGCCAGGCTGGCGGCGTATATGGTGCTGGGGGCCTGGCCCGGGCTGGCGCTGGTGCCGCAACTGCTGGTGGGGGTTGCGGTGGCGGCCGCGGCATTCGCGGCGGTGGTGCTGACCCTCGCGCCCCGGCGCATCGCTGCGATGCTGGCGCGGCTGCACCAGGCGCTGCTCGGACGCAAGGCCGCTTAAGGCCGTGGCAAATTCCTTGCTCCGCATGCGCGTTGCTGGTTAATTGCCGTGGCGCGATGACAGCCAAGCCAGTTTTCACCCTTTTACGGCCGGTCCGGCAGAGCAGCGCGCTGGTGCTGACCTCGCCGCATTCCGGCCGACGCTATGACGCGGCGTTTTTGGCGCAGGCGCGGCTGGATGCGCAGGCCCTGCGGCGTTCCGAGGACAGCTTTGTCGAGGAATTATTCGCCGCCGCGCCCGGCCTCGGCGTACCCTTGCTGGCTGCCGAATTCCCCCGTGCCTGGTGCGATGCCAATCGCGAGCCGTGGGAACTCGACCCCGGCATGTTCGCCGATGCGCTGCCGGAATATGCTAACACCACCAGCCCGCGCGTGGCGGCGGGACTCGGTACGGTGGCGCGTATCGTGGGGGCGGGGGAGCCGATTTATGGCCGCAAGCTGCGCTTCGCCGAGGCGAAGGCGCGGATAGATGCCTGCTGGCGGCCGTACCATGAGGCGCTGGCGCAGCTCATCGAGGATAGTGTGGCGCGATTCGGCCACTGTCTGGTGCTGGATTGCCATTCGATGCCCACCCCGCTGGGCCGCGCGGCGGTGCGGGTGGATGTGGTGCTGGGCGACGGGCATGGCACGAGCTGCGCCGCGGGCTGGACGGATTTTGTGGAAGCGGCGCTGGGCGGCCAGGGCTACAGGGTGCGCCGTAACGACCCCTATGCCGGCGGCTTCATCACCCGCCATTACGGCCGGCCATGCGAGAATGTGCAGGTGCTGCAACTGGAGCTGGCGCGGGCTTTGTACATGAACGAGCGGCAGTTCACCCGTGGGCCACATTTTGCCGCCACCCAGGCGCGCATATCAGCCTTTCTGGCGGGGCTGGTGGAGGCTGTGCGGCTATGGGGGGCCGACGGCCCGGTTTTGCGCGCGGCCGCTGAATAAGCGGGTGGCGCGGGCATAAAAAAAGGCGGCGCACGAAGCGCCGCCAAGTTTAGGGAGGAAACGTCCAAGAAACAGGAGAGAAAGCTCATCCTGTAGGGCCATTTCTAGCGCAAAGCATGCTGCAGTGCAAGGTAAATTTTGCGATGCAGCATGGATGTCTGCGTTCGTTTAAGAAATTTAATAAAATCAGAGGCTTGTATGTTTTGCGCCGCCGAGATGCGGCAGAGGCTTTACGCCATGCCCGCGCTCGCTTATGAGCAGGCAAGGCAGGGATGGCTGATGCGATCCGGCTGGGCATGGAGGGGTGGCCGAGAGGCTGAAGGCGGCGGTTTGCTAAACCGTTATACTGGGTTAACCGGTATCGTGGGTTCGAATCCCATCTCCTCCGCCATTTTCCTAATCTGTTAATATTACTTGCTGATTCGGCGGAAGCCGGGGCGGTTCATGCCACCGATTCGAGCCCGGCGATCGTCGTGCGATGCATCATGCGCCCCGAATCCACGGCGTAGGGGAGCACGCGATGCAGTGCCGAGGTGTTGTCCCAGACGACGCAATCGCCATGGCTCCAGTTATGCCGGTAGGTGAATGCCGGCTGGACGGTCCAATCGAGGAGCCGTGCGAGCAGTGCGCGGCTCTCGGCCTGGCTTTTGCCGTTGATCAGATCGGCCGTCGAGCCGATCACGAGCGACTGGGTGCCGTTCGCGCGCGTCCAGACTAGCGGATGCTCGTGCCGCAGGGTGCGCCGGGCGGCATCGAGCGCGCCCGGCGGCATGAGCTCGCGCAGGGAGGCGGTAACGGTATGCAGCACCCGCAAGCCGGCGATCTCCGCTTTCTCGTCTTCCGCAAGTGCCGCATAGGCAGCCTTTGTGCTGGCGAATTCGGTCTGGCCGCCCTTGGGCGCCAGGTGGCGGGCGCTCAGCACCGTGGCTTTGGGCGGCGGCACGTCAACTGTCAGCCCGTCCATATGCCAGAAGAATGTGCCGAGCACATATTCCTTCTCGATCGCCGCCCCTTCATTGAGGGTGACCTGATAGACTTCCGCGGTTTTTTCCCTCTCCAGCCCGGCGATCCGCGTCGCGATATTGATGCGTCCGCCGAGTGCATCGGTGAGGGCGAGCTGCTCGCCATCGCTCAGATCGATGCCGGGGAAAACCAGTACGGTATGCGTCTCGAGCAGTTCGAGCAGTTGCTGTGCGACCTGCGGGTTGCCGATCCCGGCGCGGTCGAGATAAACCCTGGCGCCGATCTCGGGCTTCAGAATGTCGTATTTAAGGCTCATGGCCCGCTCCTCTCAACATGACCCGTGGCCTGCCGGCTTATCCGGCATCGGTTTTCTGGCGTTGTTTTTCCACATCCGCGAGCAGCGGCAGGATCCTGTCATCGGCGAGGATGGTGCAATAATACTCGTTCACCAGCTTGATCAGCCCGTCCTGGAGGGTGAACACCATGCAATACTGGTTGCAATAATCCCGGCCATTCGCGAGAGTCGCATTGCCCTCGAATTCGACAGCCACACGGTCGCCTTCCGCCATGACCGTGAGGAATTTGGGGCGCAGGCCGGTCGGGATCGTGTTTTTGAACGCGCCGGTCGTGGCGACGATCAGCTCATAGGGGCGTGGCCCCGAGAGCTTGCCAAACCCCTTGGCAACCGTCAGCGCATCCGTCGCGAGGCAGGTCTTCACGGTCTCCACGTCACCATCGCTGAACGCTTCGATGAATTTGATGACGGTTTGCTTGTTCTGTTCGCTCATCTGCTTCTCCCTCAACGTGCCACATCGGCGGATCGCCCCAGCATCCGGCGCAGCCATTTCATGCACCATGCGAAAACCGGGTAGCGCTGGGTGGCCGCCTGGCATACTGAAGGTTCCGCCACACCGGCCAGCCGCTCGGCCTCCGCCTTGAATTCATCGGCGAAGCCGCGCGCGAATTTCGGCAACAGGGGGCGTCCCATGGCTTCCCACATCGGGGCCATCGGGCCGGTACCCTCGACCCGCACCATGAACGCGACCTCGGTTCCGGCGGGACCGCGCGGGCTGGCGCGGTAGGTGCCGCCACCTTTCACCGGATCGCCCTCAAGCGTGTAGGTGAAGTCCACCTCCTCTGGCCCGGCCCAGCGCTGCACGCTCACGCTCACCCTCACTGTACGCACCAGCGCACCCGCGCCGACCTTCAGGGTCCAGCGTGAGGTGTTGTCATCAATGACCGCGCAATCCTGCAGCCCAGGCATCAGCCTGGCCCAGGCACGGATATCATGCGCAAAATCCCATACTTGGCCGATCGGCACCGCGATCATAACATTCTGCTCGGTATCGATCATGGCTGAACCTTCATGCCGTCCGCCGCGCGGTCGAGCAGGTCGCTCGGGCAGCCGGCGGCGTGGCGGCCGGCAAGGTAGCCATGTGTCATGCCGCGCGCGTTGGACATGCCGCTTTGCATGAGGGCACCCGTATCGAGCCGCGCCACGGAATTGCCGGCGGCGTAGAGCCCCGCGATCGGCTTGTCATCCCAGCCGAGCACGCGGCAATGATGATCGGCCATGAGCCCGGTGCCGGTGATCCCGCCGCCGCCCATGCGCTTGAGCTCGACGGCATAATACGGCCCTTCCCGCAGCGTGCCGAGATTGGGGTTCGGCCTGTGCCGCAAATCCCCCGTCATCGCGGCACCCCAGGGGAAGGTGCCGCGTTTGAAGTCCGGGTCCTCGCCTGCTTCGGCATAGGCGTTGAAGGTATCGACGGTTTTTTGCAGCGCCGCGGCATCCACGCCGATTTTGGCGGCAAGTTCGGCGAGCGTGGTGGCGCTGGCCGCGAAACCCTCGGGCAGGTCCTGCCCCGGCATGGCGCCGCCGCAGGGATATTTCATTCGCGCCTGATGGTCGAACACCATCCAGCACGGAAAATTCGGGTGTGTCTGGGTCGCGCCGTCGACGATGTCCACGGCGAAATAAACGGAGCGGTAGAATGCCTCGTTGGCGAAGCGCCGCCCGGCGCGGTTTACCACGATCGTATGCGGCAGGCCGAGGAACGGCAGCGCGCCGCGCCATAGTGGCGTGCCGTTATCATGCTCTTCGCCCGGCATATGAATGCCCAGATTCGGCGGATCCGGCATGCGCGCCACCCTGGCGCCGAACGGTCCGGCGAGGCGGAAATGCGCGCCATCGACCGTGCCGAACACCATCGAGACCGGTTCGAGCAGATTGCTCAACGTCCTGGCGAGATCGGGGTTGCGCTCATAGCCGCTGACCGCGAGGACCACGCCGCGATTTGCCTTGATGAAGAGGCTCTTGCCCTCGCGTACCGCGCGCACGCCGATGATCCGCTCGCCATCGCCGATCAGCTCTTCCACGCTGGTGTCAGTGTGGAGCGCGATATTGCGATCGAGCGCCCCCTTCACGAAATAGGCGGCCAGACCCGGCCCGAGACAGCGGAGATCCTGGGTGATGCGGTCGGCCAGAAGTTCGTAATCCCAGCCGAGAATATTGGCGAGGCCGCCGCCATGGAAAATATCCTCATGGGTGAACCCGGCCGGCAGGTGCGGCGTGAGGCGGGTTTTATGCTGCCAGTCGCCCAGGGTGGCGGCGGGGAACGGCTCGACTTCGAGGTAGCGCCCCTCGGCAATGGCATCGTTATTATGGGGATAATAATAATCGGCGAAATCGCGGATCACCCGCATTTTCAGGCCGATTTTGGCCGCGAAATATTCGAGCGCCACGGGCCCGTGGAGCGACTGGTTGCGCATGGCCCGCTCGTCGCCATAGCCCATCGAAAGAGACTGCACGTAGCGCAAGCCGCTTTCCGCGGAATCTTCAAGATTCAGGGCCGCGGCGAGGTAATTGCCGGGGATCCAGACTTCACCCATCGAATAGGCGGTGACGCCGCCGACCTCCTCGGAGCGCTCCAGCACGATGGCGGACAGCCCGTGATCCTGCGCCGTAATGGCCGCGGCGAGCCCGCCAGCCCCCGAGCCCACGGAAACCAGGTCAGCCTCCAAGTCCCATGTCGCGGGTAGGTTTTTTATCATCGCGTGGCTCCCCCGTTTATGTTCTTCCTGCGCGACAGATTTCGCATGCTTCAATTGCCGGCCAGCCGCCATGAACGCGCCGACCCTTTGGGCTTGCCTGAAACCCGTATCGCTCCAACCCATTATTTGATACTTTGTTGTCCTATTTCGGGCAAAGCGTGGCGCGAGTCAATTACCAGCGCCCTTTATGCCAATGCCGTTACGCAGCCTCGCCGCCTGTCACCATTCCGCGCGGCCGGCGATGAGGGCGCGCACCGCCTGCCCGGCGAATCTCTTCATGGCCGCCTGGCTCACGGGTTCATTCGTGAGCATGACATTCACATACCAGCCGCGCAGCATGAAAATGAAGGCCGCCGCGATGCCGGAGGGATCGCGGCAGGCGATCGCGTCACGCACCGCGCATTCGGCGATGAAGCCGGCGACCTGCCTGATCCCGACATCGCCGCGCGCCGCGGCGGCGAAGCCGAGTTCGGGAAAGCGATGCGATTCGCTGTAGATCAAGCGGTTGATCTGCAGGATATCCCCTTCAAAGCTGATTTCCAGGGTCCGCAGGGCATAGGCGCGCAGGCCATCCGCAAGCGGCAGGCAGGGTACGTCATGCAGCACGGTTTCCAGCGCCAATCCCTCGATCTGCTGAGAGATGATCGCCTGGAAAAGTTCGCTCTTGGAAGGGTACCTGGAATACAGCGTGGTTTTCGAAATGCCGAGAGATTTGACGATCTGGGTCATGGAAGTGCCGCCATAGCCGCTGCGGAGAAATTCTCTGAGGGCGCCGGCGAGAACCTCGCTCTCGATCAACTCCACTTTATCATTGCGCGGCCGCCCTCTTGTGCGCCGTGTCTGAGCCTCTGCCCGAGCATCTCTCTGCGCGTCCATATCTGCCTCTTCAACGCCGGCCAATCCGAGCGGCATACGGCTTCTGGTCGATCTCTTTAATACTTAAGACTGCCATTCTCCAGCATGCCTTATTTAGCATAAACCGCGTCACTTTGGCATAAAAAAACCAAAATAGTATCATATTAAATAAGGTGCAAGGTAACGTATCGACCGCCAAAAGCGCCATTTGCGGGACACTGGGCAGGTATCCATTCGCGCGCTGTCTCCGCGATATTTGTATGGCTGAGGTGGAGCGATCAGCCGAACTGTTGCACCATTCACCGGCCATTGCATTCACCGGCCATTGCGTCTCACGCGATGCTTTTATGAAGCTTCGATGAACTTCAGCCCCGGGACTGCCATGTTGATTGCGTGGTCCGGGAACTCTGCCTAAGCCCCTCGCGATCAGGAGCAGGTGAGAACAATGCGGAAACTAATCGCGGGCGCGGCCGTGGCGGTCATCATAGCCATTGGCGCCGTTTTAATGTGGCCCACTCCGGATACCGGGCTCGTTCTCTATTCGGGGCTTGATTACGGCCCGGCGGTGGCCTCCGCTTTCACCAAGGAAACCGGCATCAAGGTCGCCGTCGTCCGCCTCTCAACCGGCAGTCTGATGGCGCGCATCGCTTCGCAAGGCAAACGCCCGGCATGGGACCTGGCATGGTTCGATGGCGCCACCGCCGCCGTCTCGCTCGACCAGGCCGGCCTGCTCGCCCATAACCTGCCCGCACCGGCCGACCTCAACGCCACTGGTCAGAGCATGCTCAGCCCGCAAGGCGCCTACCTGCCCACCGGCATGACTCTGGCCGGGGTCTATATCTATGATCCGAAACGCCTCGCCAATCCGCCTGCGACCTGGAACGATCTGACCCTGCCCGCCTATCAGGGGCGGATCGGCATGAATGACCCCTCAATTTCCGGGCCAACCTTCCCGATGCTGGCAGGGATGTTGCGCAATGCCGGTGGCTGGCCCCAGGGCCAGGGCTATGTGCAGGCCCTGAAGGCGAACGGGCTGCACATGTTCGCCAAGAACGACGCCACCTTGTCGGCATTGCAGTCCCAGGCCATCGACCTCGCGATCGTGCAGTCCTCGGCCGCGCTGTACTTCGCCGCGTCGCATCCGGATCTGCGGGTGGTGTTCCCCGATCCCGCCTTTGTCCTGCCCAATGTGCTGGTGGAAGCCGCGGGGCTGAGCCGCCGCAAGCAGCGCGACGCCGCCAGGTTCATGGCCTTCGTGATGCGCCCGGATATTCAGAAGCTCCGCCAGACGGCGGGAGAAGCCGATGGCGATTACTGGCCGATCACCACCGATGCGCCGGCCCCGCTGCCCGGCATGCCACCGCTCGGCTCCCTCCACACCCTCACGCTCGACCCGGCGTATTGGGGCGCGCTGGAAAACGACATCAACATCTGGTTCGCGAAAACCATGACCGGCGCATGAGACTCGCGCGCCTTCTGTTGCTGGCCCTGCTGGTATTTCTGTTTGTCTACCCGCTCTCCCGGTTGCTCAGCCTGCCGCTTTTCAGCCCCGCGACAGGTGGAGCGGATGCGCGCGCCTATTGCGATTCGCTCGTTCTGGCGCTCCT
>JAKBAV010000124.1 GCA_021826225.1 Pseudomonadota bacterium | reverse complement strand
AGCCGGATGCGGCTTACCGGGGGATATGCCGGATCGATATTCTGGCCGATGGCGCGCCGCGGCGTCTGGCCTGGCCCTACCCGCCGCCGATGGGATTTTTGGTTGTGCCGTTCTCGTTTTTTCCGCTCGGGCTGGGTTTCTGGCTGTGGCGGTTATTCAGCCTGGGCGTGGGCGCCTGGCTGCTGCGCAAGGCAAGGCTGAGCTGGCCGGTGATCGCCGCCGGGCTGGCCAGCCCCGCCGCCCTGCATGACATGACGGGCGGGCAGAACGGCACACTCACCGGCGCGGTTCTGGTGGCTTCTCTGGTACTGGCGGAAATGCGGCCGCGTGTGGCCGGGGTGCTGGCCGGGCTGCTGCTGCTGAAGCCGCAGATGGGGTTGGTGTTTCCCGCCATCATCTGGCGCCGGTATGGGGTGAGGCTGGTGCTGGCGGGGGTGGTGACGGGGCTTGGTCTGGTGGTGGCGGCGCTGGCGGTGTGGGGCGTGGGGCCGTGGCTGTGGTTCCTGCATGTCGCCGGGCCGGATGAGGCGCGCACCGCCGCCCTGCCGTTTTCCAGCTTTTTCCCGGCGGCGGGGATTACGGTTTACGATATGGCGCGGAGTTTCGGGATGGGCTCGGATGCCGCCTGGGCCTGCCAGGGGGCTGTGGCCGTGGCGGCGCTGGGGCTGCTATGGGCGGGCTGGCGCGCCGGGGTGATGCAGCCCGTGCCGCGCATGGCGTTTTCCGTGAGCCTCGGGCTGCTGCTTATGCCGCATGGTTTTTCATATGATCTGGTGGCGTTCTCGACCGGCATGGCGGCTTTGTTCTTCCAGGCGGGGTTCTTCCAGGCGGGGTTTTTTCGGGCGGACGCCTGGGTGCGTCTGGCGCTCGCGCTGCTCTGGCTGATGGGCGGGTATACGATTACGCTGGCCAATTATACCGGGCTGCTGCTGTTTCCGCTCTGGGCGGCATGTGGGGCCGCCCTGGCCTGGCGGCGGCGCGCGGTGATTTCGCGCGGTGATTTAAGGAAAGCGGTGGTTTAAGAAAAATCGGCGATCATGCAGGGGGGCGAGGCGCATTCCACGATGTTGTCGCCTTCGTCCACGGCGGGTTTTACCAGCTGGGCGATGAAAAACCCGTCCATTCCGCCGCGTTCCGGCCAGAGGCCGGGATGGGTGCGGATATCGCCCTGGGGGGTGACCGCCTCGGGGAGTTCGGGCAGGGAAAGGGCCGCGCGCCGCAGGCCGAGCCGGGCGCAGGCGGCATCGGCGCGGGCGGCGCCTTCCTCGGGTTGCAGCGAGCAGACGGCGTAGATGAGCCGGCCGCCGGGGGCGAGCATTTGCGCGGCGGCATCGAGCAGCTGGTCCTGGAGTAAGGTGACGTGGGCGATGTCACGCGGTTTGCGCAGGTGCAGCAGCTCGGGGTGGCGGCGGGCGGTGCCGGTGGCGCTGCAGGGGGCGTCGAGCAGGATTGCTGAAAATTGCTGGGTGGGGCGCCAGATGAGGGCGTCGGCGATGATTGTTTCCGGCGCCAGGCCGAGCCGCTTCATGTTGCCCTGCAATGTCGCCATGCGGGATTTGTCGCGCTCCACCGCCGTGACCACGGCGCCCATCGCGGCGAGCTGGGCGGTTTTGCCGCCGGGGGCGGCGCAGAGGTCGAGCACGCGCTCGCCGGGCTGCGGGGCGAGCAGGCGGGCGGGCAGGGCGGCGGCGGCGTCCTGCACCCAGGCCTTGCCCTCGGCAAAGCCTGGGACATCATGCACCGAGGTGCCGGCGGGGAAGCGGTAGGAGCCGGTGGGCAGCAGGGTGCCGGCGGTGAGCGTGCCGCCGGGGGGGATGGAGATATCGAGCGGCGCCTCATGCGCGTGCGACTCGGCGATGGCGCGGGCCTGGGCGCCCCAGCTGGTCCAGGCCCAGGGCGGGGTATCCAGGCGTGGCATGTCCAGCTCTTCGAGCACGGCCGGGCCCTGCGCCACCACCTTGCGCAGCACCGCGTTCACCAGCCCGGCGAAGGGGGCGAGTTTGCGGCTGCGGGCGAGGTCTACCGCGGTGGCGACGGCGGCGTGCGGCGGAGCTTCAAGGAACAGATAGGCAGCCGCGCCGAGGCGCAATATGTTGCGGACCTCATCGGGCGGGGTGCGGCGCAGGAAGGGGGCGAGAATTTCATCCAGCGTGCCGGCATGGCGCAGCACGCAGGCCGCGAGGCGGTGCGCGGCGGCGCGGTCGCGCGGCTCGATGCGGGGGAGCTTGTCCATCGCGGCATCGAGCGCGCTGCCTTTGGCCAGCACGGCGGTCAGGAGCGAATAGGCGGCGTCTCTGGTGGGATCATTCATGGGGAGCGCATTTGAAACGGGGACCTGACCGGCGGGAAAATGGTGGAGCTGTGGGGAATCGAACCCCAGACCTCGTCATTGCGAACGACGCGCTCTACCAACTGAGCTACAGCCCCCCGCTCGTACCAAGTTACCGGAACAAGGTTCAGGGTCCTTGTGGGGGCGGCGTTTCGCGCATCCACGGGGAATAGTCAAGCCGGGTGGCGGGGCGGGCGCAATTGCCATTACGGCGATCCGCCTTTACACCGGGCGCGCGCAGCTTTTGAGGCATGTCCATGGTTTCGGCGATTTTCTTTCTATTGCACACGGTTGTTCAACTGCTCATCTATGCCATCATTATCGCGGCGGTGTTGAGCATGCTCATCTCGTTTGGCGTGGTGGATCGGCGTAACCAGTTTGTCTACAGCGTTATGGACTTCCTCACGCGGCTGACCGACCCGATTTTGAACCCGATTCGCCGCTTCATCCCGTATATCGGCAATGTCGACATCTCGCCGCTGGTCGCTATTTTGCTGCTTGAAGCGCTGCAGATGGTGCTGGCGGATATCTATGCCCATATGATTATGGCCGGTATCGCCATTTAGGCGGGTTACCAGAGGGTTATTGCGTGAAGTTCACCATTGCCATCGTCACCATGGCGCGGCGCCATGCGGTGCTCGTCATCCTCGGGTTTATGGCCCTGGCGGTGCTGGGCGGACGTTATACGGCGAGGCATCTGTCGATCGATACCGATACCAGCCATCTGTTCGCGCCGAATCTGCCCTGGCGCCAGGCGCAGATTCAGCAGAGCCGGGATTTTCCGCAATTTGACGATGTGATCGTGGCGGTGGTGCGGGGCAAGACGCCGGAGGAGGCGCAGGAGACGGCGGCGGCGCTGAATGTGGCGCTGAACGCGGATAAGGCGCATTTCCATGCCGCCACCTATCAGGCGGGCGAGCCGTTTTATAAGCAGGAGGGGCTGCTGCTGCCGGCGCCGGCGGACCTCGCGCGGCGGCTCGGGCAGATTGTCGCGGCGCAGCCTTTCCTGGGGGGGCTGGCGGCTGACCAATCGGCGCGCGGCCTGTTCGGGGAGTTCGGGCTCATCGCCCAGGGTGTTGCGGCCGGGGCTGACATAGCGCCCTACAATACCGCTTTGGCCGGGCTGGAGGAGAATTTGCGGGCCGCCGCCGCCGGGCATATCGAGCCGCTCTCCTGGCAGGCGCTGCTGCTTGGCAATACGGGCGGGGCGGAATTCGTGATCGCGCATCCGGTGCTCAACCAGGCGAGCCTGCAACCCGGCGGGGTGGCCACGGCGGCGCTGCGGCGCATCGCCCGGGGGCTGCCGGATGTGCGGGCGGGCCGTGTGACGGTGGATTATACCGGGCAGATCCCGCTCTCGGATGAGCAGTTCGCCTCGCTCACCCATGGGCTGGTGCTGGGCGGCATTATTTCCGTGATCTTCATCGCGCTCTGGCTGTTTCTGGCGCTGCGCTCCTGGCGGCTGATCGTGCCGATTCTGCTGACGCTGCTGCTCGGCCTGGTGCTGACGGTGAGTTTTGCCGCCGTGACCGTGAAGGTGATGAATCTGATCTCGGTCGCCTTCGCCATATTGTTCATCGGCCTCGCGGTGGATTTCGCCATTCAGTATTGCGTGCGGCTGCGTGATGTGCGCCGCCACGTGCCCGAACTGGCCGCCGCGCTGGATGAAACCGCGCGCCAGGCGGGCGGGCAGATCGCGCTTGCCGCCACCGCCACGGCCTGCGGTTTTCTGGCTTTTGCGCCGACGCCGTTTCTCGGTGTGGCGGAGCTGGGCGAGATTGCCGGGGCGGGGATGTGCATTGCGTTTTTCTGCACGATTTCCGCCTTGCCGGCGCTGCTCATGCTGTTCCGCCCGCGTGCGGAGACCGTGGCTGTCGGCCTGCCCGGCGGGGCGGCGGCCGATGCCTGGCTGCGCCGCCACCACCGCGTGGTGCTGGCGGGGTTTGGTGTTCTGGCGCTGGCCGGGATGGCGGCTGCCACGCGAATCGGGTTCGATGCCAATCCGCTGGACACGCAGGACCCGAATACCGAGGCGATGCGGACCTTGCGGACGATGCTCGACGACCCGCAGACCAACCCGTTTTATGCCGATATGCTGGTGGCTGATCTCGCGGCGGCGCGGCGGCTCACGCAGAAATTGAACGCCCTGCCCGAGATAGCGGGCGTGATATCCGGCGCTACCTTCATCCCCGCGCAGCAGGATGTGAAGCTCGCCATGCTGGCCCAGGCGCGCGAGCTGCTGGCGCCCACGCTGCAGGAAGCCGCGGCACCATCCGGAGCGCCGGTGAGTGCCGCTGATATTCGCGCCGCGATGGCCCAGGCGCATGCGGCCATCGCCAAGGTGGCGGGGCGCCTGCCCAAGGATTCGCCGCTGCTGGGCATAGATGCCGCGCTGGTGCAGTTGCAGGGGCGGAGCGATGCCCAGTTGCTGGCGCTGAACGCGGCGATTACCCGGTTTCTGCCGCAGGCGCTGGGGCAGCTCGCCACTTCGCTCAGCCCCGCCCCCATCACGCGGGCGAGCCTGCCGCCGGCCATTGCCGCCGACTGGTTCCTGCCCAATGGCAAGGTGCGGGTGGAGGCGCTGCCCTCAGCCGCGGCGCAGAGCACGGCGGGCCTGCGGAAATTCTCCGCGGCGGTGCTTTCCGTGGCGCCGGATGCCGGTGGCCCGGCGATTTCCACCATCGCCACGGCCTCGACGATTTTGAGCTCCTTCCGCGAGGCCGCGAGCCTGGCTTTCATCGCCATTGCGGTGATTTTATTCCTGGTTTTCCGCACCTGGCGCGAGTCGCTGCTGGTGCTTGGCACGCTGGCGCTCTCGGCGCTGCTGACGGCTTTGTTCGCCTGGGCGGCGCGGATGTCGATCAACTACGCCAATATCATCGCGCTGCCGCTGCTGCTGGGTGTCGGCGTATCGTTCAATGTGTATTTCGTGATGAATTTCCGCGCCGGGATGCGGCGGTTTCTGTCCTCCGCCACGGCGCATGCGGTGTTGTTCTCGGCCCTCACCACCGCCACGGCCTTTGGCACGCTGGCGGCGAGTGCGGATCGCGGCACGGCCAGCATGGGCGAGCTGCTGTTTCTCAGCCTGGGCGCCGTGCTGATCGCGACCTTCGTGTTTCTGCCGGCACTGCTTTACGCGATGGACCGGACACATGCTGGAAAAGCGTAGTTTTTCTCTCTCCGGCCATCGCACTTCCGTGGCGCTGGA
>JAKBAV010000123.1 GCA_021826225.1 Pseudomonadota bacterium | reverse complement strand
AAAACCTGGGACAAATCACGCCTGCCGTCGCGCCATGTTACGGTCGGGCCGGACCGTGCGCCGCATCGCTCGTATTATTATGCGATGGGGCTGACCGAGGCGGAGATCATGCAGCCGCTGGTCGGGGTCGCCACCTGCTGGAATGAGGCGGCGCCGTGCAATATCTCGCTGTCGCGTCAGGCGCAGTCGGTGAAGCGCGGGGTCCAGGAGTCGTTTGGCACGCCGCGCGAGTTCTGCACCATCACGGTGACTGACGGCCTGGCCATGGGGCATCAGGGCATGAAGTCGTCGCTGGCGAGCCGCGAGGTGATCGCGGATTCAGTCGAGCTGACGATGCGCGGGCATAGCTACGACGCCCTGGTCGGGCTGGCCGGGTGTGACAAATCCCTGCCGGGGATGATGATGTCCATGCTGCGGCTGAACGTGCCGAGCGTGTTCATGTATGGCGGCAGCATTCTGCCCGGCAAGTTCCAGGGCCGCGATGTTACGGTGGTGGATGTGTTCGAGGCGGTCGGCCAGCATGCCGCGGGCAAGATGTCCGATGAGGATCTGTTCGCGCTGGAATGCGTGGCCTGTCCCTCCGCCGGGGCGTGCGGCGGGCAGTTCACCGCCAATACCATGGCGATGGTCTCCGAGGGCATCGGCCTCGCACTGCCGGGCTCGGCCGGCGCGCCGGCACCGTATGAGGAGCGCGACCGCTTCGCCGTGCTGTCCGGCCAGGCGGTGATGAATGTGCTGGAGAAAAACATCCGGCCGCGCGATATCTGCACGATGAAGGCCTTCGAGAACGCCGCCGTGCTGGTGGGTGCCACAGGCGGCTCGACCAATGCGGCGCTGCATCTGCCGGCAATGGCGAGCGAGGCGGGGCTGCGTTTCACCCTCGATGACGTCGCGGCGATCATGCGGCGCACGCCCTACATAGCGGACCTCAAGCCCGGCGGAAAATATGTGGCGCTGGATGTGCATAATGTCGGCGGCATCCCGGTGATCATGAAGGCGCTGCTCGATGCCGGGTTACTGCATGGCGACTGCATGACCGTGACCGGCAAGACGATCGCGGAGAACCTCAAGGATGTCGTTTTCCCGGAAAACCAGGATGTCATCTACCCGGTCTCGCGCGCCATTACGCCGACCGGCGGCGTGGTCGGCCTCAAGGGCAATCTCGCGCCGGATTCGGCCATCGTGAAGGTTGCGGGGCTGAAAGTGCAGAAATTCACCGGCTCGGCTTTGTGCTTCGATTGCGAGGAGGATGCCTTCAAGGCGGTGCAGGAGCGCGCCTATAAAAAGGGCGATGTGATCGTGATCCGCTATGAGGGACCGCGCGGCGGGCCGGGGATGCGCGAGATGCTCTCCACCACCGCGGCGATCTATGGCCAGGACATGGGCGAGCATGTCGCGCTGATTACCGATGGCCGATTCTCCGGTGGCACGCGCGGCTTCTGCGTCGGGCATGTCGGGCCTGAGGCGGCGGTGGGCGGGCCCATCGCGCTGCTCAAGGATGGCGACCAGATCACCATCGACGCGGTGGCGGGAACCATCGACGTGGCACTGTCGGATGAGGAGTTCGCCCGTCGCAGGGCCGAATGGAAGCCGCGTAAGACAGATTATAATTCCGGCGCGATCTGGCGTTACGCGCAAAATGTCGGCCCGGCGCATCTGGGCGCGCTCACGCATCCCGGCGCGGCGGCCGAAACCCATGTGTACGCGGATATCTGATGCTCATTCGGGACATTTCGCCGCGGGACCGCGCGCAATGGGCGGTGCTGTGGCAGGGTTATCTGGAGTTCTACGGCGTGCCGGATATGGCGCCGGAGATAACGGAGCGGACCTGGGCACGGTTTTTTGACCCCGCCGAGCCCGTGTTCGCCATGGTCGCGGAAGAGGGCGGCGTATTGCTCGGGCTGGTGCATTACATCTTTCACCGCAACACCTGGTGCCTGGATGATGTGTGCTATCTGGAGGATTTGTTCACCGCCGCGGCGGCGCGTGGCAAGGGGGTCGGGCGCGCGCTGATTGAGGCGGTTTATGAGAAAGCGAAGGCGAAAAACGCGACGCGCGTGTATTGGATGACACATAAGACCAACACCACGGCGCAGGCATTATATGAGAAGGTGGCGGAGAATACCGGATTTATTCAGTACCGGAAGAGTTTTTGAATCTGAGGCCGCCTCCGGGTTTAGCGTGACAGCGCGGGCCTCAACGGCTATACGGGCCCGCATCTGGACACGAAATACGGACCTTGCCTTGCGCCGCTTCGCTTTGCCTTTGCTCCTGGTCCCCGGACTCCTGCCACTCATCCTTGCCGGATGCCATCAGGGCTATTCCGCCAATACCTACGCCTCGAATGCCGCCCAGCAGGAGGCTGCCGTGCAGCGTGGTGTGATCATCGGCGTGCGGCAGGTGTTGATCAGCGCGACCGGCACGGTCGGCGCGGCCACGGGCGGGGCTGTCGGCGGCGTTGCCGGTTCACAGTTCGGGGCTGGTCCGGTAACAACCGCCCTGGGCGCCATTGGCGGCACGCTGGTCGGCGGTATCGGCGGGGCGGCGGCGGCTCAGGCTGTGGCGGATACCAAGGGCTGGGAATATATCGTCCAGGAGACAGGCGACAGACTGGTTTCGGTCACCCAGACGAGCAAGACGGCGCTGCCCGCCGGGTTGCATGTGCTGGTCATCGCCGATTCGCAGCAGGCCCGCATCGTGCCCGACTACACCATTCAGACGCCGCCGCCGCCGCCTGGTTCCACGGCGACCGAGATACGTGTCGATCCGCTTCTGCCCGCGGCCGGGGTACAACCCATGCAGGTGGCGCCGATCCCCCCGGTGAATGATCCCGCCCCACCGCCCGGCGGCGGGGTGGTGGCTGCAACACCCGGCGCGCCATGAAACCGCATATCTGAATTTTGCGGCATTGCTGGCTGGTTTCGTGTAGGACTGCCGCAACGAAGGCCTATTCAGGGACGCGGAGACACAGCATGAGCGAGGTTGAGGCGGCATTATCGGCAAGTGTGCGGGAGGGAGCGGTTCTGGCCGTCACGTGCGCGGATAAGAACCTGGCGCTCACGCGGGTGGATGGCGTGGTGCAGGCGTTCGTGAACAAGTGCCCGCATCTGGGGTTGAAGTTGACGAAGGGCAAGATCGCGGATGGCGTGATCACCTGTCCGTTTCACGGCTCGAGCTTCGATATTCGCACCGGGGCGGATACCGCCTGGGTCAGCGGCGTGATGGGTATCGCGCTGCCGAAAATGCTCTGTAACGTGATCGCGATGGGTAAGGCGCCGCGAGGGCTGACGAAGCTGGCAGCGCGCGAGGCGGATGGCGTGGTGTATGTCGGCATGCCCTGAAATGCCTTGCCGATGATGACCTGGGCGGCGGATCGGCGTTCCGGCTGTGCCGAAGGGAAGAGTTTTCATGAATAGTCTCGGCGTTCTGCTTTTGCTCACACTGGCGGCGACGCTGGAGGCCGGCGGCGATGCGCTGGCGCGGACGGCGCTGCACAGCCAGGCCGTGCCGATGCTGCGGCTGGGGATTTTCGCGGCGGCGGCGCTGGTGCTGTTTATCTACGGAGTCACGGTCAACCTGCCGCCCTGGGATTTCGGGCGGCTGCTCGGGGTTTACGTGTCGCTGTTCTTTGTCGTGGCGCAGATCATCAACTATGCCGCATTTGGCACCCGACCGGCGCCGCAGATCATCGCCGGGGGCGCCCTGATCCTGGCCGGCGGGCTGGTGATGACCTTCTGGAAGCCGTGAAGCTGGGCGGTTATACGATCAGCCGGCGATACATATGCCAGGTGGAATGCCCCAGAATTGGCATGACCAGCGCCAGCCCGAGCAAAGCCGGCAGGCAGCCGAGCACCAGCATCACGGCAACGAGCGCACCCCAGATCAGGATGACCGCCGGGTTATGCACCATGGCGGCGGCGGCGATGGCGAGCGCGCGGCCGGTTGTGATGTCGCGGTCAAGCGCGAGCGGAAATGAGACCAGGCCGATGCCGAGCATGATGACGGCAAAAACCCCGCCGGCGAGGCAGCCGATCGCGGTCATGTACCAACCCGTCTGGGTGGTGACGACGCTGGCGAAGAAGCCCAGCCCATGGGCGGGGCCGAGGGCACCGAGCGTATTGAAATAGATATAGGCGGCGGTGGCGATCCAGCCGAGGTAAAGCGCCACGGCGATGAGACCGAGATTCTGGATGGTGATGCGCCGCCGCGAGTCGAAGGCTTTCGCGGCTTCCTCGGCGCTGGCGCTGCCGGTCTGCTCGCGCGCGCGGCTCAGGGCCGCGAACCAGATGGTGGCCATGGGGCCGAGCAACGCGAAACCGGCACAGACCGGGAAGAAGAACGGCATCAGCGTGGGGGCGGTGACGATGGCGGCCAGCATGATGGCCGAGACAGGGGCGAGAAGGGCCAGCATGGGCACTTCGGTGTGGCAGACGCGCCAGTCGCTGATGCCAAGACGCAGCGCCTCCCGCATATCGCCCAGGCCAAGCTGGCGGATGGTGGGGGTGCTGTTGCGTGTGCCATTAGGCAGCGCGGCGGCGGGTGCGAGGCTCATCGAATATCCCTTATGGTTTCCTGCCAGCTTGGCTCTTATTACGGGCAACATAGGGCGGCCTGCGGCCCTGTTCCAGCTAAAAAATCTGGCGGCTTGGTGTTGTGGCGGGGGCTGGCTAGCCAAGCGCGTAGACCAGCGAGAACCCGGCAGTGGCGAGCAGCCAGCCAGCGGCGGGCAGCATGGCACGGCGGCGCGACAGGGCCAGGGCATAGGCTGCTTTCAGCAAATTGTTGCTCGCGCTGGCTATGAGCACGGCATTGGTTATGGCGGCCAGGCTGAGCTGGAACTTGCCGTCGAGAAGCGAGAAGATGAAGGGGTCGATATCGGAGAAGCCCACGGCGAAGCTGAGGATATGCAGCCCGCCAGCGCCGTAATGCTGGGTGACCAGATTGGTGACGGCGGCAAAAAAAACAAATAGCAGGGCAAACAGGAATGCAACCGGCAGGTCCAGCGGGTTGGCGGCGATGGCGGGATGATCGTCAGGCTGGCCAGGCGGCCGCGTGGCACCCGCAGGGTTGCGCGGGCGCGCATGCCAGGAGAGCAGCAGCGCCACGCCGAGGCAGGCCGCGCAAAGCCCGCCAAACGGTACCGCCAGCACCGCGGCGGCCCCGGCATGGCCGAGCAGTACGATGACGACGAGCAGGCGCGCATACATCATGGCGGTGGCGAGCACGATGGCGGCGGGCGTGTAACCGGCTGGGCCAGCGCGCATGGTGCGGGACAGCACGACCGTGGCCGCGGTGGAGGAATAAAGCCCGCCCAGCACGCCTGTGAGTAGCGTGCCGGCGCTGGGGAACACGTAGCGATGCGTGAGGTAAGCGAGATAGGATATGCCGGAAATGATCAGCACGGCCTCCCAGACCTTCACCCAGGTGATGCCGGCGACGAAGGGGATGGCGGTGTCCGGCAGCAGCGGGAAGATCAGCCCGGCGAGGATGAAGAATTTCGCGAAGGTGACACCTTCCTCGGCGGGGAAAGCATCCGAGAAGCGGCGGATCTGCGCCTGCTCACCGAGAGATAGCAGGATGAGGATGACCAGAGCGGCCAGCACGGCGAGCGGGGCGGTGAGCACCACGGGGCCGAGGGTGAAGGCGAGAA
>JAKBAV010000122.1 GCA_021826225.1 Pseudomonadota bacterium | reverse complement strand
CCAATGCCCGCAATCGCCATGGCGAAGGGCACGAACAACCCGGCGATGACGAGCACCAGCCCGGCGCGCCAATCGGCATACAAGGCCGCCAGCCCGATAAGCCCCGGCCCGATGATGGCCTGGGCGGTGGCCGGGATCCAGCGGGCGTGAAACCCGTCCATGGCTTCCACCCCGTCCACCGCCGTGGCGGCAAGCTCGGCGGAATGTTTGTCGCGCAGCCCGGCGGGGCCGAGTGCCAGCAGGCTGGACAGAACAGAGCCGCGCAGGCGGCGGCGGGCGGCGGCACCAAGCTCGAAACCGGCGCGCTCGGCGCGCATCGCCAGCCAGGCGCGCGCCATGGCGGCGGCGGCAAAACCCAGGGCGTAGAGCGCGCTGCCCCAGCCGTAATGGCCCAGATGCAGCATGGCGGCGAGCAGTGCCGCGGCGCAGGCCGCCTGGGCGATGGCGGCAACGGTCTGCGCCACGCCAAGCAGCATGACCCAGCGCGCCGCCCGCACCCCTAGCCGCTGCTCGGCCTTGATCCAGGGATTGCCGCGTCCGGCGCGGGTCCTTTTCCCTGGGAGGTTGCGTTCATCGTGGCCCAGGGTGTCGGCGCTATCGGTCATGCGCCGGTTCTAACGCCCCCATCCTGGCTTGCCCAGGGGGCTGCGGCGGGGCTGGACGGCAAAGCCAAAATGGTCAACACGCGAGACAATGATCATTGCCAGAACACTGCCCGAACTGAATGCCGCCCGGGAGGCGCTGGGTCCACTCGGATTTGTCCCGACCATGGGCGCGCTGCATCAGGGGCATCTTGCTCTCGTGGCGGCGGCCGGCGCGGCGGACAAGGCGGTGGCGGCGAGTATCTTCGTCAACCCCACGCAATTCGGCCCAAAGGATGATTTCGCCCGCTACCCGCGTGACGAGGCGGGCGATCTGGCCAAGCTGGAAAGCGCCGGCTGCGCGCTCGCCTGGCTTCCGGGCGTGGATATCATGTACCCGCCGCATGGCGCCAGCTCCATCCATGTCGCCGGCCCGGCGCTGCATTGGGAAGGCGCGGCGCGCCCCGGGCATTTCGCGGGGGTGGCGACGGTGGTGGCTAAATTATTCGGCCAGATCCGGCCCGAAGCCGCCTATTTCGGTGAAAAGGACTGGCAGCAGGTGCAGGTGGTCAGCCGCATGGTCGCGGATCTGCATCTGCCGGTGTGCATCGTGCCGGTGCCGACCGTGCGCGAGCCCGATGGCCTGGCGATGTCCTCGCGCAACGCCTATCTCACCGCGCCGGAACGCAAGGCCGCCCCGGCTCTGCACACCGCCTTGCAGCACGCGGTGCGCGACATCATCGCCGGCAAGGAGGTGGCGGCCACGCTGCACCATGCCCGCCAGGAGGTCGCGCTGGCCGGAATGGTGCCCGATTACATCGCCCTGGTCCATGCCGAAACCCTGGAGCCCGCCGCCGCGCTGGTGCGCCCCGCCCGGTTGATCGCGGCCGCCAAACTCGGCCATGTCCGGCTGCTGGATAACGTACCGGCCGGCTGAACGGCCCGCCTTAGTTATTTGTGCTGAGCAGCCAGGCAAGCGGATTGGGTGCCACGATCACCCATATGATGAACGACCAGACCGAGCTGACCGACACGCCGAGGATGAGGCCGAGCACGGTGCCGGTGCTGGTTTTACCGAACCCGGCGCGGACCAGCGGAATCGGCATGCGCTGGCCGAGCAGCAGGTTGCTGAACAGCACGCCGCTGATGCCCAGGATGAGTGCTGGCATCAGCGCCGGGGCCCGGGCCATGACGCC
This sequence comes from Pseudomonadota bacterium, assembly GCA_021826225.1. GTDB lineage: Bacteria > Pseudomonadota > Alphaproteobacteria > Acetobacterales > Acetobacteraceae > Acidocella. The sequence continues at coordinate 3,878 of JAKBAV010000122.1, read as the reverse complement.
GATGAGCGGAACAGCGAGGATGAAGATGGTGGCATAGGCCGAGGCCGCGACGGCGGCGCGGCGCGGCAAGGCGGGTGGCACCGGGGCGGTGGCGGCGAGGTCCGGTATCGTCTCGCAGCCCGCCAGCACGGAAATAAAGAACAGGCCGAGCTGTCCGGCCAGGAACACCAGCAAAGGCGCCGTGGCCGCCATGCCGCCGCCGCTGCCGCCACCGAAATGGAAGCGTCCGGCCAGGATGAGCGCCACCGGCACCAGAGTGAGTGAGCGGTAGATGATCTGCGCCACCACGCCGGGAAAGCGCCCGAGCAGGCGCATGTCCTTGGCCAGCGTGGCGCTGAAGGCGGAGCCGCGGAACCTGCCGCTCTGGCGGTCGGCACGGCCGCGCGGGCGGCTGGCGGCGGCGGTGATCACGCCATCGGCAAAGGGTTTGGCGAGGCAGAACCACACCGCGCAGAATCCCGCCAGGGCGAAGGCGATGGACGCGGCCAGCGCATCGCCCTGCCCGAGCAGCCCGCGCGCGAACAAAAAGCCCAGCCCGCCGCCATCCGCCCCCGGCAGCAGCGCCGCCCAGAACCGCGCCAGCTCAGCCTGCGGCAAAAACCGCGGCAACTGGCCGATGATAAAAATGCCGACGCCGGTGAGGAGCGCCAGCGTATGTCCGGCGCGCCGCGTGCTTTGCGGGCTCATGAAGCGCAGCAGCACCACGACCACCGCGAAGGCCAGGGCCGCGACCAGCAGCGCCTCGGCGAAGAACATCGGGTACACGCTGAGCCCCCAGACCTGCCCGCATGCCGCCAGCCCATTGCCCAGCACGCCGCCCAGCAGCATCCAGGGTGCCGCAATGCTGGTGGCCACGCCAAGCATGCGCACCGCCAGCACCCGCCCCGGCGGAATCGGCGAAGCCAGCAGGAAATCGGCATCGCCCCGGCTGTAGATGACATCGATACTGGCCGTCATGGCGCGCGAGAACATCAATATGAACAGGAAAACCAGGTTGATGTTGGCGGCCAGCAGCATTTCCGCCTGCGGGATGGGATGCGCCAGCATGGCGCGGGCCAGTACCAGGCCGATACCCTGGAACAGCACGCCGACCACCAGCACGGGCAGAATGACATGCCGGTGTGTCCGCACCAGAATCGAGCCGCGCCACAGCACCCGCAACTCATGCCGTAGCAGCCAAGGGGCGCCGGGTGCCGCGAACATGTCAGACCGCCGTGAGATGCAGAAAAACATCTTCCAGCGTACCATGCGCCATGCCCGCCCGGGCCTTCAGGCTGGCGAGGTCGCCCTCGGCCAGCAGCATGCCCTGCGACAGAATACCGATCCGCGTGGCGAGGCGCTCGGCGACCTCGAGAATATGAGTGGTGAGGATGATGGCGGCGCCCTTCTTCGTCTCGGCGAGGAGCAGGTCCTTCACCAGCCGCGAGGAGCCGGCATCGAGCCCGGTCAAGGGTTCGTCGAGGAGCAGAAATTTAGGCTCGTGGATCAGCGCGCCGGCGAGCACGGTCTTCTGCTTCATGCCGCGCGAAAACCCCTCGCAGCGCTCATGCCGATGCGGCCAGAGGCCCAGCGTTTCCAGCAGGCCCTCGCCGCGCGCGCGCGCCAGCCTGGGCTCCACGCTCCACAGCCCGGCAATGAATTCGAGATATTCGAGCGGCGAAAGCTTGTCGTAGAGCAACGGCTCGTCGGGGATCCAGGCCATGATGGATTTGGCTTCCTGGGGGTCGGCCAGCACATCGCGGCCATGCACCAGGATGCGGCCGGCATCCGGGCGCACCAGCCCGGCGATCATGCGCAGCGTGGTGGTCTTGCCGGCGCCATTGGGCCCGAGCAGGGCGTAGAACTCGCCCGGCGCGATGGTGAGATCAAGGTTTTCCACAACCTTGCGGCCGAAGGATTTGCTCAGACCCGTTACGCTGAGGGCCGCCCCGGCCTGCACGCCCGGATCCGAGTCTAAATTCACGCCGTCCATTCCGCCCCGATAAGCTGCGCCACCATTGTTATAAGGCGGCGGTGCGTTTGCCTAGGGCTTCACCCGCCAAGCTCCGGCGCACCGCTGGCGAGGATCTGGTTGATCGTCCGCATCGCCCCGGCGCGGTCCTTGTTGCCGAGCGCCTGGCGGGCATGGTCTATCTGCGCCACCACCGGGTCCTGGCTGACATAATCGGTCTGTGTCTGCGGCACGGAGCGCTGCAATATCTGCGTCTCGGCCTGTTCCATGGCTTCATCGGCCGTGCCGGTCTGGCCGCTGGCAATGGCCTGGTTGGCGGCGGCGAGCAACGCGCTCACCGAGGCATTCGGGCCCACAGCCGGTTCCGGCGGGGTCGGGGCGATGGTTGAGCGCGTATCGCTCGGGTTTATGTTGCTGGCGGCGGCAGCACGCGGCAGCGAGGAGCGCGTGCCGACAGCATTGCCCGGCAACGCGCCATTACCCGCGGCGGTCCCCGGCGCGGTTTGCGCCAGCGCCAGAGGGGCCGCGAGCAGGCTGAAGCTCAAGGCAAGCGGTTTCAACGGTATCATGTTAAATCTCCATATGCGGGTAGCGCGTGCCGCGCGGCACGGTCACTGAGCTTGGCCCAACGCCCGGCGCTTAATTGCCGCCAGTCGTCGTCGTGGTCGTGGTCTTCTTCGTCGTCACATAGCCTGCCGGCGGTGGCATGGTCGTCTGAGTCGCGGTACTTTCCGAGGCCGCGCCCGTGGCATTGCCATAGGTGGTCTTCGTGGATTGATAGGAGTTTCCAGCGCCATCAGTGGCACGCTCGGTCTGCGTGGTGCTCAGCGTGCCTGGCGCCGGCGGCATAACGGGTGCCGGCACCACCACGGCCGACGGCACGGCGGTTGTCGTGGTTGTCGTGCTCTGGGAATAAGAGGATTGCGCCAGCGCGGCGCTGGCGCTCAGCAAAAACGCCGCCCCAAAAAACGTAAAGCCAGACAAAGTGAAGCCTTGTTTCATGTCACATTTCCCCTGATATCGATATCGTAACAGTATAGCGGGTGACACCTGACCCAACGCCCGCGGATGCCGCCTGACGAATAAACCGCTCGAACCCCGCTGATAAATCATTCAAACCCCGAGCGCGACGTTTCGGCTCGCGTTCCGAGATCTGGGGATGATGCCGCCGGGATACACCCTGCCGCTGATTAAACTACCGCCACAACGCCGTTACATGCCGCGCCGTGCGCCGCCTGTCAGTCCTGCCGGTAATTGGGCGCTTCACGGGTTATGGCGACATCGTGCACATGGCTCTCGCGCAGCCCCGCCCCGGTGATGCGGCGGAATTTCGCCTCGGTCTGGAGTGCCGCGATATCGGCGCTGCCGGTATAGCCCATCCCGGCCTTCAAGCCACCGACGAGCTGATGCACCACCGCCGCCATGGGCCCCTTATAGCCCACCCTGCCCTCGATGCCCTCCGGCACGAGTTTCAGCTGGTCCTTGATTTCCTGCTGGAAATAACGATCCGCCGAGCCGCGCGCCATGGCGCCGATACTGCCCATGCCGCGATAGGATTTATAGGACCGGCCCTGGTACAGAAACACCTCGCCGGGCGCCTCATCAGTGCCCGCGAGCATGGAGCCGACCATAACCGCATCGGCCCCCGCCGCGAGTGCCTTGGCCATGTCGCCCGAGGCGCGGATACCGCCATCGGCAATGGCGGGCACCCCTGCGGCGCGGCAGGCGGCGGCGGTTTCCAGCACCGCCGAGAATTGCGGCACGCCGACGCCGGCCACGATCCGGGTAGTGCAGATGGAACCCGGCCCGATGCCGATTTTTATGCCATCGGCCCCGGCATCGATCAGCGCGCGGGCACCATCGGGCGTCGCGACATTACCGGCGATGATCTGCACATGGTTGGAGGCCTTCTTGATCCGCGTGACCG
>JAKBAV010000121.1 GCA_021826225.1 Pseudomonadota bacterium | reverse complement strand
TCAAGGCCGCGCTGGAGCGCGCCATCAATGAGTGGATCGTCCCCATCGCCCACCTGCGCGCCGCCGAAACACCCGAGGTGGAGGAAACATTGCTGCGTGTCGGGCAGATATTGCTGAGCAATGTCATGAGCCCCGCCGGGCTCCGTCTGCTGCGGATCACCAACGCTGAATCCGCCAGAATGCCGGAAATCGGCGCCTATACCTGCCGCATCGGCACGGAGCCTACGCTTGCCTACCTCGCCGACATGCTGCGCCGGAAACTGGGCGATCGCGTGGCCACCGATTTCGACGAGGCCGCCCTGGCATTTCTGCATCTGGTCGTCGGCGGCCCCGCCACGGCGACCGCCTGGGGTGTGGCGCTCGAAGGGGCAGCCATCGAGCGCCACACGCAATATTGCGTGCGCCTGTTTCTCAACGGGCTGCTGCCACCAGCCCGGCCGGCGCCGCTGGAGGCGGAAAACCAGCGGCTGCGCGCCTTGCTGGTCGATGCCATGCTGGAGCTTTCCCGGCTGAGAGAAGCGCCAAAGCCGTGAAGATTTCAGGTGACAGCCTCTGGCCGGGCTGCTATTGAAACGCTCAAGGTGATAAATAAGATCCGGGAAACATATCCAAACCATGGCCCTAACATCCGAGCCCCTAACATCCATCACCCTCACGCCCAGAACCGGCGCCGAGGTTAAAATCAGCCGCGAGGCGCTGCTCAGCGGCAGCCATAGCCAGGCGCTGCGCGCCTTGCTCGTGGCGCGCGGCGTGCTGGTGGTGCGCGACCTCCACCTTACCGATGCCGAACAACGCGGTTTCGCCCGCACCATGGGCGATCTGCGCCTCGGCACCGTGAAAAAAGAGGGCGATGAGGGATTGCAGAAAGTGACCCTCGACGAGACGGAAAACCCGGATTACGCGCGCTTCTTCTTCGGCAGCCAGCTCTGGCATATGGATGGCACGTATGAGGAGGTACCCCCCTTCGCCACCATCCTCACGCCGCGCGTGCTCTCCAATACCGGCGGCGATACCGAATTCACCAATAACTACGCCGCCTATGAGGACCTGCCGGACAGCGAAAAACCCTTTCTCGATACGCTGCTCGTGGCGCATTCGATGCAGGCTGCCCTGTTTCCGGCCAAGCCCGATTGCAGCCCGGAGGAGTTCGCCCTGTGGTGCGGTTATCCGGTGCGTCGGCATCCGCTGGTATGGCGCCATAAATCCGGCCGCAAATCGCTCGTGCTGAGCACCTCGGCCTCGCATATCATCGGCATGCACCCCACGGAAAGCCGCGACCTGCTGAACCGCCTCATGGCGCATGCAACCGCGCCGCAATACATCTACCGGCACAAATGGCGGATGGGCGACATGCTGATGTGGGACAATACCGGCACCATGCATCGCGTATTGCCTTTCGATGCGCGGAGCGGCCGCCGGCTGCACCGTTTCACCCTCAACGGCGAAGAGCCGGTGACCGCGACACTCTAAACATCAAAAAATTTCAGGGAAGAATACATCATGCGCGTTGGGCTGCATCTCGGCTATCAAAATCTTCACGGCATTCCGGATGCCGAATTCTTTCGCCGCGAAACGCGACTCGCCGTCGAGGCCGAGGCGATGGGCTTTGACATGGTGGGCCCCGTTGAGCATCATTTCACCGACTATGCCGCCTGCCCCGACCCGTTTCAGATGCTGACCTACGTGGCCGCGAAAACCTCCAAAATCGATTTGATCACCGCCGCCGTCATCCTGCCCTGGAACGACCCGCTGCGCGTCGTGGAAAAGGCCATCATGCTGGATATTCTGTCCGATGGCCGCCTCATCCTCGGCATGGGCCGCGGTGCCGCGCGCCGTGAATTCAAGCCGTTCCGCGTCGAGCTGGCCGATAGCCGCGAGATGTTCGACGAGGCGGCGCTGATGATCATGGCCGGGGTGGAAACCGGCATCGTCGAGGGCGACGGCAAATGGTACAAGCAACCGCGCGTGGAAGTACGGCCGCGCCCGTTCAAATCCTTCAAGGACCGCACGGTCATGGTCAGCATGTCGCCGGGCTCGGTCGAGGTCGCGGCGCGTTACGGCCTTAAAACCCTGCGCTTCAGCCAGGGTGACTGGCGCAACGCCATACCGGAAATCAAACACTACAACGCGACCTTCGAGCAGACGCACCATAAAAAGGCACCGCCCTTCATCATCTCCGACTTCGTGCTGTGCTTCAACGATAAACAGCGCGTTACGGAATATTGCGACAAATATTTCTCGCGCATGTTCGCAACGGTCGCCGGCCATTATGAATTCATGAGCGACCATTTCAAATCCCTGCCCTCCTATTCAACCTACGCCTATATGGGTGCCGCCGCCGAAGCCGCGGGCGGGCCCGACAAGGCCTATAAGGATTATATCTCAGGCAATATGATCGGCACGCCCGAAGCGCTGGTCGAGCATCACCTGCTGCGCCAGTCCATGGTCGGCGATTACGAGATGCTGGCGAATTTCAGCTTCGGCGGCCTGCCTTATGAACTTGTCTACGAGCAGCTCAAGCTGTTCGCCGACAAGGTGCTGCCGAAGCTGAAAGGATAATACCATGACCGAGATTGCAGGACGGGTAGCAGTTGTAACCGGCGGTGGCAGCGGCATTGGCCGTGGCCTCGCCATGGAGCTGGCGGCCCAGGGTGCCGCGGTCGGCATCGCCGATATCATCCATGAAAATGCGATGAAGGTCGCGGCCGAGATCACTGCCGCCGGCGGCCGCGCCCATGCGGTGCAATGCGATGTCATCGAGCGCGATGCGGTGGAGCGGATGCGTGACGAGGTGAACCAGGCCCTCGGGCCGGTCTCGCTGATATTCGCCAATGCCGGCGCCACATCATTCGAAAAAATCACTGACATGACCGAGAAGGATGTGGACTGGATCATCCATGTCAACATGATGGGCGTGACCAACTGCATCCTCGCCTTCTACCCGGCCATGGTAAAGGTGCGCGACGGGCATATTTTCGCCACCGCCTCAACCGCCGGGCTCATGCCGCACTGGATCCCCTATCACGCCCCTTATTCCGGCGCGAAAATGGGCGTGATCGGGCTCATGCTCAACCTGCGGCTGGAGGCCGCGGAATATGGCGTTGGCGCCACCGTGCTGTGCCCGGGCGGGGTCATCGGCAATATGAAGGCAAAGAACATGAGCTACCGCCCCGAGCGTTTCGGCGGCCCCACTGATGAGGAAGTGCGCGTCCCGGCGGCCTTCGTCGAGCATAACACGCTCGTATTTCGCCCCGCCGATGAGGTCGGAAAACTCTGCGTGAAGGCGGTGCGCGAAAATCGCCCGATGGTCATCACCGATGGCAAGATGCGCGAGATCTTCGTCCGCACCTACCAGAATCTGGTGCATGAGGCTTTTGACTTCGTAGATGAATTCGACGCCACCCTGGCCGGGAAATAGCCCGGCCGGAGCCTAATACACATCCCGCAGATACCGGCGTTCGCGGGCGAGGGATTTAACGTAATCCTGGGCGGTATCACGCCCGAGCCCGCCATGCCGCTCGACAATGGCAAGCAGCGCGGCTTCGACATCACGGGCCATATGTGCCGCATCGCCGCACACATAAAGCGCGGCGCCATCCTGCAACCAGGACCAGAGCTGCGCGCCTTGTTCGAGCATCTGATGCTGAACATATATCTTATCGGCCTGGTCGCGCGAGAATGCCAGGTTCAGCGCCGTAACATGGCCATCCTCGCACATCGCCGTCAGCTCATCCTCGTAATAAAAATCCGTGGCGCGGTTGCGTTCGCCAAAAAACAGCCAGTTGCGGCCGGTGGCGCCCTGCGCCCGGCGCTCATGCAAAAACGCGCGGAACGGGGCAATGCCGGTACCGGGCCCGACCATGATAACAGGCGTGGCGGGATCGGCCGGCAGGCGGAACTGCGCGTTGCGCTGCACGAAAACCGGCACCAGCCCGGCCACCGCCCGCTCAGCGAGAAAGCCGGAGCACGCCCCTTGCCGCGCCCCAAAGCGCAGTGCCGCAACCGTGAGATGCACCTCCCCCGGATGTGCGCTGGGGCTTGAGGCAATGGAGTAGAGCCGCGGCTGGATATGCTTCAGCCCGCTTACGAATTCCTGTGCCGAGACCCGCAGGGGAAATTCCGCCAGCACATCGGGCAGTTGCCTGCCCCAGAGGAACCGCCTCAACTCGTCGCGCCGCTCATTGCCCAGCAGCGCCTTGAGCGCCGCACTTCCATTGCGCTCAGCGATAAACTCCAATGTCTCGCGGCTCGGCCTCGTCAATTCAAAATTCTGCTCCAGCGCCTGGCGCAATGGCAGCTGCCCGGCTTTATCCACGGTCACCATCGCCGCATCGGTCAACCCGGCCTGGGCCAGGGTTTCATCGACCAGCGCCGGGCAATTGGTCGGCCACACGCCCAGCGCATCACCGGCCTCATAGTCAATGCCGGATTCACCGAGCGCGAATGCGACAAACCGCGTATCCTTACCGGCACCGGCACCGGCGCCGTTGAGCCTCGTGCTCGCCAGCAGCCGTGCATTATAGGGCCGGTTTTTTGTCGGCTGTGCCGGCACAATTGGCGCGGCATGCTCCACCACGCCGTTGAGGCGCCTGACCACCAGCTTCAGCCATTCAAAAAAATCCGGCTCGTGGTCGGCATCGCAATCCAGCCGCCCGGCCAGGCGCTGCGCCCCCAGTTCCGCCAGCCGCATATCGAGGTTTTTGCCGTGCTGGCAGAACTGCTCATACGATGAATCGCCAAGCCCGCACACGGCATAATGCAGATGCGCCAGTTTCGGCGCCGGCTCCTCGGACAGAAAATCCCACAGCGCGCGGCCATTATCGGGCGGCTCGCCATCGCCATAGGTGCTGGATATCAGTACAAGGTTGCTTATACCGGCCATATCTCCGGCGGGAAAATCATCCATGCAGGCGGATTGCACGGCAATTCCCGCCAGCACCAGCTCCGCCTGCAACCGCGCCGCCAGCGCCTCGCTATTGCCGGTCTGCGAGGCCCAGAGCAGGGTCACACTCCGCACCGCCGCGTTCACCGCCTCATTCACCGCCACAGCCTTGCCACCCGTGCGGCTGAAAGCACCAGCCAGCACGCCATCCACCCAAAGCCGTGCGGCAGGCGAGAATGCGGCACTCGCGGGCAGCACCGGCACGCCCTCGCGGCCATCGGGCGCCTCCAGCCCGGTGAGAAACCCCGCGAGATAGAGCGTTTCCGCCTCGCTCAGCGCCGGGCGCACCGTGGGCCCCAGATTGAAAACCGAGGCCAGGGCCTGCACCGGGGCCGTCAATGTCATAGCCGCAACCTCCTTCACATGGCCAGGTCCGCTTTCTGTTTTTTGCAGCGAAACAGCACAGTTTTTGAACCCAGGCTGCAACGAGACCGGGTCGGCCGCATCACTCGTCACCGCATTTATGGCGAGGTTTTCACCAAACATGTCATTCCAGTGAAACGGCGCGAAACAATCCCCCGCCAGCACGCGCGGCGTAACCACCACCGGCAGCACGGCACAGCCCCGGCGCGAGCGAATTTCCACCTTATCGCCTTGGACCAGGCCCAGCGCCACGGCATCCGCCGGGTTGATCTCGACGAAGGGACCGGGATTCAGCTTGTTGAGCGTATCGATCTTTCCCGTCTTGGTCAGCGTGTGCCAATGATGCGCGAGGCGGCCGGTATT
>JAKBAV010000024.1 GCA_021826225.1 Pseudomonadota bacterium | reverse complement strand
GGTGACGAGCCTGCTGACCCAGGTGCAGCAGCTGCAGGCCCAGGTGCAGACGCTGAATGGCGAGGTCGACACGCTGCAGAACCAGGTGACGACGCAGAACGCGCAGACGCAGAAGGAAATCGGGGATTTGAAATTCCAGATGAGCAATGGCGCGCCGGGTGCTGCAACTATGGGTGCTGCGCCGGGTGCCGGGCCGGGTGCCACCGCCGCGCCGGACCAGCCGCAATCGCTCACGCCGCCGGCCGCGAGCGCACCGCAAGCCGCCGCGCCCATGGTTTCGGGCGATCCCAAGACGCAGTTGCATGCGGCTCTGGAGGCTTACGCGCAGAGGAATTACGCGACATCGGCCGCCATGGCCGAGGCGCTGGTGAAAAACGACGGGCAGGCGCCGGAGGCGTACCGGGCGCAATATCTCGTGGCGCAGTCGCAGGATGCCGCGGGGAATGCCCAGGATGCCGCTATCGCCTATGACAACACCTATAATCTGAACCGCACCGGGGCGTATGCGCCGCAATCGCTGCTCGGGCTGGCCAGCTCGCTGCATGCCATCGGCGCCAATGACGAGGCCTGTTCGACGCTGAGTTCGTTGAACAGCCAGTTTCCCACGCCGCCGGCCGGAATGCAGCCGCGCATCGACCAGGTGAGCAAAGCGGCGCATTGCCAGTAGCCGGATTCGCCGCGGCGCTGGAGCGGCTGGGGCCGTTCGGCGCCAGCCCGCGCCTGGCGGTGGCGGTGTCCGGCGGGGCGGATAGCATGGCGCTGGCTTTGCTGGCACGGGATTATTGCGCGGCGCGCGGTGGGGTGGTGCTGGCGCTCATTGTGGATCATGGCCTGCGGGCGGGTTCGGCCGGTGAAGCGGCGCTTACGGCCTCGCGCCTCGCGGCATGTGGTATACCGGGCCGGATACTCACCTTGAGCGGCTTGCCGCGCGGCGCCGGGTTGCAGGCGGCGGCGCGGGCCGCGCGCTATGCCGCGCTGGCGGCGGCGGCGGCGGGTGACGGGTTTTTGCATCTGCTGCTCGGCCATCATGCCGCCGACCAGGAAGAGACGGTGGCGATGCGCGCGTTGCGCGGGCCGGGCGGGGCGGAGGGCATGGCGGCCTGGAGCGCGCGCGAGACGGTTTTGCTGCTGCGCCCGCTGCTCGGGCTGCGGCGGGGTGTTTTGCGCGATTACCTGCGCGCCCGGGGCATGGCGTGGGTTGAGGATCCGTCCAACGCGGCGATTAAATTCGAGCGGGTGCGGGTGCGGCAGGCGGGTGCCGGGATGGCTCCGGCTCCGGCCGGGGCGCGGGTGGCGCGCGAGGCGGAGGTGGCGGCTTTTCTGGCCGCGCACGCGCAATTCCGGCCGGAGGGGTTTGTGCTGCTCGATGCGGCCAGCGCGCCGCCGGCGGCGCTGGGCGCCTTGCTGCGCATGGTGGGCGGTGCCGCCTACCCGCCGCGCCAGGCGGCGCTGGCGCGGCTGGGCGCGCGGCTGGGGCCGGCGGCGCTGGGCGGGGTGCGGATATTGCCCGCCGGGCGGTTTGGGCCGGGCTGGCTGCTGGCACGCGAGCCGGCCGCCTGCGCGGCGCCCGTTCCCGCCAGGGCCGGTGCGGTATGGGATGGGCGCTTCCGCCTGGAGGGCGTGGCGGAACCGGCGCTGCTGCTGGGCGCGCTGGGGGGGGATGCCAAAAGCTACAAGGATTTCAATAATCTACCGTCGGTTGTGCTACGCGGGCTGGCGGCGTTGCGCGGGGCGGAGGGGCGCATCCGGTTTCCTGTCCCGGTGCGGTTCTGCCCGCCTGCCCCGGCAACATCCCACCCATTCGTGGCGTGAGCGGCAAATGATTTGTGCTGCACTGGGAATTTGGTGCAGAATGGCCACATGCAAGCTCCGCTGTGGCGAACAGAGCGGCAATTGATGAAAGAATTGGAAAAGTCTAGATGAACAATCTGGGTCGAAACATCGCATTATGGGTTGTTGTGGCCCTGTTCCTGGTGCTGCTGTTCAATGTGTTCCAGCCCACCAGCTCACAGAATAATGCCTCGCAGATCGCCTATTCCAGCTTCCTGACGCAGGTGAGCGGCAACCAGGTGCAGAGTGTCACCATCATGGGCCAGGATATCACCGGCACGACCAAGGATGGCAAGAGTTTTGAGACCTATGCGCCGGAGGACCCGAATCTCGTATCCAAGCTTGAGGCGGCGAATGTGACCGTGACGGCCAAGCCGCCGGGGGATTCGATGAATCCGTTCCTGCGCGTGCTGATCTCCTGGGCGCCGATGCTGCTGATCGTGGGTGTGTGGATATTCTTCATGCGCCAGATGCAGGGCGGCGGCGGGCGGGCCATGGGGTTTGGCAAGTCACGCGCGCGGTTGCTGACCGAGAAGCAGGGGCGGGTGACGTTCGAGGATGTCGCCGGCATCGACGAGGCCAAGAGCGAGTTGCAGGAGATTGTGGAATTTTTGCGCGATCCGCAGAAGTTTCAGCGCCTGGGCGGCAAGATTCCGAAGGGATGCCTGCTCGTGGGGCCGCCGGGCACGGGTAAGACGCTGCTGGCGCGCGCCATTGCGGGTGAGGCGAATGTGCCGTTCTTCACCATTTCGGGCTCTGATTTCGTCGAGATGTTCGTCGGCGTCGGCGCCAGCCGGGTGCGTGATATGTTCGAGCAGGGCAAGAAGAACGCGCCGTGCATCATCTTCATCGATGAGATCGACGCGGTCGGCCGGCATCGTGGGGCGGGCCTGGGTGGCGGCAATGATGAGCGTGAGCAGACGCTGAACCAGATGCTCGTCGAGATGGACGGGTTCGAATCCAATGAAGGCGTTATTTTGATCGCCGCGACCAACCGGCCGGATGTGCTGGACCCGGCGCTGCTGCGCCCGGGCCGGTTCGACCGTCAGGTTGTGGTGCCTAATCCGGATGTGGTCGGGCGTGAGAAGATTCTGCGCGTGCATATGCGGAAAGTGCCGCTGGCCTCCGATGTGGATGCCAAGGTGATCGCGCGCGGGACGCCGGGGTTTTCGGGTGCTGATCTCGCCAATCTCGTCAATGAGGCGGCCTTGCTGGCCGCGCGGATCGGCAAGCGCGTGGTTGCCATGGCGGAATTCGAGCATGCCAAGGACAAGGTGATGATGGGCGCGGAGCGCCGCAGCCTGGTGATGTCCGATGAAGAGAAGCGGATGACCGCTTACCATGAAGGCGGACATGCGATCTGCTCGATCACGCTGCCGGAATGCGATCCGGTGCATAAGGCGACGATTATTCCGCGCGGCCGGGCGCTTGGCATGGTGATGAGCCTGCCGGAAGGCGACCGCTACTCCGTGAGCAAGGCGAAGCTGCTGCAACAGCTGATCATGGCGATGGGCGGGCGTGCCGCCGAGGAGCTGGTGTTCGGGGCGAATCAGGTGTCGAACGGCGCTTCGGGCGACATTAAAATGGCGACGGATATGGCGCGGCGGATGATCACCGAATGGGGCATGTCTGAAAAGCTCGGCATGGTCTCGTATGGCGATAATGGCCAGGAGGTGTTTCTCGGACATTCGGTGACACAGAATAAAAGTGTGTCCGAGGATACCGCGCGTGAGATCGATAATGAGGTGCGGGCGTTCATCGACCATGCCTATGCGGAGGCCAAGCGCATTCTGACCGAGCGGCGGAACGATCTGGAATCCCTGGCGCAGGGCTTGCTGGAATACGAGACGCTGTCAGGCGATGAGATTCAGCAGGTGCTGCGCGGCGAGAAGATCATCCGCAAGGTGGTTGACGAGCCGATGCGCGATAGCCGCCGCAGCTCGGTGCCGACCTCTACGCCCAAGCCCGAAATGCCGGGCGGGCTGGGGCCGGCCTTGCCCGCCTGAGGGTGGTTCAGCGCATGAAAGCCTCCCTGTACGCGGGGAGGCTTTTTTTGTTGGTGTAGGGCCGAGCGCGGCATTATCCGGCAACGTATCGGCCGGGTCATCGTTTAGGGTGCATGAAGCTTTACAGCGCCTCGCTCCGCATGGCCGGCCTGGTTGGGCTGGGATGCTAAAGCAGCTCGCCGATACCGCCGCGGACCGGCTGGCGGCGCGCAGCCCGGCGGCGGCGCTGGCCCGGGCGGAGGCGTTGCTGGCGGTGGGGGAGATGGCGCGTGCCGTGAAGCTGCTCGGCGTGGCGGCTGATGCCGGGCTGGCGGAGGCGCAATATCTGCTGGGGCTGCGCTACATGCTGGGGGAGGGCGTGGCGCCGAGCCCGGAGCAGGCGGGGCTGTGGTTTCATAGGGCCGCCATGGACGGGCATGCGGGGGCGCAGGTCAAGCTCGCCGCGCTGCATCTGGCGGGGTTGCCGGGCGATGTGCTGACGGAGGCCGGGTTGTTTGCGCCAAGCCGGACGCGGGTCGATTTTGCCGCGGCGGCGCATTGGGCGGAGCGTGCCGCCCAGGCTGGTAATGCCGAGGCTATTACATTGCTCGCCTTTATTCTCAGCGTCGCGCCGCCGCCATGGCGTAACGAGATTTATGCCGGGAGGCTTTATGAGGTGGCCGCGGCCAAGGGCAACGCGCAGGCGCAGTTCGCCCTCGGGCTGTTGCGGCTGCGCCAGAGCCGGGCCGAGGAAGGCGTGGCGCTGGTCGGCCGGGCGGCGCTGGCCGGGCTGCCGCATGCGCATGACGCGCTCGGCGCCCTGTATGAAAACGCGGTCGGCACGCCGCAGGATTTCGTGCGCGCGGCGGAGCATTACCGCATCGCCGCCCAGGCCGGCATTGCCCGCGCCATGGCGCGTTACGGCCTGGCCTTGCTGCTCGGCCGGGGCGCGGCGAAAGACACGCTGAATGCCGAAACCTGGCTGCGCAAGGCGGCGCTGGCCGGCAATGCCGAGGCGGCTTTGCGCCTGGGTAAGCTCTACGCCGAACCCGGCGAGCTGCCGCCCAATGATGCCGAGGCCACGTTATGGTTTACCCGCGCCGCCGAGGCCGGCAGTGCCGAGGCCGCCGCCGCGCTTGGCGTGTTCGCGCTTGATGGCCGGGGTACCGTGCGTGATCCGGCGCGGGCCGTGGCCTGGTTCCGCCGTGCCGCCGATGCGGGCGATGTGACCGCCGCGCATAATCTCGCTAATTGCCTGGCCCGGGGCATCGGCACGGTGGCGGATGCCGGGGAGGCGGCATTCTGGGCCGCGCGGGCGCGCCAGGGCGGGGCTGCATCAGGGCCGCAGGGCTGAGTTTATTCCGGGAATCGGGCGGCGCGGACATCCTCGGCATAGGCGGTAAGGGCGGTGGTGATGAGCGCGGCGCCGTCGAGGTAGCGTTTGGCGAAGCCGGGCGGCCGGCCGGGGGTGAGGCCGAGAATATCGTGCAGGACGAGCACCTGGGCGTCGGTTCCCGGACCGGCGCCGATGCCGATGGTGGGGGTTTCGAGGCGTTGGGTGATCTGGGTGGCGAGATCCGTGGGGATGGCTTCCATCAGCACGATGCGGGCGCCGGCGGCGGCGAGGGCGATGGCGTCATCGAAGATGATCTGCGCCGCTTCCTGGGTTTTGCCCTGGCGTTTGAAACCGCCGAACTGGCGGACATGCTGCGGCGTGAGGCCGATATGGGCGCAGACCGGGATGGCGCGTTTGCTGAGATAGCCGATGGTTTCGGCCATTACGGCGCCGCCTTCGAGTTTGACGATATCCGCGCCGGCCTTGAGCAGGCGGGCGGCGGCGGAAAAAGCCTGGGCAGGGGATTCCTCGAAGCTGCCGAAGGGCAGGTCGGCCATGACCAGGGGCTTGCTCACGGCCTTGGCGACGATGCTGGTATGGTATTCCATTTGTTCCAGGCTCACGCGCAATGTGTCGGCATCGCCCGCGACCGTCATGCCGAGGCTGTCGCCGATCAGGATGCAGTCGAGCCCGGCCAGTTCGGCGAGGCGGGCGAAGGCGTAATCATAGGCGGTGACGACCGTCATTTTACGGCCTTCGCGCTTGGCTTTTTCCCAGTCGGCGAGGTTTTTACTCATGCTTCGGCTCCTCCCTGCAACAGGGCCAGCGCGAATGCCACGCTGGCGCGCCGCACATCGTCCCGGTTGCCGGGGAACAGGCGGTGATATGTGGTGACGGTGTCGCGGCTGGCGAGGCCGAACCAGACCGTGCCGGCGGGTTTATCCGGGCTGCCGCCATCCGGGCCGGCGATGCCGGTGGTGGCGATGGCGAGGTCGGCATCGCTCAGTGCCTGCGCCCCGGCGGCCATGGCGGCGGCGATTTCGGCGGAGACGGCGCCATGCGCGGCGAGCAGGGGTTCCGGCACGCCGAGCATGCTGGTTTTCGCGGCGTTGGCATAGGTGACGAAGCCATGGGTGAAGACGGCGGAGGCGCCGGGGGGATCGGTGAGGGCGGCGGCGATGAGCCCGCCGGTGCAGCTTTCAGCGGTGGCGAGGCGCAGGTTTTTCGCCCGGCAGAGCGCGATCAGGGCGGCGGCGCTCATAGGGGGGAGACCAGATGCAGGGCCAGCACCACGAGCCAGGCGAGGCCGCCGGCGATGAGATCATCGCCCATGACGCCGTAAGCGTCGTGGCGCCGGTCGGCCCAGGCGACGGGGCCGGGCTTGAAGATGTCAAACAGGCGGAACAAAGCGAAGCAGAGCAGGATGCCCGGGATGCTGGGGCCGGTGAGAGCGAGGAGCGGGATCATCTGGCCGGCGATCTCGTCGATGACGATCCAGCCAGGGTCCTGGGTGGCGGCCTCGGGCAGGCGGGTGATGGCGTGGATGCCGAGGCCGGAAACGATGACGATGCCGAACAGCAGCGGCAGATGGCCGAGGCTGAGCAGGGCGGTGCCGAGGGCGAGGCCGAGCAGTGAGCCGAAGGTGCCGGGGGCTTTTGGAGCGTAGCCGAGGCCGAAACCGCTGGCCAGGATTTTGTGAATATTCATTTGCTGAGCCAGGGGGTGAGGGGGGAATCGGCACGGCCGGTGAGTTTGGCGCGGTAGATGGTGATGTTCTCGCTGACGCGCTGCACGTAGTTGCGGGTCTCGGAATAGGGGATTTCCTCGATCCAGTCGATGATATCCGCGCCGCCGGGATTGCTGCCCAGCTCCGGATCGCCATTGAGGGTGAGCCAGCGCGCCACATTGGTGGGGCCGGCATTATAGGCGGCGATGGCGAGCGGCAGGCAGTTTCCGAAATTCTGGACCTCGGTGGCGAGATAGGCGGTGCCGAGGGTCATGTTCTCCTGGCTGTCGAACAGGTTGCCATAGGGCAGGCCGGATTTGCGCGCGGTCATGCGGGCGGTGCCGGGCAATAATTGCATGAGCCCGATGGCGCCGGAGCCGGAGACGGCGGTGGCATCGAAACTGCTTTCCTGGCGCATGATGCCATCCGCGGTAGCGGCGTCGAGGCTGGAATCGGGTGGGGTATAGGGTGTGGGCCAGCCTTCCACCGGCAGCATCTGCCCGGCCAGGCCGGCGCTGCGGGCGATGGCCACGGCGGCCTGCGGCAGGCCGAGGCCGAGGGCGAGCTTCGCACCCATCTCGCGGTTCTCGTCACTGATGGCTTCCTGCCCGGCGCGGGTGAGGAAGTTGGTGGCATCCTGGGTATCGCCCATCTGGACCAGCAGCACGGCGGCGTGGGGTAATTCGGTCATGGCGAAATACAGCGCGTCGGTGGCGGTGTAGCTGGGCTCGTCGATGGCATCGATGCGGGCGGCGAGCTGGCGCGGGGTTTCGCCCAGAGCGATGGCGGCGAGCTGGCCGTAATAGGTGGTGGGGTAGGATGCGGCGCGGGCGTAATCGGCGGCGGCGGCGGGGCCGGTTTCGGTGCGGGCCAGCCAGTACCAGGCGCGGGCCTGGGTGATGACGGCGGGCGAGGCGGCGGCGAGATCGCGGAACCATGCGGCGGCTTCAGGGGGCTGGTGCAGGAAGCGCAGGGCGATGAAACCGGCCAGGAAATCACGGTCGACGGTTTGCCACGGATCGGGCGCGCTGCCCTGGGCGGGGTCTACGGCGGTGACCACGGCATAGGCGTCGGGGGCGTCGTTGGCGGCGAGCAGGGCGCGGGCGAGGGTGTCTTGCGCGGGCCAGAAGAGACGCTGCTGGTCGGGGCTGGCGGCGGCGAACTCGGCCATGCCGTGATTGGCCCAGATGCCGGCGGCGGAGGCGTCCTGCCCGGCGGCGTGCAGGGCGGTTACCTCATCGAGGAAGGCCGGGGTGAGGGATGGCGCGCGGGGGTTGCTGAGGCCGGATGCCTGGGCCAGGCGCAGGGCGAGGAGGTTCTGTTCCGGCCAGTCCGGATTCTGGGTGATGAAGTGCTGGATTTCATCGGGGCTGGCGCGGCCGGGCTGGGTGAGGCGGAAGAAGGTGACGAGCTTTTGCACCAGCGGGTCGCCGGTCTGGGCGGCGAGGGCGGCGGCATCGGTAAAATCGCCGGCATGGATGTCCGCCATGATCTGCGGCGGCGCGGGGGTTTGCGCGGCGGCGAAAGCGGATGGGAGCAGCAACGGCAAGACGGCGAGGGGCCAGACCTTCATGCAGCGGCTTTTAGCAGGCGCGCGCGGGAGGGCAAAACCGGCGCCATGCCTTGCCTGTAAGGGGCGCGCGGATTACGTGAGTGCCGATAGGAGATCGCACGAAAATGTTTCACGGCTCGCTGACCGCGCTGATTACCCCGATGAAAGCCGATGGCAGCGTCGATTTTGCCGCCTATGCGCGGTTGATCGACTGGCAGATTGCCGAGGGTACGGCCGGGCTGGTGCCGGTGGGAACCACGGGCGAGTCGCCGACGCTGACGCATGAGGAACACAAGGACGTGGTGGAGGCTGCTATCGCCGCCGCGCGGGGCCGCGTGCCGGTGATGGCCGGGGCGGGGTCGAATTCGACCGCCGAGGCGATCGGCCTGGCGCGGCATGCTGAAAAAGCCGGAGCGGATGGGGTGCTGGTGGTGACGCCCTATTACAACAAGCCGAACCAGGAAGGGCTGTTCCGGCATTACGAGGCGATTGCCAAAGCCGTGAGCCTGCCGGTGTTCATCTACAATATTCCCGGCCGCTCGGTGATCGATATGAGCGTGGAGACCATGGCGCGGCTGGCGGCGCTGCCGAATATCGCGGGGGTTAAGGATGCCACGGCGAATCTGGCCCGGCCGCTGCATACGTTGCGTGCCTGCGGGCCGGATTTCATCCAGCTTTCGGGCGAGGACCATACCGCGCTGGCTTATCTGGCCAGTGGCGGGCATGGCTGCATTTCAGTGACCGCCAATGTGGCGCCGCGGCTCTGCGCCGAGATGCATGCCGCCTGGGCGCGCGGCGATATAGCGCATGCCATGGCGGTGCAGATGCGGCTGCTGCCGCTGCATGATGCGATGTTCTGCGAGAGCAATCCCGGCCCGGTGAAATATGCCGCGGCACTGCTCGGCTTTGGCGCCAACCATGTGCGGCTGCCGCTGGTGGCCGTGACCGAGGCCAATGCCGCGCGCGTTAAAGCCGCGATGCTGGAAACCGGGTTGCTGAATTGAGCTTGAGCCGTATTTTATGAGCAAGGAGCCGAAAAAACCGTCGATGATCGCGCATGGCATCGCGGCGCAGAACCGCAAGGCGCGGTTCGATTATAAGATACTCTCCACCATAGAGGCCGGGATTGTGCTGAAGGGGGTTGAGGTGAAGTCGCTGCGGCTCGGGCGGGCCACCATCAATGAGGCCTGGGCCGGGGAGCGCGACGGGGAGCTGTATCTGTTCAACATGTATATCCCCGAATATCAGGGCGGCGTGCTGTCGCGGTTCGATACGCGGGGCTTACGCAAGCTGCTGGTGAAGAAGAAGGAGCGGGTGCAGTTGTTTTCCGCCATCGGGCGGGACCGCAATACGGTGGTGCCGCTGGATATTCATTTCAGCGATAAGGGGCTGGCGAAGGTGACGCTGGGGATCGCCGAGGGCAAGCAGAAGGCGGATAAACGCCAGGCCGTGGCGGCAAGGGACTGGCAGCGGGACAAGGCGCGGTTGCTGAAGAACAGGTGATGTTATCGCAATGGCGGGAGGAGGGTGCGGATGTTCTGCATCACCTCGGTGAACATTGCGGCGGTGAGGCGACCGGTGTTGACGTTGTATTGCGAGGTATGAAAACTATCGGCCAGGACCAGGCCGTTTGGCATTGTGTGCAGCGCGCCATGGGCGAATTTATGGGCGGCGGTTTTCAGGCCGAAAATGCGTAAGATGCCCTCATGCGGTTCGCGGCCGATGGCCAGGAAGACGCGCAGGTTTGGCATGGCGGCGATTTCTTCAGCGAGAAACGGGCGGCAGTTGTGGATTTCGGCGGATTCCAGCTTGTGCTGCGGCGGGGCGCAGCGCACGGCGTTGGTGACGCGGGCATCGAGGAGCGTCAGACCGTCATCCGCGCGCTCGGCGAAGGTGCCGGAGGCGAAGCCCGCCGCCAGCAGCCCGGCATAGAGCAGGCGGCCGGCGACATCGCCGGTGAAGGGGCGCCCGGTGGTGTTGGCGCCGTTTACCCCCGGCGCCTGGCCGACCACCAGCAGCCGGGCCGCGAGCGGGCCGAAGCTGGGGACCGGGGCGTTGAAGCCGTGCGGGATGGCGATACGGTTGGCCGCCCGGTAGCCCACCAGCCGCGGGCACAGGGCACAGTCGCTGGCCGGCATCATGCGAAATCATCGTCCCGGGCTGGGCGGGGGCGCGAGTCGCTGGGCTTGCGGGTGAATTCCACCGCGATATCGGCCAGCTCGATATACTGATCGGCCTGGCGGCGCAGCTCATCGGCGATCATGGGTGGACTTGTCTTAATTGTTGAGACAACGGAAACCCTGACACCCTTACGTTGTACGGCTTCGGCCAGGCGGCGGAAGTCTGAATCACCCGAAAACAGGATGGCGTGGTCCATATGCGGGGCGAGTTCCAGCATGTCGATCGCCAGTTCTATGTCCATATTGCCCTTGATCCGGCGCCGCCCTTGCGCGTCCGTAAATTCTTTTGCTGGTTTGGTTACCAGGGAGTAGCCGTTATAGGCGAGCCAGTCTGTTAGTGGTTTTAACGGGGAGTAGTCCTCGGTCTCCAGCAGTGCGGAATAGTAGTAGGCGCGCAGCAAATTAGTTTTTGTACCGAAATAATCTAGCAACCTTCGGTAATCAATATCGAAGGAAAGACTGCGTGTGGCCGCATAGAGATTTGCGCCGTCGATGAAGAGGGCCGTGCGTTCCTGGGTCGATAAACGGATCATGGGTGGTTCTTCCCGCGGATTAAAAGTTATAAAGGCTATACAAATCTGGGTGTAATGTTAGAAAGTGGGCGAAGTTTATCCTGAAAGATAATTCGCTGAGAATCGTGGTTAGGCATAGCAGCATATGATCCTGGTTGCCATTGGCGCCAATCTGCCCGCGGCTGGCGGTGCCTCGCCGCTGGAGACCTGCGAGGCGGCGGCCGTGGCGGTGCGCCGGATCCCGGGCCCGGTTTTTGTCGCGCTCTCGCCCTGGTACCGCACCGCGCCCATTCCGCGCGGGCGCCAGCCTGATTATTGCAACGGCATGATCCGGCTGGAAGGCGAGATGGCGCCCGAGGCGTTGCTGGTGGCGCTCCAGGCGATCGAGCAGTCATTCGGCCGCGCGCGCGGCGAGGCCAATGCCGCGCGCACGCTCGATCTCGATATCATCGATATCAATGGCATCGTCCGGGCCCTGCCTGACCCTGTGCTGCCGCACCCGCGGGCACATTCCCGTGCTTTCGTGCTGCGCCCGCTGCTCGATGTCGCGCCGGCCTGGCGCCATCCGGTGCTGCGCCAGAGCGTTGCCACCTTGCTGGCCGACCTGCCGCCCCAGGCAATCCAGCCATGGTCTGACGCGGCGGGCTGAAGACTTGCATCATGCTGCCCTGCGGGGTAAGGCAAGCGTTCAATTTTTTCTGCCCTAATTTTTGTTACCGGAGCATTGCCGTATGGCGCGCGTTACCGTCGAAGACTGCGTTTTGAAAGTGCCGAACCGCTTTGAGCTGGTGCTGCTGGCCGCCCAGCGGGCCCGTAATATCAGCCGTGGCGAGCAGCTGACCATCGACCGCGACAATGACAAGAACCCGGTCGTCGCCTTGCGCGAGATTGCCGAGGAGACGGTTGGGCTGCCGGAGCTGGAAGCCGATCTGGTCAAATCCCTGTCGCGCGTGCCCGAGCCCGAGCCGATCGACGAGGAGGTTATCGACCTGATCCCGACCGAGCAGAACATCTTCGGCCTGCAGGACGTCTCGGCCGAGGAAGAAGCCGCCGCCATGGCCGCCGAGGCTGAGGAAATGTCGCCTGAGGATATCCAGGCGGCGATCGAGGCCGAGCTCGGCGGCAAGACGCGCAGGTAGGCGAACATGTGGACAGGCTGTCGGGGATTGAGCCTGTCCTACGCACCCGAAGGGGTGGGCACCGGCACGGCTAAGTTCCGCGCCGAGCTGGCGCCGCTGCTCAGCCGCATCGCCAGCTACGATGCCAAGGCTGATCCCGCCATCATCGATGACGCCTATGCCGCCGCGCTGGTCGCGCATGAGGGGCAGAAGCGCGATAATGGCGAAGCCTATATCACGCATCCGCTCGAGGTCGCCAATATCCTGGCGGGGTACCGGCTCGACCCGGCTTCCATCATCACCGCCATATTGCACGATACGGTCGAGGATACCTCGATCACCCTGAACGAGGTGCGGGCGCGCTTCGGCCCGGAAGTGGCCGGGCTGGTGGATGGCGTGACCAAGCTGACGCGGCTGGAACTGCAATCGGACCGGACCAAGCAAGCGGAGAATTTCCGCAAGCTCGTGCTGGCCATGAGCAAGGATATCCGCGTCCTTATCGTCAAGCTCGCCGACCGGCTGCATAACATGCGGACCATCGGCGCCATATCGGCGGCGCATAAGCGCCAGCGCATCGCGCGCGAAACGATGGATATCTATGCGCCGCTCGCCGAGCGTATCGGCATGGAGGCGCTGAAGACCGAGCTGCAGACGCGCTCTTTCGCCGAGATTGACCCGGAGGCCTATGAATCCATTCAGGCGCGGCTTAATTTTTTGCGCGGGCAGGGGGCTGATGTCATCGAGGAGGTCCGCCTGGAGCTGGTGAAGGTTTGTACCGAGGCGGGGGTGAGGTCGGTCGATATCGTCGGGCGCGAGAAATCGCCTTATTCCATCTGGCAGAAGATGCAGCGCCGCAACGTCGCCTTCGAGCAGCTCTCCGATATCATGGCGTTCCGCATATTGGTGCCGAGCCGGGCTGATTGCTACGTGGCGCTGGGGGGCATCCACGCCGCCTATCCGGTGATAGCGGGGCGCTTCAAGGATTATATTTCGACACCGAAGGCGAACGGTTATCAGTCGCTGCATACCGGGGTCACGCTGCGCCAGCCGCGCAACCAGAAGATAGAAATCCAGATCCGTACGCCGGAGATGCAGGCGGTGGCGGAAAACGGCGTGGCCGCGCATTGGCTGTACAAGCAGGGCGATGCCTCATCCTCTGATGTGCAGAAATTCCGCTGGGTCCAGGACCTGCTGGAAATTCTGGAAAACTCCTCGGCGCCGGATGAGTTTCTGGAAAATACCAAGCTCGAACTCTACCAGGATCAGGTTTTCTGCTTCACGCCCAAGGGCCAGCTTATCCAGTTGCCGCGCGGCGCCACCTCGGTCGATTTCGCCTATGCCGTGCACAGCCAGATCGGCGATACCTGCGTGGGGGCGCGCATCAACGGCCGGCTGATGCCGCTGCGTTACGAATTGCAGAATGGCGACCAGGTGGAAATTCTGACCGCCCGCGGCGGCACGCCGAGCCCGGCCTGGGAACGCTTCGTGGTTACCGGCAAGGCGCGCGCGCGCATCCGCCGCTTCCTCGCGCAGCAGATGCGCGACCAGCATCGCGATGCTGGAAAATCCATGCTCGCGAAAGCCTTCCGCCAGGAAGGCGTCGATGGCGCCGAGAAAGTGCTTGAGCCCGTCGCCAAACAATTGAAACAGGCGAGCATCGATGACCTTTACGTCGCCGTCGCCACCGGCATAATCGGGCCGAAGGACGTGGTCTACGCGGCCTATCCCGAGCTGCGCGGCGGCGGTGCCCCGCGCATGATGCCGGCCTTCATGGGCACCGGCCTTGCCGCCCGCTCGCCGCGCACCACGCAGCTGCGCGCCGAAAGCAATATGCCGGTCACCGGGCTCGTCGCCGGGATGGATGTGCACTATGCCGGATGCTGCCACCCGCTGCCGGGGGATAAGATTGTCGGCATCGTTACCACCGGCAAGGGGGTGACGATCCACATCAAGGACTGCACCACGCTCGATGGCTTCGCCGCCACGCCGGAACGCTTCATCGATGTCGATTGGGACACCAGCGCGATTGCCCGGATGGACCCCAAATTGCAGAAATTTACCGGCCGGATCAGCGTCATCGCCAATAACAGCGCGCAGGCGCTGGCCAGCCTGACCAATGCCGTCAGCCAGCAATCGGGAGCCATCGCCAATCTTAAAATCACGCACCGGCAACAGGATTTCTTCGAGGCCCTCGTCGATATCGAAGTCCGCGATACCCGCCACCTCAACCAGGTCATCGCCGGCGTTCGTGGTGCGGCGGGCATCGCGCAGGTCGAACGGGCCAAGGCATGATTTGGGGTGGGGTTAAGAAGGCCAGGGGCTTTGCCCCTGGACCCCACTGGGGCCTGAGGCCCCCGGCCCCCATTACTTTTTTAGAAGGGTTTGAAAGGGGGCCTGCCCGTGCCTGTGGAAAGGCTTGGTGGCAGGCCCCCTTTCAAACCCTTAAAGTTACGGGGGTTCGGGGCCTCAGGCCCCGGCGGGTCCAGGGCAGAGCCCTGGCCCTTTTTTCCCATCCCATATCATGATCCTCGGGCTTGGTTCCGACATTTGCGATATTCGCCGCATTGAGGCGGTGTTGGCGCGGCATGGAGAGCGGTTTACCTCGCGGGTGTTTTCGGATGTGGAGCGGGCGCGGGCGGGCAAGCGGCCGGGCCAGGCGGCTTCGAGTTATGCCAAGCGGTTTGCGGCGAAGGAGGCTTGTGCCAAGGCTTTGGGCACGGGGTTTCGTGATGGCGTGTTTTTGTCGGATTTGCGGGTGGTGAATTTGGCCAGCGGGCAACCGACGGTGGAGGTGCATGGCGCGGCGGCGGCGCGGCTGGCGGCGATGACACCGGCGGGGCATGTGGCGCGGGTGTTTTTGTCGCTGACGGATGAATATCCGTATGCGTATGCGCAGGTGATCATTTCCGCCGAGCCGTTAGCCCCTGCTTAACTTTGTTGCTGCATCATACAAAGGAAATCGTTTCTTAACAGTTTCCTTGTGAGGCAGTATGGTTGAGCAGGCTTTGTCGGCGATCGGCTTTCTGGCCATTGCGTTTCTGGTGAATGATTTGTTTACCGCGACGGATAGCAGTGTTTTGCAGGGCCGGCGGGCCGGGCTGATGGTGGCGGCGCTGACCGGGGCGCTGATGCAGACGAGCCTGATTGTTGCGGCGCCTTATGGTCTCGCGCTGTTGAATGAGGCGCTGGGTGTGGTTTCCGCCGGGGCATTTCTGGCGCTGCCGGTTTTGTTCTGGCCTGCGGTGCGCCGTATCCGCCAGGGGCACATGCGGATTGTGAGCCGCCGCTTGCTGGCCCGCGCGCGCCGGGCGGAGGAGGCGGCGCGGGCGGCGCGGCGCTGGCTCAACATGGCGGAGCAGGCCGGGCATGTGGGGCATTGGCAGTTGACCGTGCCGGATAACCGGCTGATCTGGTCGGATGAGATGTTTCGCATCCATGGGCTGTGGAAGGCGTATTATCGCCCGAGTGTTGAAACCGCGCTGGCGGCGTTTCATCCGCTGGATGGCAAGCGGCTGGCGGGCTTGTTGCAGGATGCCGCGCGGGAGGGCGGCGAGTTTGAGGTGGCGGTGCGGCTGCGCCGGCCGGATGGCGAGATCCGCCATGTGGTGATGCGCGGCCACGCGGTGCTGGGCTGGGACGGCGGCGTGGAGGGGGTGAATGGCGTTCTGGTGGATATGACCGAGCCGAAGCGGGCCGAGAGCCGCCCGCCGGCCCATGCCGGGGCGCTGGAAGGCCCGGCGGGCGAGGATGTGTTGACCGGGCTGGCCGACCGGCGGCAATTCGATGCGAGCCTGGGCTATGAGTTCAAGCGCGCGGTGCGGAGCCGCAAGCCGCTGGGGCTGGTGCTGATAGAGATTGACCAGTTTTTCCAGTATGGCAGCCATTATGGCGCCAGGCAGGCGGATATATGCCTGCGCGGCGTGGCGCAGGCGGTGCGGGAAGTGCCGCGCCGGACGGGGGATATCGTGGCGCGCTTCAGCGAGTCCGAGATTGCCGTGCTGCTGCCGCTGGCCGATGCCGCCGGGGCGCTGCGCGTGGCCAATAAGATAATGGAGGCGGTGCGGGCTCTGGGGCTGGCCGATGCCGGGCGTGAGAGCGGGATGCTGACGGTGAGTGCCGGGGCGGCGGCTTTCGGCATGGATGATCTGTATAATCCGCTGGAGCTGACGCGGCGTGCCAGCCGGGCTTTGGCCGATGCGCGGCTTTATGGCGGGGATAGGGGATGCGGCTATCGCGAGCCGGAATTCGCCGAGGCGCTGGCGGGCCGGGTGTAGACTGCTTATTTAGGCCGTATGGAACCATATTTTTATGAGCCGTCCGCCGGCCATGGGCTGAAGCACGATCCGTTCAACGCCATTATCGGGCCGCGTCCGATTGGCTGGGTCTCGACGCAAGGGGCGGATGGCAGTGTAAATCTGGCGCCGTATAGTTTTTTCAATGCGTTTTGCTACACGCCGCCGATTATCGGTTTCTCCTCGATCGGGGCGAAGGATTCGCTGCGCAATGTGCGCGAGACGGGCGAGTTCGTGTGGAATCTGGTGACGCGTGAGCTGGGGGCTGCGATGAATGCGAGCGCCGTGATGGCGCCCTATGGGGTGGATGAGTTTGCCCTGGCCGGGCTTGAGAAGGCGCCCTCGCGGCTGGTGGCGCCGCCGCGTGTGGCGGCGGCCAAGGTGAATTTCGAATGCAGGGTGGCGGATATCGTGCGGCTGAAATCCGCCGCCGGGGTGGAGGCCGATGCGTGGCTCGTGCTGGGCGAGGTGGTGGGGGTGCATATCGCGCCGGAGGTTTTGCGGGATGGTGTATTCGATACGTTCGGCGCGGGGATTCTGCTGCGTGCCGGCGGGGCGAGCGCCTATGCCGAGGTGCGGCCGGAAAGCCGGCTGGATATGCGGCGGCCGGAGGCTGAAAACTGATCTGAATCCGTATTAACATCTGGACGCTGGCCGGAATATCCGGTCCTATCGGTATCGTGGGCGCGGAGGGTGATATTCGGATTACGGCGAATACGCAGGCGGGATATTGGACCGCGGCGAGCCTGCTGATGGCGCTCTGCGCTGTCGCGGTCGCCTGGTTTCCGTTGTTCAATATCGCTTCCTTGCCCTCGGTGAACTATAATGAGGGGTGGAATGCGTATCGGCAGTGGATGACAGTGGAGCACCAGCCGCTTTATGGCAGCGCCACAAGCTTGTGGACGACGAATTATCCCTTCCTCTCATTTCACATTATCGGCCTGCTGGCTGGCGCCAAGGGCCATATGGTGGTGACGGGGCGGATTGTATGTTTTGCCGCGCTGGTGGCCACGGCGGGGGTTTCGGGCGCCATTATGCGGGGTGTGACCGACGATGGCGCGGCCGGGCTTTATGCCGGGCTGTGGCTGTTCGCGGCACTGGGTGCGTTCAATGGTGCAGGGCGGGCCTGCGATGATCCGGAAATGCTCGGCACCGCCATCGCCTGTTTCGGGATTTTCGCGTATTTGCGCGGGGCGGGGCGGGGCCTGTGGTATGGCGTGTCGGCCATTGCCTTCGCGGTCAGCCTGTTCACCAAGCATGATCTGATCGGGTTTGCGATCAGTGCCGGGCTGCATCTGCTCATCACGCGCAACTGGCGCGGCCTGGCCGTGTTTATGGCCGCCGGGGTGCTGGCTTCGGGCGTTTTGCTGGCGCTTTCGTTGCAGTTCGATGGCCGGTATTTTTTCGCGGATTTAGTGCAGCCGCGCGCCTATGGCTGGCGCAATCTGCGTGCCGAGACGCTGCATTATCTGCTGCATTTTGCTGTGGCCCTGGTGATCGGGCTGGTGGTGTTATGGCGGTGCCGGGCGGTGCCGGGCAGGGGTTTTTTCATCATATTGCTGGTAACCACCAATATCATCGCCATAGGGTTTTCGGGTGGCGATGGCGTGGCCGCGAATATATTTTATCCGGCATTGATCGCCGATTTGCTGGCCTGCGTGACCGCGCTGTACTGGCTGCGGGCGGGACGGTATTTCAAGGCGGCGCTCATCGCCGTGACATTGAGCGGTGCGGTGATGGCGCCGTTTCAGATAGAAAACGATATTGCGGCGCAGGCGCGGCTGCCGGGCGCCACCGCAGCGGCGCGGCAGGCCATCGCTTTGCTGGCGGCGGCAAAGGGGCCGGCTATTTGCGAGGATCTGGCGCTTTGTTACGAGGCCGGAAAGCCGATGGATTACGACCCGTATTACGTCAGCGACCAGATCCGCATCGGCCGCCTGCCCGAAAGCCGCGTGCTCGCGATGCTCACCGCCCGCCATTATGGCGCAATCCAGATGGATGGCGCGGTGACTGGCGTGCCCAGGGTGGAATGGCGGAATGCGCGGTTCAGCAAGGCTTTCCTGCGCGTGCTGGCGAAAACCTACCGGCCGGTGCTGGTTACACGGTACGATACGGTGTTTGTGCCGCGGGGGGCCGCTCAGGCTTCTGCCACATCCTTGAAATAGGGCTCGACCTTGCCCTTGAGTTTCATGGTAAGCGGCTTGCCGTGGCGGTCCACGGTTTTGCCGAGCGAGACTTTTACCCAGCCATCCGCCACGGAATATTCCTCGACATTGGTTTTTTCGACGCCGTTGAAGCGGATGCCGATGCCCCGCTCGAGCAGGGACTCGTTGAAGAATTTGCTGTCGGGGTCAATGGAAAGCCGGTCGGGCGGGGTGTCGGTCATAGCATCTTCCTAAGGCGGGCTTTGAGTTTGGTCATGAAGCTGGCGGCGGGGGCATCGGCCAGGGCCACCACCGGCACGGTGGCGATGATTTTGCCGCCGGCGGAATAGCTGACGCTGCCGAGGACTTCGCCTTTGGTGACGCCGGGGACGAGGTTGGCGTTATAGGTGATGCTGCTGGTTACGCCCTTCACCGCATCCATGGGCAGGGTCAGCACCAGGCTCTGGGCGGCCCCCACCGGCACGGCGCCGGCCTCCAGCGCATCGCTCTGCAGCGTGGCGATGGGCTGGCCGGGGGTGGCGAGCGTGGCGTCGGTGAAGAAGCGCTGGCCGTAGCTGAACAGGGTTTCCACCGCGGCGGTGCTTTCCGCCCAGGTCGGCCCGCCGGTTACCACCGCGATCATGCGCATGCCGCCGCGCAGGGCGGTGGCATCGATGCAATGGCCACTTTCATTCGTCAGCCCGGTTTTCAGCCCGTCGACGGTCGGGTCCACCTTGAGCACCGGATTCCAGCTCGCCTGGGTGATGCCGTTGAAGGTGTAGCTCTGTTCTTTGGAAATGTTCAGGAATTCCGGCTCGTCCTGCAGGATGGCGCGCGAGAGCAGGGCCACATCCATGGCCGAGGTGCGCAGCGCGGGGTCGGGCAGGCCGGTGACGTTGGTATAGTTGGTGTCGGTAAGGCCGAGCTGGGCGGCGGTCTTGTTCATCATCTGCACGAAGGCATCGGTGGAGCCCGCGACCTGTTCGGCCAGTGCGACGGCGGCGTCATTCCCGGAATCGATGATCAGCCCGTGCAGGAGCTGGTCGACCGTGACGGTAGAGGTGGTGTCGATGAACATGGTCGAGCCCTGCTGGTGCCAGGCTTCGGCCGAGACCGGCACGATCTGGTCCATTTTCAGCCCGCCATTGTGCAGCGCCTGATAGACGAGATGCGCGGTCATCAGCTTGGTCAGGCTGGCCGGGGGTAGTTTGAGATGTGGCGCGGCCTCGGCCAGGATGGCGCCGGTTGTGGCGTCCATCAGCACATAGGCGGTCATGTCCGGCAGGGTTGGCGGGATTGGGGTGGATTTGTCGCCGGTGGGCGAATCGGGCACGGGCGGCGGGCCGGGGGGGACTGGGGTGGCGCCGATTTTGTCGGTCGCCCCGCCGATGGGCGCGGATGTGGCGTGGGCGGCGGAGCGGGCGGCGGCGTAGTGCGTTTTGGCCACGGCCGGGGCGGTGGCGGCGGTGCACAGAATGGCGGCGAGGGCCAGGCGGGTGGTAGCGGACATATAGGCCATGGGCGAATCAGACTCCCTTGGAGGGCGGGCAAAGCGGCCCCTTCTCTGCACCGATTTATTGACAAGCCGCAAGCCACGGGTAGTAACCGCAGCCGCAACCCGGGCCAGAGAAATGAAACAAAGCGTTATTGAGACCCTGAAGACCCTCGTCGTGGCGCTGATTCTGGCCGTGGGCATCCATAGTTTTTTGTTTCAGCCTTTCTGGATTCCCTCGGGCTCCATGGTGCCGAGCCTGAAGGTGGGCGATTACCTGTTCGTCGATAAATTCGCCTATGGCTATTCGCGCTATTCGCTGCCCTTTGCCCCGCCGCTGTTTTCCGGGCGGATCGGGGAGCATGGTCTGGGCCATGCGCCCCGGCGCGGCGATGTCGTGGTGTTCGTGCCGCCCAACGACCCCAGCCAGATCTTCGTCAAGCGCCTGATCGGTCTGCCGGGCGATACCATCCAGGTGACGGGTGGCCAGCTTTATATCAATGGTGGCCTCGTGCCGCGGGTGGAGCTGGGCACTTATGTGGATGACAGCGGTGGCGGGCCGGTGGTGGCCGAAAAATTCGCCGAGACGCTGCCGGGCGGCAAGGTGCATGACATTCTCAAGCTCACCGACCAGGGCTTCGCGAATAATACGCCGCTCTATACCGTGCCGGCGGGCGACTACTTCCTGATGGGCGATAACCGTGACAATTCCGAGGATTCACGCTTCCTCGACGGTCCGGTCGGGTATGTGCCGGCGGCCAATCTGCTTGGTCCGGCGGTGTTCATCCTCGGCTCGGCCAATATGCAGGCACCGTGGTGGGAGGTTTGGGCGTGGCCCAGGGAGCTGCGCTGGGGGCGGTTTTTTCACGCCGTGAAGTAATGGGATGGCGCGGATTACACGCGGTTTCTTGACAAGCCGGGGGGTGCGCGCTTGATGCGGCCAACGGCTCAGGATTGAAGCATCACATGGCACCGAACAAGCGGAAACAGGCGGATGGCGGCGGCAACGCCTTCGTGGAGTTTGTGAAAACGATCTTCTGGGCCGGGCTCATCGCCGTGCTCATCCATAGTTTCTGGTTCGAGCCCTTCTATATCCCCTCGGGCTCCATGGTGCCGACATTGCTGGTTGGGGATTATCTTGTCGTCAATAAATACGCCTATGGCTATTCGCATTACTCCTTCCCGTTCGCGCCGGACTTCTTTTCTGGCCGCTGGCCCGCGCGCATGCCCAAACGCGGCGCTGTCGTGGTGTTCCGCCCGCCGGGTGACCCGAGTGAGGATTTCGTCAAGCGCGTGATCGGCCTGCCGGGCGATACGATCCAGGTGACCGGCGGGCAGCTTTATATCGACGGCAAGATCGTGCCGCGCAGCTTTGTCGGGACCTATAGCGATGACAGCGACAGGTTCAGCGAAAACCCGGCCTATTACACGGGGCCGGTGCTGGCCCGGGATTATCGGGAAAGCCTGCCGGGGGGCAAGGTGCACAACATATTGAAGCGCACGAATGCGCCGGTGACCGATGGCGGCTTCGACCCGAATAACACGCCGGTTTATACCGTGCCGGCGGGCGACCTGTTCATGATGGGCGATAATCGGGATGATTCCGAGGATTCGCGCTATATGGACGGGCCGGTCGGCTATGTGCCGCTGGAAAATCTCGTGGGGCCCGCCACCATGATCTTCTTCTCGATCAATCTGCAGCATCCGTTCTGGGAGATCTGGTACTGGCCGTTCGAGATCCGCTGGGACCGGATGTTCAAGACGATTTCATGAACCGGCCGGTGAAGGTCCCGGTTCAGCCGCAGATTTGGGCCGAGACGCAGGCGCAGGCTCAGGCGCTGCTCGGCCACGTGTTCGTCCGGCCTGAATTGCTGAGCGAGGCGCTGACGCACCGCTCCGCCGCCGGGGCCAGGGGCGTGGGCTCGAATGAGCGGCTGGAATTCATCGGCGACCGCGTGCTGGGGCTGATCGTCGCGGAATGGCTGATCGAGCGGTTTCCGCATGAGCAGGAGGGTAAGCTCGGGCCGCGCCTGGCCGCGCTGGTTTCTAAACCCGCTCTGGCCGCCATTGCCGAGGCGCATGGCCTGGCGGAGATGATCAACGTGGCGCCGGGTGAGGCCAGGCGCGGGGTTTCCGGCCAGGCTAATGTGCTGGCCGATGCGCTGGAGGCGCTGATCGGCGCGCTGTACCTCGATGCCGGATTTTCCCGCGCGCGGGACTTTGTCCGCCGCATGATGGTGGAGGTGCTGGATGCCCAGGGCCTGCCGCCGAAAGACCCCAAGACGGCGTTGCAGGAATGGGCGCTGAAACGCAGCCTGCCGCTCCCGGCCTATACGGTTGTGGAACAATCCGGCCCTTCGCATGCGCCGTCTTTCGTGATCCGCGTGACGGTGGGACATACCAGCGCCGAAGCCAGGGCCGGAGCCAAGCGCGCCGCCGAGCAGGATGCGGCGCGTAACCTTTTAGGAGTTTTGCCGCCATGACCCGTTGCGGTTTCATAGCACTTATCGGCGCGCCCAATGCCGGTAAATCGACCCTGCTGAACAGGCTCACGGGGGCGAAACTCTCCATCGTCACGCCCAAGGCGCAGACCACCCGGGCCCGGGTGCTCGGCCTGCTGGTGCGCGATGCCGCGCAGATCATCTTCGTGGATACGCCGGGCATATTCGCGCCCAAGCGGCGGCTTGACCGCGCCATGGTGGCGGCGGCCTGGGATGGCGCGGGAGAGGCGGATTACGTGCTGCTGCTGGTCGATGCCAAAGCCGGGTTGACCGATGCGGTGCGCGAGATTGTGAAGCAGGCGGCGGCCTCGGGACGGAAAATGGCGCTGGTGCTGAACAAGATCGATCTTATCGACCGGCAGAAGCTGCTGCCGCTGACCCAGGACCTCGCGGCGCTGGCCGATTTTGAGCAGGTATTCATGATTTCCGCCGATAAGGGCGATGGCATCGAGGTGCTGCTGGATTTCTGCGTGGCGAAACTGCCCGAGAGCCCGTTTCTCTATCCGGAGGACGACCTCACCGATCTGCCCGACCGGCTGCTCGCCGCCGAGATTGTGCGCGAGCAGATTTTTTTGCAGACGCGCGATGAGGTGCCCTACGGCGCCACGGTGGAGACGGAAAGCTTCAAGGTGAAGGGTAAGACAATCCGTATCGATGCGGTGATCTATGTGTCGCGCGCCGGGCATAAGGGCATTCTCATCGGCGCCAAGGGGGCGCGCATCCGTGATATCGGGGTGCGGGCGCGCATCGAGCTGACGAAACTGCTCGAAGCCAAGGTGGATTTGTTCCTGCGCGTGGTGGAGCGCGCCGGCTGGGATGAGGAGGCCGCACGCATCCGGGCGACCGGGCTGACGGACCCGAAGATCTGAATGCGGCGGTTCATTCCCAGCCTGGTGTTGGCGGGTGTGTTCGCCGCCATGGCCTGGCTCTGGGCCGTGCATAATGAAGTGTATGAAGCGGTGGTGATGGCGACGGGCTGGGCGCATAATCCGGCGCCGTTTGATGACCTGCATGCCGTGTTGCTGGCGGGGCAATGCTGGGGGCAGGGTGTGGATGTCTACCGGGCCAATGCCTGCATGGGTGGCGGCAATTATAATTATTCGCCGCTGCTGCTGCATGTGCTGCGCTGGCTGCCTGGCCCGGCTTACACCATGCCGGGCGGGCTCTGGCTGGATGGTCTGTTCATTGCCGCCACCGCGCTGTTGCCGGCAGCGGAAACGCGCGCCGAGCTGTGGTTCCGTGCCGCCTGCCTGTGTTCGAGCGTGACACTGCATCTGCTTGAGCCGGCCAATCTCGACACGCTGCTGTTTGCCGCCGTGGTGGCGGGGTTGTGGCTGCTGGCGCGGCGCAATGCGGCCGGGTGGGGCGGGTATGCGCTGTTTCTGGCGGCGGCGGCGCTGAAATATTATCCCGTTATCCTGCTGGCACTGGCGGCGCGCGAGCGGCTGGCCCGGCTGATGGGGCTGGCCGGGGCGGCGGTGCTGCTGGGGGGGATGTTTCTGTGGCGTTTCGGCCATGGCACGGCGGTATCGCTCAGCATTCTGCCCTATGGGCTGCCCTTCACTAACATGTTCGGCGCGGTTAACGTGCCCTATGCGTTTGGCGTGGTGCTGCTGTATTTTGCCAGCCCGCATGGGGCTGGAGCGGCGGGGGCGGGGCAGGTTACGGCTGCCGCGCAGACCACCATCGGGCAGATTGTGGCGCTGGGGAGCTGGGGGTTGATTGGAGCCGGATGGCTCATTGGCGCGCAATGTGCGGGGCGCTACCGGGTAAAACTGCCGGGGCTGACGGAATTTGAGCAATTATGCCTGGTTGGCGGGGCGCTCGTGATTTGCTTCTGCTTTTATGCGACGCAGAATATCGACTACCGGGCATGCTTTTTGTTGCTGACGCTGCCGGGACTGTGGCGCATGGGTGAACGCTGGCTGCTGGGGGCGATACTGTTTCTGCTATGGGATGGGCTGGAGCGGCATTTTGCGGGCTTTGGCGGGTTTTACGCCGCCGCCGCCTTCTGGTGTTTCCGCGAATTCGTCTGGTGGTTCGTGGTGGTGCGCCTGACCGGGCTGGTCTTTGCGTTTGCCACGGAGATGCTGGCGCGGCGTGCCGCGGAATGGCGTGGCTGGCGGCTGGCGGCCCCGTGACGTTCCGGCGGTTTGCGCCCAGCCTGTGCGTGGCGGTGGCTTATGGGTGTTATGCGCTGCTGCGCCATGTCGATATGGCGGTGTATCTGGCGCTGTTGCGGGCGGTGGATGGCTTGCCAGCGGTACAGCCGTTCGGTGATGCGAATGCTGTGTTGCTGGCGGAACGCTGCTGGCGCCTTGGCGTAAATGTCTTCGTGCCCAATGCCTGCATGGATACGGGAGAATTCAACTATTCGCCATTTTTATTGCACCTCATGGCGTTTCCGCTGGGCGGTCCGGAGCGCTGGATTGCGGGTTTGAGCGAAGCAGCTCTCGTCGTTCTGGCGATTGCATTGCTGCCTGCCGCGACCTCGCGCATGGAGCTGATCGCGCGTTGTTTCGCCGCCGTGTCCAGTCCCGTGGTCGCAGCCCTCGGCACGGGTAATATAGATACGCTGATTTTCGCGGTATCGGCTGTGGGGTTGGCTGCGGTGCCGGTGCGTCGGGGGGTGGTGCGGTTCGGTAGCTATGGCCTGTTCACCCTGCTGGCGGCGATCAAGTTTTATCCCGTGATTCTACTTTGCCTCATGCTCCGCGAAAACAGGCGCATCCTTGCGGCTTATGCGGTGGTGGGACTCGGGGTCTGTATCGCATTTCTGGCGGTGGAGCATGCCGGCGTGATGGCGGCACTCAGCATCATACCGAGCGGGCCACCCTTTGCTGGCACGTTCGGCGCGATCAATATACCCGAAGGTATTCTCGTACTTGCCCGAATTCCCGATGGTCCCGCCATCTGGATAACATGGCTCCTCACCGCGGTCGCTCTGGTGGTGGCCTGGCACCGCGCCCCGGCGGCAGCGGCATTTCCGGAGGAGACGTGCCTGACGTTTCTGATAGGCGGAACCGCGATCCTGGTGCTTTGTTACTTTTCAACCCATAATTTCTTCTACCGCGCCATGTTTTTTCTCTTCATTCTGCCGGGCGTGTTTGCGATGGGCCGCACAAGGCTCGCCGCCGCGATTCTGCTCCTGATGTGGGAGCCGCTGCTGCGTTTTCTGGGCAATGGCATTCTGCTCCCGGTTGCCGGTGGCAACATCCTGCTCTGGCTTGGCTATGAGCTGCTGTGGTGGGTGGTGATGGTCGAGCTGGCCGCCATGCTTATCGGCTTTGCCCGGGGGGAGGTTGCGCGGTTGCTGGGCTGGGGGCCGGCGCGGCGGATTGACGATGCCACGGTGTTCACCCTACCCAGTGCGAGCCATGACCTTGCGGAATAATATCCAGGCCGTTGCCGCCCTTCTGCTCTACGGCCTCGCCGCGGCGCTGGTGATGTGGCATGGCGCGGCGCTGACGCATCAGCTTTCCGGTACCGGGAGTGATCCGTATGACTCGCCCTGGTTCCTTGCCTGGTGGCCTTATGCGCTCACGCATCATATCGACCCGCTTTTCACCCGGCTGATCTGGTATCCTACCGGCGTGTCGCTGCTCTGGGTTACGTCGGTGCCGTTGCTGGCGCTGCTCGGCTGGCCGGTTACGGCGGTGTTCGGGCCGGTGCTTACCTATAACCTGCTCATCATCACGGCGCCGGTGTGCAGCGCCTGGGCCGCTTACTTCGTCTGCCGGCATCTCGCGCGTGATTTTGCCGCGGCCCTGATCGGCGGCTTTCTGTTCGGGTTTTCCACCTATGAGACCTCGCAGAGCATCGGCGCGCTCAACCTTACTGTCATCTTTTGCGTGCCGCTGCTGTTGCTGGTGGTGCTGAAGCGGCTCGATGGCGCGCTCTCACGCCGCGCGGCCGTGGCCTTGGCGGCCTTGCTGCTGCTGGCGCAGTTTCTCATCTGCATCGAAATTTTCGCGATGATCTTCGTGTTCGGCGGCATTGCCTGGGCGCTGGCGCTGGCTTATCTGCCGGCCCGCCGCCCGGCTTTGCGGCGGCTGTTCACCGATGCGCTGATCACGGCGCCTTTTGTGGTGTTGCCGCTGGTGCCGCTGCTCATCGCCATGGCGCGGCATTACGCGCTCATCAACCATCCCGCCGCCTGGCCGGATATTTTCGTGGCGGATCTGACGAGTATTTTCATCCCCTCGCCGCTCAACCTGTTCGGCCGCCCGTTTGCCGGGCTCAGCGGCGGCATTGCCGGCGATACGCAGGAGAATTGCGGCTATCTTGGTCTGCCGCTGCTCGCCATCATATTCATGTTCGCCCGCAGCCGGGGTAATGCGTTGCGCGGGCGCTATGGCATTTTGCTGTTTCTGGTGTTTCTGGTCAGCAGCTTCGGCCCGTTTCTCTGGGTGGCCGGGCATTTCACCGGCATTGCCTTGCCGTGGCTGGCTTTTGTGCATCTGCCGTTGCTGGGCAGCGCGCTGCCGGGGCGTTTTACGCTGTTCACGGCTTTGGTTGCCGCCAGCATCGCGGCACTCTGGCTGGCCGAGCCCGGGCGCCGCGCCGCGCGGCTGGCGCTGGGGGTTGTGGCGTGTATTTTCCTGCTGCCGCAGCCGCATCCCTGGCGGGCGGTGCCCGAGACGGTGTTTTTCGCCCCCGGCAGGGTGCAGCAGGTGCTTGGCCCCGACCCGCGCTTGCTGATCCTGCCGTTCGCCATTAACGGCCCCTCATCCTTCTGGCAGATGCAGAATGATTTCGGCTTCACCCAGGTTGGCGGGTATCTGGGTTTTCCGCCCAAACCGGCGCAGGCCTATAAGGCGGTGATCGAATTATTCGGCGATAAGATGGGCAAGCATCTCAAGCCCGCGGATTTTGCCGCTTATGCGCAAGGGGCGGGGGCGCAATATGTCGTTGCCGGGCCGGGAGCCGATCCGGCCGAGCTTGGCGTTATCGCGAAGCTGGGCTGGCCGGTGCGGAAAGCCGACGATGTGACGATATTCACCGTGCCCCGGCCATGAGCGTGGGGGGCTCCCCGCAGCCGGCTTGCCAGCTTGCGGGGGAGCGCGCAGAAATTCGCTGAGCCCATAACCAGAAACGGTATCCCGCACGCCATGAGCCAGCTTATTACCCTCGCCGTGCCATTTTACAACGAGGCGGCGACGATCCAGATTTTCGCCGATACGATTCTCCCGGCGCTGGAGGCTGTTCCTGACACGCAATGGGAGATTGTCTGCGTCGATGATGGCAGCACCGATGGCACGTTGCTGAAACTCGTGGCTCTGGCGCGGGCCGATAGCCGGTTCCGGGTGCTCGAATTTTCACGCAATTTCGGCAAAGAGGCGGCACTCACGGCGGCCATCGACGCGGCGCGGGGGGCGGCGGTGATCCCGATTGATGCGGATTTGCAGGACCCGCCGGCGCTTATCGCGCGCATGGTGCAGGCCTGGCGCGACGGGGCCGAGG
>JAKBAV010000120.1 GCA_021826225.1 Pseudomonadota bacterium | reverse complement strand
CGCAATAAATCAGCGTGCCCACTGAAAGCCGCAGCCCGCCGAGATCGAGCGGGCGGACCAGCAGCCAGCCGCCCAGCACCAGGCCGGAGAGCATCATCAGCATGCCGGGATACAGGAACAACCAGTTAGGCGAGAACAGCAGCATGAAGCGCAGATGCCGCCAGCCATCGCGCCACGGCCGCAGATGTGGCGGGCGCGAGCGGCCATCCTTGTCCAGCGTCGTCGGCACCTCGCATATGGGTAGCTTCAGCAAGGTCGCCTTGATGACCATTTCGGAGGCGAATTCCATCCCCGTGGTCCGCAGATCCATGGCGAGAAACGCCGCGCGCGAAAACCCGCGTATGCCGCAATGGAAATCCCGGATCGGCGTGCGGAACAGCAGCCGCCCCAGGTGCGAGAGGATCGGGTTGCCGATATACCGGTTCTTCCACGGCATCGCCCCGGGGCGGATGCCGCCTTCGAAACGGTTGCCCATCACCAGTGCCGCGCCTTCGCGCAACGCCGCGACAAATACGTCGAGATGGGCGAAATCGTAACTGTCGTCGGAGTCACCCATGATGCAGTAGCGCCCGCGTGCCTGCTGCACCGCGCCATGAATCGCCGCGCCATAGCCGCGCAACCGGACATCCACCACCCGCGCCCCGGCGCGCCGGGCAATCTCCTGGCTGCCATCGGTCGAGCCGTTATCACCGATGACGATCTCCCCGGAAACGCCGCTGCGCGCCAGAAACGCCTGCGCCTTCACGATGCAGCGCTCCAGCGTCTCCGCCTCGTTCAGACAGGGCATCACGATACTCAGTTCGACGTCCATCAACCTCTCCGCGCGGGGCGCCGCCCCGCAAGTTTAATGCAGGTAGTAGTTCAGCACCAGTTTCAGCGGAATATAGCCGATATCAAATACCGCCATGCCCAGGCTGGGCAGCGCCAGCAGCAGCGGCGGCAGCGCGAAGCGGACATGGCGCAGGCCGGGAAAGGATTGCAGATGCGGAATGGCGAAGAGCGCGAAGGGCAGGAAGATCAGCAGGTACCGCCCCTGAATACCGTCGATATCCGGCAGGCCGACATTCGTCCAGTCGAGGTAGAAGATGATATACAGCCCCCAGAGCGTAACCCCCACCGCCGCCCCGACGGCGATGAAATTGACCAGCGCCATGCCCGGCGGAACATCGTACGGCCGGCGCGTGACCAGCAGGCCGAGCAGCGTCAGCGCCAGGCAGACGCCCCAAATGGCGTAATAGCCATGCGGCATCACGATCTGCAACGGGCCGAGCACCCCGATCATCGTAATGAAATTACTGTAGCTGTCGCGCATCAGGCTGTAATAGGGCAGCGCCAGGAAGCGCCGTGGCCGCTCCATGAGAATATGCAGCTGCGCCCCGGCATTGGCATGGTCCATGAGCACTGCATGATTACCGGCGTAAAGCGGGCCGGGAAAATATTGCGCCTTGCCGTAAGGCACCACCACGAGCAGCGAGATCAGCCCGATCCAGCCCAGCACCGGCAGCAGCGCCAGCGCCATATCGGTGAGGCGCCGCCAGAAGCCCGGCGCGAAGAGCGGCAGGGCGAACACGCCCAGCAGCAGAATATAAGGCGGCTTGGCCCCCAGCACGAGCGCGAACACCACCAGCCCGGCAATGCGCCAGCCCCGCGCCGCACGCGTCAGGCAGGACGCCGCCAGGCAGGTCATCGCGATCAGCAGCCCGTCCTGGTTCAGGGTACCGGCGAGAAACACCGTCATCGGCAACAGCAGCACGCTCACCAGCAGCGCCTCGCCATAGGCGGCGACATATAATGTCCCCAGCCCCACAGCCATGAAGGCCACGGCCATGAAAATCCGGGCCGTGATAAAGACATGCAGCGGCGTTTCGTTGAAGATATATTTCGCCATGGCGGCGCCGAGCGCCCCCGGCACGTAGGCGGCGGGAAAATACGTCGCGGTATTGGGCAGGCCGACATAAAGCAGGTCCGGGTCCTGCGGCGAACGCTCGATGGTGTTCCAGTCATCGAACGTCTCGACCGGCCGCTGGTCGACCTGCGTCACCGCGCCGAACGCCAGACGGAAATCCCCGGTATCCACCTTCAGCCCGGTCTGCCATTCCGGCCTTCCGGTGAGCGGGTCGGTATCCTCATGCCGCACGCCGAGAATAACGCCATGCAGCAGGCCGAGGGCGCGCGCGTAATGCGTCACCTCATCGGGCGACTGCCCCGGCGGTGTCAGCAAGGCCGTTAAAATCGTCCCGGGCAGGGCGCAGAGCAGGAACACCGCCATGATGGCCGCTTTGCCGCAGTAACGTTCCGCCCAGCCGCGCCAACCCGCCCCGCCATCCGCCATGCCACCCCCCGTCATTGGTGCCCCTCTATAAAGCGGGGCACCAAGCTGACAAGCGGGGCTGACAAGCGGTTCAGAAGGCGAGATTCGTCGCCTGCATCACCAGCGGCAGCGCGCGCACCGCGGCGAGCACGGCATCGGGCGTCTGCCCATCGGTCGAAACCAGGCAGATCGCATCCTCGCCCTCCGCCGCGCGGCCGAGATGGAAGGTGGCGATGTTCACCCCGGCATCCGCCAGGATCATGCCGAAGCGGCCGATGAAGCCCGGCTTGTCCTTGTTCGTCACATACAGCATGTTCCGCGCGAAATCGGCCTCGACCTTGATCCCCTTGATCTCAACCAGACGCGGCCTGCCATTGCCGATGAGCGTGCCGGCCACCGAGCGGGTGGATTTTTCCGTCGTCACGGAAATCCGCACCAGCCCCTGGTAATCGCCGGTGCGGTCGGTGGAGGCTTCCGCCACCTCAATGCCATGGTCGCGCGCCAGCACCGGGGCGTTGACCATATTCACCCCTTCCATCACCGGGGCGAGCAGCCCGGCCAGAGCCGCGGCATTCAACGGCCGGTGATTCAACGGCGCCGCCGTGCCCTCATACTCCACCAGAATCCGTTTGATCACACCATCCTGCGCCAAAGTGAGCTGGCCGGCGAAGGCACCGAGCAACCGGCAGAGGTCCATATACGGGCGCAGGCGCGGCGCCTCCTCGGCCGAGACGCTCGGCATGTTGAGCGCGTTGGTCACCGAGCCGGTGAGCAGGAAATCGGATATCTGCTCGGCCACCTGCAGCGCCACATTCTCCTGGGCTTCCATGGTCGCGGCGCCGAGATGCGGCGTGCAGACCACATTCTCCAACTCAAACAGCGGTGAGGCCGTGGCCGGCTCCTCCTCGAACACATCCAGAGCCGCGCCGGCGACATGGCCGGATTTCAGCGCGTCATACAGCGCCGCCTCATCGACCAGCCCGCCGCGCGCGCAGTTGATGATGCGCACGCCCTTCTTCATTTTGGCCAGCGCGTCGCGGGATATGATATTGCGCGTCGCATCGATCAGCGGCGTATGCAGCGTGATGAAATCGGCGCGCGCGAAAATCACCTCCAACTCGGCCTTCTCGACGCCCAGCTCCACCGCCCGCGCCTCGGTGAGGAACGGGTCATAGGCCAGCACCTTCATCTTCAGCCCCACCGCGCGGTCAGCCACGATGGAGCCGATATTGCCGCAGCCGATCAGCCCCAGCGTCTTGGCGGTCAGCTCCACACCCATGAAGCGGTTCTTCTCCCACTTGCCGGCCTTGGTCGAGGCCGAAGCCTCCGGCAGCTGCCGGGCCAGGGCGAACATCATCGCAATGGCATGCTCGGCGGTGGTTATGGCATTGCCATGCGGCGTGTTCATCACCACTACGCCGCGCGAGGTCGCGGCTTTCACATCGACATTATCGACGCCGATGCCGGCGCGCCCGACCACCTTCAAATTCGTCGCGGCATCCAGTACATCCTTCGTCACCTTGGTGGCGGACCGGATCGCCAGCCCGTCATACTGGCCGATGATCTCGCGCAATTCGGCCGGGGTGAGGCCGGTCTTGATATCGACCTCCACACCGCGCTCCTTGAAGATCGCAATGGCGGCCGGCGAAAGCTTGTCGCTGATGAGAACTTTTACCATTTTTCAAAATTCCTTGGAATTAAATACCCGCGCTGCACCACGCGTCATTGCGAGCGCAGCGCGGCAATCCATCTTTTTTAAGCCGGTTCAGACCTGCGCCGAGACCGTATCGATCGCGTGGTCGATCCACGGCAGCAGGGCTTCGATATCGGATGTCTCCACCGTCGCCCCGCCCCATATCCGCAGGCCCGGCGGCGCATCGCGATACGCCCCGGCATCCAGCGCCACCTTCTCCGCTTCGAGCAGTGTGGCAATGGCTTTCGCCGCCTTCTCCTGGCCCTGGGCATCGAGCGCCTTGAACCAGGGGGCCGCGATCACCAGGCAGATGGAGGTGCAGGAGCGC
This sequence comes from Pseudomonadota bacterium, assembly GCA_021826225.1. Classification (GTDB taxonomy): domain Bacteria; phylum Pseudomonadota; class Alphaproteobacteria; order Acetobacterales; family Acetobacteraceae; genus Acidocella. The sequence continues at coordinate 1,402 of JAKBAV010000120.1, read as the reverse complement.
GTCGCCGGCTCGGCCGCGAGAAAGCGCACGCGCTCATTGCCCTCGACCCAGTTGGCCACGGCGCGCAAATTCGCTTCCGACCGCGCGATCAGCCCCGGCAATCCGCCGATGCTCTCAGCCCAGCGCAGACCATCCAGCGCATCCTCGACGCACAGCATCGAGGGCGTGTTGATCGTCTCGCCCGCGAACAGCCCCTCGATGAGCTTGCCTCCCGAGGTCATGCGGAAAATCTTGGGCAGCGGCCAGGAAGGTTTGTAGGTGAGCAGCCGCTCCACCGCGCGCGGCGAGAGCGCCAGCATGCCATGCGCCGCCTCACCGCCCAGCACTTTCTGCCAGCTCCAGGTCACGACATCGAGCTTCCGCCAGGGCAGCGCCATGGCGAAGGCCGCCGAGGTGCTGTCGGCGAATACCAGCCCGCCGCGCCCGTCCGGAATGAAATCGCCATCGGCGAAACGTACGCCGGAGGTCGTACCATTCCAGGCCAGCACGATGTCATGCGCGAAATCGAGCCGCGACAGATCCGGCAGCGCGCCGTATTCAGCCTCGATCACCCGGGCATCCGGCAGTTTGAGCTGCTTGACCACGTCAGTCGCCCAGCCCGCGGAAAAACTCTCATGCGCGATCACATCCACCGGGCGCGGCCCGAGCATCGACCACAGCGCCATTTCCATGGCCCCGGTATCGGAGGCGGGGACAATCGCGAGGCGCCAGTCCGCGGGCATGCCGAGCACCGCCCTGGAGCGCGAGATCACCTCGGCGAGCTTGGCCTTGGGGCCTTTGGCGCGGTGGCTACGGCCCAGCGCGGCACCTTCGAGCGCCGCCAGGGTGAAACCAGGGCGCTTGGCGCAAGGACCGGATGAAAAATTAGGATTTTGTGGCCGCAGCACAGGCTTGGCGGCGGGAGAAAAATCTGCCATAAAAACTCTTCCTTACAGAAGAAAAGCACCCCGTTGGGGGGGTGTGACCCGGAACGCCGTCTAGCCCAATTTTTATGCCGCCGCAATATGTCCCCCATGCCACGGCGATCTGGAGTTCATGACCGATCCATGACCGAGCTTGACAATATCGACCGCGCCATTCTGCGCCTGCTGGCCGTTGATGCCTCGCTGTCGCTGAACGACATCGCCGACAAGGTGGGTCTCACCGCGACACCATGCTGGAAGCGCATCAAGCGCATGGAGGAAACCGGCGTCATCAAGGCCCGTGTCGCGGTACTCGATGCCGACAAGCTCGGCCTGCCCGTCTCGGTCTTCGTTTCGGTCGAAACCTCCGACCACTCCGCCGGCTGGCTGGAGCGCTTCGCCACGGCGGTCGCCAACACCCCTGAAATCATCGGCGCCTGGCGCATGAGCGGCGATGTCGATTATCTGCTGCATGTCGTGGTGGCCGATATCGCGGCCTA
>JAKBAV010000119.1 GCA_021826225.1 Pseudomonadota bacterium | reverse complement strand
GTTGCCACCGGCGCTATCGCCCCCGACGGCGAGTCTCGCCGCATCCAGCCCCAGACTCGCGGCATTGGCGGCCACCCAGCTCAGCGCCAGCACGCTGTCCTCCATGGCCGCCGGATGGGGATGCTCGGGCGCCAGGCGGTAATCCACCGCCAGCACGGCGCAGCCGGCGCGGTGCGCGAGGTGCCGGCATAGCCCCTCATGCGATTCGATGCTGCCCAGCACCCATCCACCGCCATGCAGAAAAACAAGGCATGGCTGGCTTTGGCCCGTCTCACCGCCGCGATAAAGCCTGGCACGTAGCGGCTCCCCCACCCGCGGAATGGCATGTTCCGTGATGGCAGACACAGGCGCGAGCGGCGGCTGCAGGCGGCGCCGGCTTGCGGTATAGCCGGCGCGCGCCACAGCCGGCGGCACACTGCCCAGGCTGGGCACGCCGGCATCGCGCAGGGCCTGCATCAAGGCCGGTATGTCAGGGTGCAGCGCGCGCATTGTCATGTAGTGCCTCAGGCGACCTGCCGCGCACGGCTCAGCGTAAAGCCGCGATAGCCGTCACGCGCCACCTCATCGCAAATGCGGGCGTAATGCGCCATGCCACCGGCATAGGGCATGAACACGCGCGGCTTACCCGGCACGTTGGCTCCCAGATACCAGGATGAATTGGCCATCGGCAACAAGGTGGCGTTCGCCGCCGCGTTGACCTTCGCAACCCATGTCCCGGCCTCCTCCTCCGACGTTTCGATACGCACGAAACCATGCGCCCGCATGTAGCTGATGCAGGCGGTAATCCATTGCGTATGCTGCTCGATCGCGACCGGCATGTTGGTGAGCACCGAGGGGCTGCCGGGCCCGGTAATGGTGAACATATTGGGATAATGCGGTGGCTGCAGTCCGAGATAGCTGCGCGGCCCGGCCGCCCAGTCCTGACGCAGATTATGACCGCCTGCGCCGCTGATCTCAAGTGCCAGCAGCGGCCCTGTCAATGCGTCGAACCCGGTCGCGAACACGATGATGTCAAGCTCATGCAGTGTTTCCGTGGTCTGGATGCCGCGTGCCTCGATCCGCTCGATCGGTGTCGCCTTGATGTCCACCAGCGTCACATTGGCACGGTTGAAGGTGTCGAAATAATCGGTATCGACCGGCGGCCGCTTGGACGCGAAAGGATGGTCGGTCGGCGTCAGTTTAGCCGCGGTGGCGGGGTCGCGCACGATCTCGGCGATCTTGGCGCGGATGAAGTCCGAAGCGGTGGCGTTGGCCGCCGGATTCTTCAGCAGGTCATTGAAGGCCGCGCGGAAGCCAAGGCCGCCGCGCGCCCAGGCCTCCTCATAGCGCCGGCTGCGCTCCGCCGGGCTGACATCGAGGGCCGATTTGTCGAATATCACGAACGGATGGCCGTTGGTGGAACTGCGCGCGCGTTCGCGAATGGCTTCGTAGCTGTCCTGGATCTCGCTCCACTCCTCGTCGGTGAGCGGCCGGTTGCGCGCCGGAATGCTGTAATTGGCAGTGCGCTGAAACACCGTCAGTTGCGCCGCCTGCTGCGCGATCACCGGCGTCGCCTGGATGCCCGTGGAGCCGGTGCCGATCAGCCCGACACGCTTGCCGGTGAAATCGACACCCTGATGCGGCCAGCGCCCGGTATGATGCCACGCCCCTTTAAACGTATCGAGCCCGGGAATTTGCGGGATATTCGCCGCTGACAGGCAACCGACCGCGGTGATGAAGACGGTGGCGCTCAGCGTGCCGCGCGTATCGGTATCGATCAGCCAGCGATTGCCCGCCTCGTCCCAGCGCGCCGCGGTCAGGCGTGTATTCAGCGATATGTTGCGGCGCAGGTCGAAACGGTCCGCCACATGCGCGAGATACCGCCGGATTTCGCCATGCTCGGGGTAGCGCTCGGACCAGCGCCACTCCTCCTGCAAAGCCCTGGAGAACGAATAGGAGTAATAATGGCTTTCGGAATCGCACCGCGCACCCGGATAGCGATTCCAGTACCATGTCCCGCCGACATCATCACCCGCCTCGATGACAAGAACATTGAGCCCCAGTTGATCGCGCAGCTGATGCAGTTGGTACAGCCCGGAAAACCCGGCACCCACGATGATCGCATCGAATTGCGGCGCCGCGCCGCCTTGCGCCTGGTGATTATTGATCCCATCCGGCATGGTCGATATCTCCTCCATCGTCGGCCCGGCCCGCTCGCGGGAGACCCAGCCAGTCGGCAGACCCGGCCATTGTCTATTGACATAGTGTCTATTATGTTGACGATGAGGCCTCCAGGTCAAGACCATTCGTCGCGGATAGAATGATCAAGACAAAATGATCAAGGCAACCGGACACAAGCTATTGATGGGCGGAGAAACCATGGCCGGCAGACTTGCAGGCAAAATCATATGCATCACGGGTGCGGCAAGCGGCATTGGCCGTGCCACCGCCATGCTCATGGCGCGGGAAGGCGCGGTGGTCGTCGTCACCGACGTCCAGGATAAAAAAGCTGCCGGTCTGGTCATGGAAATCGAGCGGGCAGGCGGGCAGGCGATCTTCCTGAGGCATGATGTCACTGCGGAGGAGTCCTGGCGCACCGTCATCGCCGCCATTAAATTGCAATACGGCCGGCTCGACGTCCTGGTGAACAATGCCGGTATCGGGCTCTCCGGCCCGGTTGTCGACATGAGTTTAACCGATTGGCGGCGCCAGACCGCGATCAATCTGGACGGCGTGTTTCTGGGTGTAAAACATGCCTTGCCATTGCTGCGGGAGGGAGGGGCGCGGACGAGCGGCGGAGGCAGTATCATCAATGTCTCATCTATTGCCGGTATCAAGGCGGCGCCCAACGCCGCGGGCTATTGCGCCACAAAAGGGGCGGTTCGCCTCTTCACCAAGGCCGTCGCCCTGGAATGTGCCGCGGCCCGGGACAATGTGCGCGTGAATTCCATCCATCCCGGCATTATCGAGACCGCCATCTGGGATACCTTGCTCGGCACGGCCGAGAACGCCGATGCGGCGCGGTCCCGCGCGCCGACGCTCGACGCGCTTGCCGCCTCTACGGTCCCGCTTGGCCGCACAGGCACAACCGATGAGATCGCCGCCGGCATCGTGTGGCTGGCGAGCGATGAAAGCAGCTACGTGACCGGCACGGAACTGGTGATCGATGGTGGGCGCTCGATTGCATGACCCGGCACCCGCGCAGCACCCAGGCCAATGGTGCCCGCCCGGCCGCGGCTCAAGCGCCGGCGCTTGAGCTCACCCAGCCATCTTCAGACAGATAATTGTAGAAATCCTTTGCCGTCGCTTCGAGCAAGGCGCTCGCGTAATCGCGCGACGGGTCATCGAGGTAAAGATCACAGGCATAAATCAGCTCGCGCAGCAGCAGCACGGCCTTCGCGTGCAGCAGCGGCGAGGCGTGCTCCCTCGCGGTCTCGCGGAAAGGCGGATTATGTTCGCCAAGCCCGGCCAGCAATTCCGTGGTCAGATTCTCGATCATCAATGTATGCGCCTTGCTCGTGCGGCGCACCTCCAGGATGATCGATAGTGGCGCCCGCTCCCGCGCCACGAACTGCGTCACCTCAGCGATCCATTGCCGCAGTTGCGGGAAACTCGGCTTGGGCCCCGGCAGGGTTGCCATGAAGCCCTTGGCTTTCGGCAGCCAGTCGGCAATGATGTCGGTAAGGATTTCAGCCTTGTCCTTATAGTGCAGGTACAAAGTCTGCCGCCGCAGCCCCGCGGCCAGAGCGATTTCGTCCATCGTCGCTGAATCGTAATGGCGTTCGTAGAAAATATCGCGCGCGGCACTTCGGATACGGCTGCGCGTCAGCTCCCGATGAGCCTGACGGAGCGGGGTTACGTATTTTGTCGACGGCTGAGCTTCACCTGCCATTTATTCGGTCCAACTCCGGGGAAACGCATGGGACAAACTCTTGTCTCATCCGGCACGCATTAACTCAAATCCTGGGCGCGCGAAACAGGCTCTGGCCGCCAGCCGAGACGCGCGCTAACCCTGTCGCGGCTCGGATTCGAGCCAGCATACAGGCGGTCATGGATACGATGACATCAAAAAACATATTGACAGCCTGTCCTTATGCCTGACAATGCGTATGGCAACGAGGCTTGCCAGGCACCAGCAGGGATGGCGTTGAAGAAACGGAAACGGCTTTGCTGAAAACGGCTTTGCTGCAGAAAGCGCGTTCGGATGCGAGCGCGCCAGCGCGCGCGGTGCGGCGCCAGCGGAGGGAAAAAGATGAACGTAACACCAAAAATCATCATCAAAACATCGCCGCATATTTCGAAAATGGCCGATGACGTGGCCGAGACTCTGAGGGCGCCACATGGTTTGTCCGGTGCCGGCGCTAACCAGAAAACGACCCGTGACGGCCTGCGGCACCCATGACGAAGGCGCATTTTGAAACCACGAAATTCGCGGACACGCCGCTGGCGCTGGTCATTGGCTGCGGCGGCATGGGCATGGGCGTGGCACGCGCCCTGGGCAGGCATCACCCGCTGCTCATCGCCGATATTTCGCCCAGCCGCCTGGCCGAAGCGGTCGAGACCTTGCGGCTCGAAGGCTTCATCGCGGCCGGCCAGGTGTGTGACATCGTCGATCGCGCCCAGGTGGCGGCCCTGGGCAAGGTTATCGCACAGCGCCACGGTATCCGCGTCCTCGCCCATATTGCCGCGGTCGGAGGAGCCGAGCGTGATTGGCGTAAGATGATGGCGGTCGATCTCATCGGGCCGCATCTGATCGCCGACATGGCGGAACCGCACATGGTGCAAGGCGGCGCCGCCATCTTCGTGGGCTCGCTGGCGGGATATCTACCGCCGCATGGCCGTGACATAGACGCGCTGCTCGATGAGCCGCTGCAGCCTGGTTTCATGAAGGGGATAGAGTCCGCCATCGGCAGTAATCCGAAATGGATTGATACCTATGCCTATGCCAAGCACGGCATCACGCGGCTCGCGGAAACCCGGGCGCGGGCATGGGGCAAGCGAGGCGTCCGGGTCGTTTCGCTCTCTCCGGGCATGATAGACTCGCCGATGGCGCGGGCCCAGGGTGCCACCCTGCCCAGCCATGGCGGGGACGACAAGGACATTCCGCGCAACGAGAAGGCCCAGGAGATCCCATTGGGCCGCGAAGGCACACTGCCGGAAATCATCTCGGTCATCGAATTTCTGGTCTCGGACGCGGCAAGTTTCATCAATGGCATCGATATCGTGGTCGATGGCGGGCACCGCGCTGAATGGCGTGCCCGCGGCGTGATCTCGCGCTGATGCAGCGCCATGGACCGAAGCGAATGGAGATGCAACGGTGAATGACGAACTGCCTCCGGCGCCCCCCATGGGCCCTGTCGATCCTCTCGCGGCACAGATCGCCGGATATTTTCAGATCGATCCAGTCTGGCAGGGCGCCCTGACGCGGCCCGCCGCGGAGACGCGCGCCGCCATCAGGGCCGCCCTGACATCGCAGGCGCAGCCCCAACCAGTCGAGCACGTGGCCAATTACCGCATTCCCGTGGCCGGGGGGGATATCGGCTTGCGCCTGTACCGCCCCGTGCCGGAACCTGCCGCCGTCATCGTCTGGGCGCATGGCGGCGGCTTCGCGTTCGGCAGTGTCGATGAGGTCGATAGTTTCGCCCGCGTGCTCGCGCGCGCGTCGAACTGCGCCGTTGCCTCGGTGGATTACCGCCTGGCGCCGGAACACAGATTCCCAACCGCGCTCCATGATGTGCGGGATGCCGTGCTCTGGGTGGCGCAGCATGTCAG
>JAKBAV010000023.1 GCA_021826225.1 Pseudomonadota bacterium | reverse complement strand
GCCCAGCGCGAGGTGAATACCGTGCGCCAGGCTGTTGGCCTATGCGATGTCACCACGCTCGGCAAAATCGATATTCAGGGCCCGGATGCCGCGAAATTCCTCGAATGCGTGTACACGAATTCCTGGACGAACCTGGCCCTGGGCCGCGTCCGCTACGGGCTCATGCTGCGCGAGGATGGTTTCGTGATGGATGACGGCACCACCGCGCGGCTCGGGCCGGATCATTTCGTGATGACGACGACCACGGCCAATGCGGCCAAGGTGATGCAGCATCTCGAATTCTGCGCTCAGGTGCTGTGGCCGGGGCTCGATGTCAGCCTCATCTCCGTTACCGACCAATGGGGGCAGCTCGCCATCGCCGGTCCGCAATCGCGCGCCGTGCTGGAGAAGGTCATCGATCCGCCCTTTGATATTTCAAACGAGGCATTCCCCTATATGGCCTGCGCCGGGCTTACCATTTGCAATGGCACGCCGGCCCGGCTGTTCCGCATCTCCTTCTCGGGCGAGCTCGCCTATGAGCTTGCGGTGCCGGCGCGCTTTGCCAATGCGCTGGCCGCCAGGCTGATGGCGGCGGGTGAGGCATTCGGGCTGGCGCCTTATGGTACCGAGGCGCTCGGCATCATGCGGATCGAAAAAGGCCATGCCGCCGGGCCGGAACTCAACGGCCAGACCACCGCGCATGATCTCGGCCTGCACAAGCTGCTGTCGCGGAAGAAGGATTTCGTCGGCCGCGCCATGGCCGCCCGACCGGCATTGACCGATCCCGCGCGCCCCACGCTGGTCGGGCTGAAACCTGTCGATGGCGTGACAATATTACGCGCCGGCAGCCATCTGCTGCCCATTGGTGCGGCCGCCATGGCGGAAAACGATCAGGGTCATGTCACCTCCGCCGCCCGCTCGCCCATGCTTGGCCCTATCGCGCTGGCGTTGCTGGCCAATGGCCCGGCCCGCATCGGCGAGACAATCCGTGTCTATGACCCTATCCGCAACGGCGATTGCGCGGCTGAGATCGTGCCGCCGGTGCATTACGACCCTGAGGGGAGCCGGCTGCATGCTTGAGGCCAGTTATCCGGTACTTGCGGCCACCGTCGCGATCACGCCGCTGCCGTTCCGGCGCATCTGCAGCCTGGCCTCGCCCCGGGCGGGCGGGCTGGATCTGCCGGGGCCCGGCACCCGGCGCGGCAATATCATCTGGAACGGCGCCAATTCCTGGCTGGTGCTGGATGAGGACGAAGCCAGCCTCGCCGCCCGGACGCAAGGGGCTGTGACCGGGCAATCCGACGGGCTGTTTCTGTTTGCCATTTCCGGCCCATCTGCCCGTGAGATATTGAAGCGGCTGGTGCCGATCGATCTGCGCGCGCAGGTATTCCCGGAGGATGCCGCCGCCATCACCCATGCCGCGCATATCGGCGTGCGTATCTGGCGTGAGGAGCGGGGCTTCATCCTCGCCTGTTTCCGTAGCTTCGCGGACGCTCTGTATCATGCCTTGCGGGAGGCGGAGGAAGCGGTAATGCCGGGCTAGATCATGCATGCGACGATATCCGCCGCCTGGCCCCATAGCGTGCTCATGGCGGCGGCGATTGCCGCGGGCAGCATGCCGCCCGGGGCGCTCGCGGTGAAATTGCGCAACTGCCAGTCTTTTGCCGCCGCCTGGCCATGGCGGGTGGAAAGCTGCGCCTGCAGCGTGATGTTGCCGGTGGCATCCGGCGTGAATGCGAGCACGTTGATCTCGACATAGATATCCGGTGTCACCCCGATCGCGCTGTTGCCGGCCAGCACGATATCGCCCGGCAGGCGCTGGGCGAGGTTCTGCACCATCGCTTCCTGGAGCAAATCCGGTAAGGGGCTGGCCCAGACATCATTGGCGAAGCTATCGGCCGTATAGGGCCCGCCCGGCCGGGGCAGGCCGGGCTGGGCGAGCTCGCCGGCCAGCCCGATATCGCGCACTACGATGCGCAGGCCGCTGCCGCCGCGCACGCTGCCCGGCACTGCGGCCAGGCGGTATTCATGCACCACGGGGCTGCTGCATGCCGCCAGCGCCAGCGGGGAAGCGAGCAGGAAACGCCGCCTCATGGCCCGCTCCGCCCCAGCAGCAGGGCTTGCGGATGCGCCTGGATGTAGTCGCCCAGCGCCTTCACCGATTGCGCGGCGGCGCTGCCCTGTTGCAGAAGCTGCTGCATGCCGCGCTGGAAATCGGAATCCGTGCCGAAATCCTGATTGACCATGCCAAGGGTTACATTGGCTGTTTGCAGCGTTGCGGTGAGCTGCGCCAGAGTCTGTTTCAATTGCGGCCCTCCCAGAGTGCCATTCGCGGTTATGAGCAGCTTGTTCAGATTATCGCCGATCTGCTGGAATGGCATTTTCGCCAGCTTGGCAGCGATGTCGTTCACCGAGGCCAGGGTGGCATCCAACCCGCCCGGCGCGGAGGGGATGACGAGCGCGTCGCCCTCGCGCGTTACCTTGGCGGGGGGGGCGCCGGGCACATTGGTCAGCAGGATCAGCTTCTGCCCGGTCACATAGCTGCCGGTGCCGAGTTCGGCGCGCATGCCGTTGTCGACGAGGCGTTGCAGGTCGGCCCTCGCATCGAGCCCCTGGCGCAAGGCGGCCGAGGAATGGATGCGCTCGGGCTGCACCTGCATATCCACCCGCACCCGCATCGTACCGCGGGCTTCATCCACTTCCAGCGACACGCCCGTGACCACGCCGATCTGCACGCCGAGTTGCTGCACCGGCACGCCCGGCACCAGCCCGGCGACATCGCTGTCGAGATAGGTTACCAGCCTGATCTGCGTCCGGTACGATGCCGCATCGGCGGCCTGCTCCGAGGCATAGAGCGGGAAGGTGGCGTTATCCGGGCTTGGGGCATCGCCGCGCGCGGCATTGGGCAGGGCGAAGGCGATGCCGCCGGCCACCAGTGCCTGCACCGATTGCAGCTGTAGTTGCAGCACGCCACCCTCGGTGCCGAGCGTGATGCCGGATATATTCCAGAACTGGCTGCCGGGCCGCACGAGATGGTCGAACGGCGCGCGGATGAACACGGTGACCTTTACCGGGCCCAGGCCGTTGCCCATGTCATAGCCCAGCACCTCACCCACCTGCACGTCGCGGTAATAGACCGGCGAGCCGGAATTGAGCGAGCCGACGCTGTTGGTGGTGAGCACATAGGTGCTGCCCGGCTCGTCGGAACGCACTCCTGGCGGCTCCTCCATCCCGGCGAATTGGCTCTGTTCGCTACCGCCCGGCGTACCGGGGTCGACCGCGATATAGGCGCCAGAGACAAGTGTTTCGATGCCCGAGACATCGGACAGGTTGAAGCGCGGCCGCTCGACCCAGAAGCGCGCATGGCTGTTGAGGAAGCGCGCGCCGACATGGTTCATGCGGACCTTGACCACGACATGTGAATTGTCCGGGGCGAGGTCGATGCTTTCCACCGTGCCCAGCGCCACCGCCTTGTATTTCACCTGGGTCTGCCCGGCCTGCAGCCCGTCGGCGCTGGCGAAGGTGAGGGTGAGCAGCGGGCCCTGCTCGATGGCCGTGCGGTAGCCGAGATAGCCCGCGATGATGGCGGCGACGATGGGGATGAGCCAGACGAACTGAAAGCGCGGGCGGCGCAGCTTGGCGCGCGGCGGGGTGAGAACGGTGGGTCTCGGGGGCTCGCTCTCGCTCATCATTTACTCACCAGCTTCACTCACCAGCATCACCTACCGCTTCACTCATAAGCGGGCGTTCCGCATCCCACATCAATCTCGGATCGAAGGCCTCCACGGCGAATATGGTCAGCACCACCACCGCGCCGAAGCATACGGCGCCGATGGCGGCATGTACATTGGCGATCTGGTCGAAGCGCAGCAGCGCCACCAGGATCGAGACCATGAACACGTCGATCATCGACCAGCGGCCGATGAAATCGATGATGCGGTAGGCGGTGGTGCGCAGCGCGAGATATCTGGTGCTGCGGACCTGCACGCTGATGAGCATGTAGCCCAACGCCAGGATTTTAACGAGCGGGATGGTGATGCTGGCGAAGAACACGAGTAAGGCCAGCGGCCACAGGCCGTTCTGCGCGAGTTCCTCGATGCCGCCGGTAATGGTGTACGGGGTTGTCCGCGCCAGCTTGGTTATGACCATGAAGGGATAGAGATTAGCCGGGATGTACAGGGCCATGGAGGCCAGCAGCAGCGCCCAGGCGCGGCTCACGCTCTCCCGCGTGCGAATGTGCACGGGCGCGTCGCAGCGCAGGCAGGCCGCGCCGGGCGTTGCCGTGTTGACGAAGCCGCAGGCGGTACAGCCCATGCGGGCGCCGCCATAGCAGAGTTTGGACCGCGGCGTGCGCGCATCCAGCGAGCGCCACAACTGCTCTGTATCCACGCTGCCATCCGCCGCCGCCATGCACAGCATGCAGCCGATAAGGGCGTAAAGCGCGGTATCGAGATGCACGGAGGCGAGCAGGGTGAGGCGGGTATAGGCGACGAGGAAGCCGAGCAGATACACATCGATCATCGCCCAGGGTGCCAGGGCGTGGTACCAGCGGAATAATAATTTCAGCAGGGCAGGCGGCAGGAAGCGCAGGCCGCCGAGGATGATGATAAGGAAGCCGAGCTTGGCCGCCGGGGCCACCAGGGTGACGAGAAACACCAGCGCGCCGGCGAGACCGAAGCCCTGGGCCGTGAGCTGTGCCGGCCCGGTGCCCAGCCGCGCCAGCGCGAACCGGCCATAGACCTCGATTTCCAGGAAGGGTGCGGCGACGGCGAAGAGGTAGAAGAGCAAAGCCGCCAGGGCATAGGCCAGAGGCAGGGTCCGCCGGTGCGCCCGCATGCGCCACAGCACCTCGCCGCAACGCGGGCAGTCCGCCACCAGGCCGGGGGTGCGTGGCGGCAGCAGGCAGTGCAGGCCGCAATGCGGGCATTCCCGCCAGTCATCGCCAGGATGCGCCGTTATCTCCATCATCTCCAGTCTGGACCCGCGAGGCGCCTGGTTCAAGGCGTGTTACTCTGGACCCGCGCGCCGCGCGGTTCGGGGCGTGCCGCGGCATTGAAATTGCCTCGGCTTTTTACTTGATGTACGTCAAGGACAAGACCATGCCCTCGCCGCAATGAAGGGGCATCACGTGGCGCTATCAGCCGAACCGGCTTTGGCCCGGAACATTTAAGGGGGGGGTCCATGAACAACGTCGTTCTCATCGCGGGCGCGGGTCCGGTCGGGCTGGTGCTGGCGGCCGAATTGCGCCGCTTTGGCGTGCCGGTGCGCGTCGTCGAGAAAGAGGCCAAATTGGCCGAACATTCCCGCGCCCTGTTCATGTGGACCCGCACGCTCGAATTGCTTGAACCGAGCGGCGCCACCGCCGCTCTGGTCGCCGAGGGCGAAAAGCTCCATGTCTCGAACATATTCGCCGGCAGCAAGCTGATCGGCAGCGTGGATTTCGCGGGTATTGAAAGCCAGTATCCGTACGCGCTGCTGCTGCCCCAGGCCCGCACCGAGCAGATCCTCACCGAGCATCTGGCCGGCCTTGGCGTTACCGTGGAACGCGGGGCGGAGCTGGCAGGCTTCACCGCCGATGCCAATGGCGTTACCGCCACGCTGCACCATCCGGGCGGCAAGTCGGAGGCCGTGCGCGCATTCTACCTCATCGGCTGCGATGGCGGCGGCAGTTTCGTGCGGAAATGCCTCGGCCTGAGCAGTGCCGCATCGCCGCATCAAAGCGCCTGGTATCTTGCCGATGTCGAGCTGCGGGGCGGCAATTTCGCGCGCACGGAGCTGAACTCCTTCTGGCATGAGGACGGCTTCATGGCGATTTTCCCGGTCCCGGGCGGGCGCTTCCGCATCATCGCCAATGCCGGGCGCAACGCCAAGGACTTCACCCCCGGCACCCCGCCGCTCGACAAGATCCAGACGATCCTCGACCAGCGCGGGCCCGGCGGCGTGACCGCGATGAACCCGGTCTGGACCCATGCGTTCCAGGTTGAGGAATATAACGTCGCCTCCTACCGCGCCGGGCGCGTGTTCCTGGCGGGGGATGCCGCGCATGTGCACAACCCGGTCGGCGCGCAGGGGCTCAACATGGGCATCCACGATTCGATCAACCTCGCCTGGAAGCTGGCGCTGGCCTATCGCGGCGTGGCAAATCGCGAGCTGCTGCTGGACAGCTACACCATCGAGCGCCAGGCCGTGGCCGAGCGCGTGGTCGCCAATCTGGGCCGCGCCGCCCAGGCCGCCACGGTGCGTAACCCGACCATGCAGTTTGCCCGTAACCTGCTTGGGAATATCTATTTCGGCCTTGCCCCGGGGCGCCGCCAGGTGGCCGAGACCATCTCGGAGGTCTCCTTCAGCTACGACCACAGCCCGATCAACGGCATCGAGGACCATGCGCTGCCAGCACCCGGCCCCGGCCAGCGCGTGGCGGTGCCGGCCGGGCAGCCCCCCTTCGGCGGCGGCCCGGTGCCGCGCTTCGCCCTGCTGGCCGATCCTGGTGCCAGGGTGGAGCACCTGCGCCAGGAGTTTGCCGCCCTGCTGGAACCCGAATTGCGCCCGACGCTGAGCCCGCGCTGCATCTGGCTGGTTCGCCCGGATGGTTATGTCGCCGCGATGTGCCTGCGCGAGGATATTGGCATCATCGAGGATTATCTGCGCGGCTATGTGCCCACCGCCGAGGATCTCGCCGCACTCTGAACATTGATCAGGCCGGCACCTGGTCTCCCGCCATCTGGCGGAGCTGCTCGATGAACCAGCGCCCCGCCGGACCCGGCGGGGCGTCGGCGCGGTAGGCGGCGGACATCACCATGCTGGTCAGCACCGGCCGGTCCAGCAAAGCGAGCTGCACCAGCGCGCCTTCCCCCAGGTCGCGCCGCACCATTTCCAGCGGCATCCCGCCCCAGCCCAGCCCGGCGCGTAAAAACGCGTGTTTCGCGCCGAGATCCGCGAGCCGCCAGTTGCGCGGTGAGAACACGGAAAACTCCTGCCCGCGCGACAGCTCGGTGCGGTCCGTGAGGACCAGTTGCACATGCGCGGCGAGATCGCATTCGGCGATGCCGCCTGTGATCCGCGCCAGAGGGTGCGCGGGTGCCGCCACGAACACCATTTCCACCGCCAGCAGCCGCTCGCTCACCAGCGCGGGCGTGGCCAGGGGCAGCGAGCCGATGACCCCCAGGCTGCATTGCCGGTCCAGCACCGCCTGCGCCACGCCGCCCAGCGCCTCGACATAAATCCGAAGCGGCGTGAGCGGAAACGCCTCGCCGAACCGCGCGGCGGCGCAGGTGAGCACCGCCATGGGGAACATCACGTCGATTGCCACGGCCAGCTCCGGCTCCACCCCGGCGGCCATGCCCCGGGCGCGCGCCTTGAGCGCCGCCAGCCCCGCCGAGACCGCCCTGGCATCGGCCAGCAGCGCCTCGCCCGCCTCGGTCAGCACCGGGTACCGCCCCTCGCGCGCGAACAGCCTGACCCCGAGCTGCCCCTCCAGCTTGGCCAGGGATTGCGAGACCACCGATTGCGCCCGGTTGAGCCGCCGCCCCGCCGCTGAAAAACTCTTCTGCTCCGCCGCGGCGATGAATACGCGCAACTGGTCCAGCGTAATTCCCTCGATCAATTCACGCTCCAATCCATCGGTAAATCATATGGTATCCATATTAATATATAGGCTACGCAGGTTGAACGGGGACGTCTACACCTCCGCCATCCCTCCAACGGAGTATCCACCATGAAACTTTGGCACATCGATTCCAGCGTCCTCGGCGAGAATTCCGCCTCCCGTAAACTCACCGCCGCCCTCGTGGCGCGTGAGGACGCGGCGCATCCCGGCCTTGCGATCGAATATCTCGACCTCGCCGCCAACCCGGTCGGGCATCTTTCCCCGGCCCATATCGGCGCGATGTTCGGCCACCCGCCCACGGATGCCGCCACGCTGGCTGACATCGCGCGCGGTCAGTCCTTCATCGACACGCTGATGGGTGCTGACATCATCGTCATCGGTGTGCCGATGTATAATTTCGGCCTGCCCACCCAGTTGAAGGCCTGGGCCGACCGGGTTCTGGTGGCGGGCAAGACCTTCAAATACGGGGCTGACGGCGTGCCCTTCGGCCTCGTTCCCGCCGGCAAGAAGGTTTATCTCGCCTCCACGCGCGGCGGGCTCTATGGTCCCGGCAGCCCGGCGGCGGGGCTGGAGCACCAGGAATCGCATCTCATCGCCATGCTGAACTTCATCGGCCTTACGGATATTACCATCCACCATGCCGATGGCCTCGCCATACCGGGCCTCAAGGACCCGGCCATCGCCGCCGCGCTCGGCGAAATCGCCGCGCCGGCGCGGGCCGAACCCGCAACCATTGCCTGAAGGAAACACCATCATGAAAACAGCCATCCTCGCCGCCGTCCTGCTGGCCGCACCCGGCTTCCTCGGGGCGGAAACCCCGCCCAACCCCAATCCTGACGCGCTGCGCGGCGGCACTTTCCAGGTTGAGCCGACCCATACGCGCATCCTGTTCGCCGTCTCGCATATGGGGTTCACCACCTGGTACGGCGATTTCACGGGTGCCTCGGGCAGCCTCATCCTCGACCCGAAGAACCTCGGCGCCACTCGTTTCGATATCAAAATCCCGGTCGCCTCGGTCAGCACCACCAACGCCACGCTCGATGGCGAGCTGAAGGGCCCGAAATGGTTCGATGCCGCGAAATACCCGGTGATCGAGTTCAAATCCGGGACGGTCATCCGTACCGGTGCGAGAACCGCGCGCGTGACGGGGGAACTCACCTTCCATGGCGTCACCCGGCCGGAAACCCTTAACGTCACCTTCAACGCCGCCGGCAATAACGAGTTGACCAACCAGTATACCGCCGGCTTCAACGCCACGGGAACGCTGAAACGCTCGGATTTCAACCAGAGCACCTACATCCCGCTCATCGGCGATGAAGTCGCCCTGACCATCAGCGCGGCGTTCGTGAAGCCATAGTGTAAAGCCGTAGACATTCGGTTATTTTGTCTTACGCCGGGGTGACAAACCCTTAAGCCGCAGCCAAGGTGCGGCATGACCATCACGCGCAATGTCCTGTTTCTCTGCACCGGCAATTCCGCCCGCTCGATCATGGCCGAGGCGATCCTCAACCAGGATGGCGGGCGGAAGTTCCGTGCCTATTCGGCAGGCAGCCAGCCTAAAGGCGCGGTCAACCCGTTCGCGCTGCGGACCCTGACCCGGTTCGGCTATGCCACGCATATGCTGTCCTCCAAGCCCTGGGATGGCTTTGCCACGCCCAACGCGCCGAAAATGGATTTCGTCTTCACGGTCTGCGGCAAGGTCGCGAGTGAAGTTTGCCCTATCTGGCCGGGCCAGCCGATGGCGGCGCATTGGGGCATACAGGACCCGGCCGCCGTCGAGGGCTCGGACAAGGAGAAACAGGCCGCTTTTCTGAAGGCCTTCGAGCAACTCAAGGCCAGAGTCGGCGCCTTCATCGCCTTGCCATTCGACAGGCTGGACCCCGCCGACCTCCTGGCCCGGTTGCGCGCCATTCGCCAGCTGAGCTGATCCCCGCCCGGCGCCGGGCGGCTTGACCTTGGATAATTGATTCGATATTTACAGAAATATGGAAATGAACCAGGCCGTTGGCGCCCTCGCCGCACTCGCCCAGGCCAGCCGCCTGGCGCTATTCCGCCTGCTCGTGCAGGCCGGGCCGGATGGCCTGGCCGTGGGGCAGATCGGCGCGGCGCTCGACCTGCGCGGTGCCACCTTATCCTTTCATCTCAACCAGCTGCGCGTGGCCGGGCTTATCGCCTGCCGCCGCGAGGGCCGATCGCTGATCTACAGCGCCGAATTTCCCGCCATGAACGCGCTGCTCGCCTATCTCACCGAAAACTGCTGTCAGGGCGAACAATCCTGCGCGCCTGCTGCCTTCTGCCAAACCGGAGACGCCGCATGACCGAGCCCTTCAACGTGTTATTTCTCTGCACCGGCAATACCGCCCGTTCGATCATGGCCGAGGCCATTCTCGCCAAGGACGGGGCAGGGCATTTCCGCGCCTTCTCGGCCGGCAGCCACCCCAAAGGCATGGTCAACCCGTTCGCGCTGAAAACCCTGGAGAGCTTCGGCTATCCCATAGCGGGCCTGCGCTCCAAGGCCTGGGATGAGTTCGCGGTGCCCGGCGCGCCGAAAATGGATTTCGTGTTCACCGTCTGCGACAATGCCGCCGGCGAGATGTGCCCGGTCTGGCCCGGCCAGCCGATGACGGCGCATTGGGGCATCGAGGACCCCGCCGCCGTGGAGGGCAGCGACATGCAGAAGGAGGCCGCCTTCGTGCAGGCATTCCGCTACCTGAAAAACCGCATCAGCGTGTTCACGAGCCTGCCGTTGCGCAGCATCGGGCAGATGGCGCTGGGTACGAAACTGCACGCCATCGGCCAGATGCCCGGCACCACCGGCCAAGCCGTGAAATGAGCGGGGCCGCCATGAGTGAACCGACGCCCCCGGCCCCGGTGCTCGGGTTTTTTGAACGCTACCTGACATTATGGGTCGCGCTCTGCATGGCGGGCGGCATCGCGCTCGGGCAGCTCATGCCGCCATTGTTTCATGCGCTGGGCGATGCAACGCTCGCGCATGTCAATCTGCCCATTGCGGTGCTGGTCTGGCTTATGGTCATCCCGATGCTGCTGAAGATCGACCCCGCGGCCTTGAAACAGGTCGGGGCGCACTGGCGCGGCATCGCCGCCACGCTTGGCGTCAACTGGCTGGTCAAGCCGTTTTCCATGGCGCTGCTGGGCGCGCTGTTCATCGGCCATCTGTTCCGCCCCTTGCTGCCCACCGGGCAGATCGACAGCTATATCGCCGGGCTTATCATCCTGGCTGCCGCGCCCTGCACGGCCATGGTGTTCGTATGGTCCAATCTCGTTGAGGGCGAGCCGCATTTCACGCTCAGCCAGGTGGCGCTCAACGACAGCATCATGATCTTCGCCTTCGCGCCCAGCGTGGCTTTGTTGCTCGGCTTGTCATCCATTACGGTGCCCTGGAGCACGCTGGTGTTGTCGGTGGTGCTGTACATAGTCGTGCCCGTGGCCGTGGCGCAGCTCTGGCGGCGCGCCATGCTTGAACACGGCGGCGCGGCTGCGTTGCAGCGGGTTTTGCGGGCACTCGGGCCCATTTCCCTGGCAGCCCTGCTGCTCACTCTGGTGCTGCTCTTCGGCCTGCAAGGCACCGAGATCGTGCGCCAGCCCGTTGTCATCCTGCTGCTCGCCATCCCCATCCTCATCCAGGTCTATTTCAATGCCGGGCTCGCTTATCTGGTCAACCGGCAGCTCGGTGAGGCCTGGTGCATCGCCGGCCCCTCGGCGCTTATCGGTGCCAGCAATTTTTTCGAACTCGCCGTCGCCACCGCCATAGCGCTGTTCGGCTTCCAGTCCGGCGCGGCTTTGGCCACGGTGGTAGGGGTGCTGGTGGAAGTGCCGGTCATGCTGTCAGTTGCGGCGATCATCCGCCGCTCGCGCCGCTGGTACGAGCGTGGGCACGCATAAATAACTTTGAAAATCAGCCCCTCACGGATTATACCTGGAGTCATGGCGATCGATCTGGGCAGGCGGCAATTTATTTCTCCCACCCTCAAGGGGCAGCTGCGGCGGCGCGCCGGGGAGCTTGGCGGCGTGGTTCTTGCCCTCGTCGCGGTTATTCTGGCCCTGGCGCTGTTCTCCTATAACCCGGCCGATCCATCTTTCGATACCGCCTCCAACGCCCCGCCTGCAAACTTTATAGGTGGGGCGGGGGCGCAGGCGGCTGACCTGCTGCTCCAGGGTTTCGGCGCCGCCGGCTTCATCCCGGTGCTGTGCCTGCTCGCCTGGGCTTACAGGCTGGCCACGCGCGGCTATGTCGGGCGGCTGAAAACCCGCATCGTGCTGGCTGGTCTGGCTTTGCCGCTCCTGGCCGCCGCCCTGGCCCTGGCGGTGCTGCAAATTCCCGGCGCCACTGTTAACTGGCCGGCGCCCGCCGGGATTGGCGGTGCCGCCGGGCATATCATCGCGAGTGGGCTCGCCGGCGCCAGTGCCGCGCTGGGCCGTACCGGAGCCGGAATCGTGCTCGGCTTTAGCCTGGTTCTCTCCCTGGGCTGCTTTGGCTTCGCGCTTGGCTTCAGCCCCGGCGAATGGCATGCCGGGGGCAAGCGCGCGGCCCGTGCCGCCGCTGCCTCGGTGCAGCAGAGCGTGCGCGGCGCCGGGGCTGTTACCTCCTGGATTTCGCCGCTGCTGCAAAGCGTGGATGCCGAACAGGCTCGCCCGCGCGCCTGGCCGCCGCGTCTGGCCGAGGAGGATGACGATGAATATGCCGCGCCGCCGCCGCAACCCGCCGTGCCCGTACTCTCCTTCAAGAGCAAACCCGCCGTAAAATCCGCCCCGCCGCCCAAGGCCGCCTTGCGCCAGGAGCGCCTGCCGCTGCCTGAATTCGGCTGGACCCCGCCTTCGCTTGCGCTGCTGCGCCCCGCCCCCGCCCGCGCCGGCTCCACGCTGAGTGAGGAGGCGCTGCAGGCCAATGCGCGCCTGCTCGAAAACGTGCTTCAGGATTACGGCGTGCAGGGCAAGATCGTCGAGATCCGCCCTGGCCCGGTGGTGACTTTGTATGAGCTGGAGCCCGCCCCCGGCATACGCGCCGCCCGCGTCATCGGCCTGGCTGAGGATATTGCCCGCTCGCTCTCGGTTATGGCCGTCCGCATCGCCGTGGTGGCCGGGCGCAATGTCATCGGCATCGAGGTGCCCAATGCCCGGCGCGAGACCGTGTATTTTTCCGAACTGCTCGGCAGCGCGATGTGGGAGTCGCTCGATGCCGCGCTGCCCATGGCGCTTGGCAAGGATATTTCCGGCGCGCCGGTCATGGCCGATCTCGCCCGGATGCCGCATCTGCTCATCGCCGGCACCACGGGTTCGGGCAAATCCGTCGGCGTGAATGCCATGATCATGAGTCTGCTCTACCGGCTCAGCCCTGAGCAATGCCGCCTCATCCTGATCGACCCCAAGATTCTTGAACTCTCCGTTTATGACGGTATTCCGCATCTGCTCACCCCGGTTGTCACCGAACCCGCCAAAGCCGTTGCCGCGCTCAAATGGATCGTGCGCGAGATGGACCGCCGCTACCGCAATATGAGCCAGCTCTCGGTGCGTAACATCGCCGGCTATAACGACCGGGTGAACGAGGCGCGCAGCCGCGGCGAGGTGGTTACCCGCCGCGTGCAGACCGGCTTTGACTCAGAAACCGGCAAGCCGGTATTCGAGGACCAGCCGCTGGCTTTGGAGCCGCTGCCCTTCATCGTGGTGTTCATCGATGAGATGGCCGACCTCATGATGGTCGCCGGCAAGGATATTGAAATCTGCGTCCAGCGCCTGGCGCAGAAGGCGCGTGCCGCCGGTATCCATGTCATCATGGCCACCCAGCGCCCTTCGGTCGATGTCATTACCGGCACCATAAAGGCGAATTTCCCGACCCGTATCTCCTTCCAGGTCATCTCGAAATTCGACAGCCGTACCATTTTGGGCGAGCAGGGCGCGGAACAGCTATTGGGGCAGGGTGACCTTTTATACATGCAGGGCGGCGGGCGCATCACGCGCGTGCACGGGCCATTCGTCTCCGACCAGGAGGTGGAAGCGGTGGTCGAATATCTGCGCGAACAGGGCGAGCCGGCGTATCTCGACGAGGTGATAGAGCCGCTGGAGGACGAGGAAGGTGGGGCGATGCCGTCCGGGGCCACTGGCGGCAACACCAATGCCGAGGGCGCGCTCTACGACCAGGCGGTGGCGATTGTGGCGCGGGACCGTAAGGCGAGCACCTCCTATTTGCAGCGCTGCCTCACGATTGGCTATAACCGCGCCGCCAAACTCATTGAACAGATGGAAAAAGACGGCGTGGTGAGCCCGGCCAACCATGTCGGCAAGCGCGAAGTGCTGGTCCGCGCCGAACGGGACGAATAACCGCGTTTTAATAAAAAATGGTGCAATGCAAAATTTTCTGGCCTCGCGGCCGGAAAATATGCGACCATGTGTTATTCAAACCCCCCGCACGGAGCAAAGGCAAATGCTCGATCAGCCCATCGTCAACCTGTTTTCTCACGTTAAACCCGGCGACACGCCCTGGCGCACCGACGGCTTGCGCGGCTTCTTCCTCTACCGTGACCTCGGCGTGGATGCGGCGACAGGGGGGCGCGTTATCGCCCAGCTCGTCAAGGCCAACCCCGACTACCCGCCTGAAGGCGGCACGGGCTGGCACCAGCATATCGCCGATTTTCACATCGTGCTCATGACCAAAGGCTGGGCCCGCTTCATGTATGGCGACCAGGAAACCCTTGTCGCCGCCGGCGATTGCGTTCACCAGCAGCCCGGCATCACGCATTATCTGTTCGATTACTCCCCGGATATGGAGTATCTCGAAATCACCTCGCCGGCCGCCTTTGGTACTGTGGAAGCCGAAGGCCCCTGCGCCATTCCCGAATCCACGCCCTGGCCCTCCTGACCCCCGGCGCCACCATGGGTGCCTCAGAAATCGAGGTCGAGCTCGATGATCTCCTGGGGTTCTTCCTTGGAGTCGCCGATCCATTCCTTCAGCGGTGCCCAGTTCAGGATGGTGTTGCAATATTCCTGGCAGACCGGGCCGACATTCACGTCGTAGCTGAGAAAGCGGGTGACGACCGGGGCGTACATGCAATCGGCGATGGTGGGCTCAGCGCCGAACAGGAACGGGCCTTTCCAGTTCGTCAGGCATTCGCGCCAGATGGCGGTGATGCGGTCGATATCCGCCTGGGCGGAGGACCATACGGTGAAGCCTGGCTTGCGGAAGCGCAGGTTCATGGGCAGGGAGGAGCGCAAGGCGGCGAAGCCGGAATGCATTTCCCCGGAGATGGAGCGGCAGCGCGCCCGCGCGCCTTTTTCAGCGGGGAGCATGTTGGCTTCGGGAAAATTCTCGTTGAGATATTCGGCGATGGCGATGGTGTCCCACACGCTGACATCGCCATGGATGAGGCAGGGGACCAGGATGGAGGAGGTGCGCATCAGCAATTCCTCGCGGGCGCGCGGGTCATCGGGCGAGACGCGTTCCTCCTTGAAGCTGATGCCGGAGAGTTTCGCGAGCAGGAAACCCCGCAGCGACCACGAGGAGTAGTTCTTGCTGCTGATCAGCAGGGTCGCGTCGGTCATGTTCACCCTTCCCTTTTTCTCAAAATACACACATGATTATCTCAGGCGACAGGGCCGCACAATGGTTTGTTCGTTATTCCTGGGATAAGAGTTTGCGCGGTTATAAGGCTTTACGATGATATATCAGGTTTACCAGGCGCAAGCCGACATTATGGACCCGCTGCGCAAGATGGCGCGGACCACCAGCGCCTTGCTGCGGACCTGCATGCCGCCATCGCCCTACGGGATCATGCTGCGGCATTACAACGCGGCGCTGGAAGTGTTCGGCTATTCCGGCACCACCCATGCCCGTCCTGATTTCGGCATCAGAACCGTGCCGCAGGATAACGAGCTGGTGGCGGTGACCGAGGAGACGGTGTTCAAAACCCCTTTTGCCGGGCTGCTGCACTTCAAAAAAGATTCCGCGCGCAAGCAGCCGAAAGTGCTGGTGGTCGCACCTCTTTCCGGACATTTCGCGACCCTGCTGCGCAGCACCGTGGAAACCCTGCTGCGGGACCATGATGTCTACATCACGGACTGGACCAACGCGCGGGACGTGCCGGCTTCCGCCGGGCGCTTCGGGTTCGATGAATATGTCGAGCATGTGATCCGGTTTCTCGAACAGATGGGTCCGCGCAGCCATGTCGTAGGGGTGTGCCAGCCGACGGTTGCCGTGCTCGCCGCGGTCTCGGTGATGTCCGAGGACCATAACCCCGCCACGCCGCGCAGCATGACACTGATGGCCGGCCCGATTGACACCAGGCGCAACCCGACCCGCGTGAACAAGCTGGCCAAAACCAAGACGATCGGCTGGTTCGAGGATAAGATGATCGGCATTGTGCCGTGGCGCTTCCGTGGCGGCGGCCGGCGTGTATATCCCGGTTTCATGCAGCTCACGGCGTTTGTTTCGATGAACCTGGAGCGGCATATCGGCGCCCATATCAAGCAGTTCCGCTCCATCGCCACCGAGGATAGCGGTGCTGCCAGCACGCATCGTGATTTTTACGACGAGTATCTGGCCGTGATGGACCTGCCGGCGGAATTCTACCTTGAAACCGTCGAGCGCATCTTCATGAAGCATGAGCTAGCCGTGGGCGAGCTGCATTATAAAGGCCGCCGGGTGAAGCCCGAAACCATCCGCAAGACCTTTCTCTTCACCGTGGAAGGCGAGCGCGACGATATTTGCGGGCTCGGCCAGACCGCCGCGGCACTCGACCTCTGCGCCAACCTCCGCCCGCTGCTCAAACGCCACCACGTGCAAACCGGCGTCGGCCATTACGGCGTATTCTCCGGCCGGCGCTGGCAGAATGAGATATATCCGCTGGTGCGTGAGGTGATTCAGTTCGCGGTGTGATACGGCGCAGCGCGCCGGCGCATGGGGGAAAGGGCGGTCCGGTGGTCATATTCATGCGAATTCATGCGAATGTGATCGGTCCTAACTGGGCTTAGGTCCCTAATATTCAAAATTTTTTTGATTTCTGCCCCATAACTGGTTATCATAACATGTATAACCGTTTAAGTTCTGCTGCGTGGTGTGACTTGTAAGCCTTAATTATTGGCTTTGCCCTGCGCCAGTTGGGAAATTCGGGAAAACTGAAACTACCTGGGAGGCCATTGGTGCAAGGTCGGCTGTGTTTATTTCGTGCTGACCGGCGGGGCTCGGCGGCCCTGGAGTTCGCGATCATCGGATCGATCTTCTTTTTGATGATCATGTTCATCTTCACGGTCGCACTCGATATGCTCGCGCAGGTTGTGCTTGATGATGCCGTCCGTAATGCCGTGCGCCAGGTCCAGATCGGGCAGGTCGCCGACGGGCCGGGATTCGTGGCCGCCGTATGCGGTGAATTTGGTCTCTTCAGCGGTAATTGCAAGAGTACTCTGCAGTATGACGTGCAGGGCGCGCCCGATTTCGCGGCCATCACGCCCGCCACGCTAAGCACCGCCGGGACGCTTTCCCCGGGCGCCAATTTCTCTGGAATCACAGTCAGCGGCACTGGCGCGCCTGTGTATGTTCTGGCGCAGGTCGCGTTTCTGGTGCCGTTCAAATTCGTTGCCGAGGCCAGCGGCGTACTCACCGAGAATGGCACATCCGCGCTTTATTCGGCAGTCGCCCTTGGTTCGGAGTTTTAGATGATATTCCGTGCATTTTTCCGGGCCAGGCCGTGCGATTGCCGCTTTCTGCGGGACCGGCGCGGCGTCGCGGCGGTCGAGTTCGCGCTTGTCGGCACCTTCATCCTGCTGCCGCTCATGGTTGGGCTCGTCGCGATCATGACGCTGTTCCGGGCCGACACCAAGCTGGCGGCCTTTGCCATAAATACCGGACAGATGGTCTCGGTGACGCAAAGCGTGAAATCTGGTGTCTCGACCATTTCGGCACCTGCCGTCAACGGGAGTTCATCGCTGCAGGATGTCTGCCAGGGCGCGGTGCAGGGGCTCGGTCCGTTTCCCGCCAACGGCATGACGGTCGATATCGCCAGCGTTACCCTCGAATCCGGCCCGTCGGGCACGACCGGCACCACGGTTCATACCAACAACAATACTTTTGACATGTTTGAGCAGGATTTCAGTGTCTCCGGTGCGACCTGCACGCCGAACGGCAATACGGATATCGGCGCGGCCCAGGCCGAGAATTACGCGATGAGCAGCCCTCCCAGCCTGAGCGGTGCTGCTGGGGCCAACGGACTTGTCGAAGTTCCCTGCGATAATGTGCTCATCGTGCGGGCTGTTATGAACTACCCTGGTATAGTTGGCGCTGTTTTCGGCAACAACGCCAAGCTGACGCAACTTGCCAGCACGCGCTGGCGGCCGGCTTCCATCAGCACCGAGCTGGAATGCGCGGGCTGCACACTCACCCAGAATGCCACCACCCAACTCTGCAATACCTCCAATACGGGAAACTGAGCCATGCGCATGTTTCGTTCTCTCGTCAAATTCATTCGCGGCAGCCGCGCCGCCGTGGCGATGACCATGGCGATCATGGCGGTGCCGCTGATCATCGCTACGAGTGCTGCGGTTGACATGTCACGTGTCATCGTCGCGCGCACGGTCCTGCAGGCGGCGGTGGATACGGCGGCGGCCAGCGGCGCGGGGGCGTGGGGCACGTCGTCCAGCGGCACGAATGGCGGTGTCGTCGCCGCCCAGGCGTTCAAGGCCTATGCCGCAAGCGTTACCAATTATGCGCCACTTGCCAGCGGCTCGCCCAATATAAGCCTGATCTGCACTGGCGGATCGGGGAGTTGCGGTGCCGGCACCTATGCGATTACCGGGCCGAGCCGCTGCAATAATCCTTGCGTGTTCGTTACGGCGTCGGTCAAGCTCAATAATCTGCTGGTGGGATTTCTGGCACCTTCCACAACCGTATCCGTCTCGGCGGCCGCGGGCGCGGTGCTGCAACAACAAATCACGGGGGCGGATATTCCGCCGAGCCCCGGCTTTGGCTCGGCCGGCGACCATAGCGATATTTATGCTTATGCGGTGTCGGATAATGCCGGCGGCACAGCGGGTAGTGCGGGGTGGAGTTTCGGAACGACGCCGCCGCCTAATCAGAATTGCGGCACGACGACGGGTACGATTTCGTTAATACCAGAGGTGAACCAGCCTGGTTCAACAGCGTGCAACTATCTGTTCATAGCCGATTCGAAGAGTGCCGGCACCTCGGGCGCCGGCGGTTCCATCACGCTCGCCAAAAACCAGCCGATCGGCTTTACCTTCATCGATGATACGGGAGCAAACGGCTATACCCAGGCTAATTCGACGGCGAGTACCACCCAGCTCGTCGTGTCGGTTGTCAATAGAAACAATAATAGCACCGTCCTGCCTAAGACATATGAGCCAAATGGCTACCAGGTGAACTATTATGGCTATACCTCGACCGTTTACAGCTGCTCTCAGGGTTATCTCGTGAATTACGACTATTACGACTATTACGGCAACTACGGCAACCAAAATGGCCCGTATAATAGCTGTTCCGGCGACTACGGAGGTTACTATTTCTCGCAAAACAGCACGCCGGTGAGCTCCAGTTCACCGCCAGTGGCCAGCGGGTGCACTGCGTATGCGGATGGCAATTGCACCAGCTATACGGATATCAGCAATTCCAGCAGCGGAACGGTAACGGCCAGCGCCTCTTGCCCGGCGGAGACACTTTACGGGGCGCTCAGCAGTGGTTACGGCGCGCCGACCTATGATAATATTGACGAGTACTCCAGTGCGTCGGAGGTGCTGGGCTATCCGCCCACCTATATCACCAATCACGCGCTCGTGCCGTTCGTCTCAACCGCCGTGCACAGCATTAATTATAGTATCGGTGGCACGAACTACACCATGAAGGTGCAGGCGATCTGCCCGAATTATCCGCTTTCGGGCACGAATATCAGCGCGCCGGTCAGCAGCAGCTATGCCTCGGCTTTCGCCAGCTACTATACCTCGGGCAGTGCCACATATGGCGGCACGGCGATCTCTAATATATCGAATTTCAACCTTAATATTTTTTCCACCGCGTTCCCCGGCGTGAACTTTAGCGGCACGGGGAAAGACATGTCGGGGCTTTATAATGGTACGGCTTCGACGACGCCGACCGAGATGGACATGACGAGTGCCACTGGGAATATCTACCCGCCCACTGTTGCCGGCTGCACCCCGACCTTCGGCGCGGAGGATAATAATGCCACGACCTCCGCGGTCGATCCGTGGTGGAACTGGAATCAACCCAATACCGGAGGAAACTGCGCCAACGAAAACTCCACCAATCAAGGCGCTTATCTGACCAGCGGCCAGGCGGCCTACGGCGATTGCGCGCTGCTCATTCAGCCGCTCGGCACCGCCGTGCCAACGGTTCCGATCATAAAATCGGGGCAGACCTATAATGAGGCGGTCATGCCGGATTACTATCTCATCGTTTCGACCCAGCCGCCCAGCGCGACGACCACCAGCACCATCGTCGCGCTTGACCCGGTATGGGATGGCCAGACCTTCACGGATCTGCTGCCGGGTGTCATCACCAATAATCTCGGCGGCTACGATCCTAATATAACGGTCTCGGGCAGCCAGGTGCAGGATCAGGATCCGGGGCCGATATTCAGCAGCACCGGCGCCATCATCAGCTATGGCTATGTGCCGACCAATTCACTGTCGACTGCTAATTATTATCAGCTCACAAGCGGTAAGTATTCGGGGGATTATGTTATCATCGTGATCCCGGCGCAGAACGGCAATTTCATCGCTCCAACGTCCTCGTATGACTTCAATCCGCCATCCATCACATCCCATCAGTGCTACAACTCGCAGAAGAACGGTAACGCTTCAGGCACCGCCGTGATTGCCACGGGTGGCGGCGGCACTCCCATTACCGACACCGCCACGGGCGACCAGAATAACGGCAGCCCGATCGACCCCGTCGCCAACCCGCAGCTCGGCGCCGTGATCTGCAATAGCGACCCGCCTGAGACCTACGCCATGTACTGGAACGATCTGGGTACCTATGGGAGTGACGATCTTGGCTACTGGAATGCGGTGATCTCGTTCACCTGTCCTGTCGCGGGAACGACATCCCCAGGGGGACCCGTGACGATATTCCAGTGAATAGGGCGGGGTAGCTGGCCGTATAGCGGCTGCCTACCCCACGGCCCCCGCCGCGGCGCAGAATGCGACCACGAGGATAGGCCGGGCGCGGCCGGCGCTCAGCAGCAGCAGAGCGAACAGGATGATCGGCAGGTCGAACGCGCTTTGCAGGGTGCTCAGGGTAAGCAGGTCGATGAAGGCCGCTCCCAGCATGCCGACCACGGCGGCGTTGAGTCCCTTCATGATCGCCGAGATATAGGGGCGGGTGCGGAGCGCGCGCCAATAGGGCAGGGTGCCGCCCACCAGCAGCAGCCCGGGCAGAAAGATCGCGATGGTGGCGATGGCCGCCCCCCGGTAGCCGCCGGTGAGCAGGCCGAGATAGGAGGCCACGCTGAAAAGCGGCCCCGGCATGGCCTGCGCCGCGCCGTAGCCCGCCAGGAACATTTGCGGAGTGACCCAGCCCGTCGTCACCAGCGCGTCATGCAGCAGTGGCAGCACCACATGGCCGCCCCCGAACACCAGCGCGCCCGAACGGTAGAACGCGCCGGCCAGCGCCCAGGGCCCGTGCAGCGGCACCGCGAAGGCGGTGACCAGGAGCCCCGAGAACAGCGCCAGGCTCAACAAGGCCGGCGCATGGAGCACCATCTCGCGCCGGGCCGCCGGCCATTCCCGGGCCAGCCGGTGGGTTTCGCGGTGCCGCACCAGCCCGCTATCATCGAGCGTTGCCCAGCCGGTGAGCCCGCCGATCAGCAGCACGAAAATCTGCCCCAGCGTGCTTGGCATCAGCCCCAGAACCGCGGTGCACAGTAGCGCCAGCGCCCGGCGCGGCGTGTCCGGGCAGAACGAGCGCGCCATAAGCCACACTGCCTGCGCCACCACGGCCACGGCCGCCAGTTGCAGCCCGTGCAGCGCGCCACGCGCCGGGGCTGAGCTCTGGAACAGCGAGAGGTAATGCGCCAGGGTTACCATCAGCAGCGCCGAGGGCAGGGTAAAGCCGAGCCAGGCCGCGAGCCCGCCCAGCCAGCCGGCGCGGTGCATGCCCACGCAAAACCCCACCTGGCTGGAGGCCGGGCCGGGGAGAAACTGGCATAGCGCGACCAGGGCGCCGTATTCCTCGTCATCGAGCCATTTTTTGCGCTCGACGAAGCTGCGCCGGAAATAGCCGAGATGCGCCACCGGCCCGCCAAAGGCACTTATTCCCAGAAGGAAGAAGGTCCACAGCACGTCCAGGGCGCGCAACAGGATCACAAAGGGGGGCCGAGCATGCGGCCGAGCTTGCCGCCGGCCAGGATATGGACATGGAAATGCGGCACTTCCTGGTGGCTGTCCGGCCCGGTATTGCAGATCAGCCGGTAGCCGTTCTGTTCCACCCCGGCCTGCCGCGCCACCTCCGAAACGGCACGGTAAAAGCCTGTCAGCGCCTCGGCGGGGGCACGCGCGTTGAAATCCGCCGCCGAGATGTATTTCCCTTTCGGGATGACCAGGATATGGACGGGCGCCTGCGGCCTTATGTCGGGAAAGGCGAGGGCGTGCTCGTCCTCATAGATTTTGCCGCAGGGGATGTCCCCGCGCAGGATCTTCGCGAAGATGTTCTGCTCGTCATATTCCAGGGCGTTTTTCATTGCGTTTTTCATTGCATTGCCTCCCGCCTGCGCGCGCTTCAGGGGATTTTCTTGGTCGGAAAGCCGGGCAGGGCTGAGCGCCGCGCGGCCTTTTCGGCAATGCCGCTCATGCCCTCGCGCCGTGCCAGCTCGGCCCAGACCTGTTCCGGACGTAATCCCGCATCCACCCATAGCACCATCAGGTGATACAGAACATCGGCACTCTCACCGATCAGCGCGGTGGTCTTGCCGGCCACCGCCTCGATAATGCATTCCACCGCCTCCTCGCCGAATTTCTGCGCCACTTTTTCCCGCCCGCGCGAGAGTAGCCTGGCGGAATGGCTGGTATTGGGGTCGGCATCCTTGCGTGTGAGCACCGTTGCCCAGAGCCGGTCGAGCACCCGCCCATCCGGCCCGGCCGAAGGCGGCGGCATAGATACGGTTTTGCGCGACGCGGCTTTGGGTGTGGCGGCCTTGGCGGGCTTCGGCTTGGGCTTGGACGCGGCGGCGGGTTTCGCGGCTTTTTTGGCCATGGGGACGACGACTCCTGTTCAGCCGACTATCGCCGGGGCGGGCCGCACCGGCAAGCGCGCGGCGGCCAGGGCAGCCTTGACCTGGGCGATGGTGAAGGTCCCGAAATGGAACACGCTGGCGGCGAGCAGCCCGGTCGCTCCGGCCCGCGCGCCTTCGACAAAATGTTCAAGCGTGCCGACACCGCCGGAGGCGATTACCGGCAGGCGTACCGCGGCGCAGACGGCGCGCAGTAATTCAAGGTCGAAGCCCTGGCCGGTGCCGTCGCGGTCCATCGAGGTGAGCAGTATCTCGCCGGCCCCCAGGCTCTCCACCTGTTGCGCCCAGGCGATGACATCGCGCCCGGTATTCTGCCGCCCGCCATGGGAGAACACCTCCCATTTGCCGGGTGCCGCCTGGCGCGCGTCAATCGCCACCACCATGCATTGGCTGCCGAATTTCTCCGCGCCCTCGCGCACCAGCTCCGGCCGGGCGAGGGCCGCCGAATTGACCGAGCATTTATCAGCCCCCGCCAGCAGCAGCCGCCGCATATCCGCCACCGCCCGTATGCCGCCACCCACGGTGAGGGGCAGAAACACCCGTTCCGCCGTGCGGTGCACCACGTCCAGAATCGTATCGCGCTGGTCGGAGCTGGCGGTGATGTCGAGAAAGGTCAGCTCATCCGCCCCGGCGGCATCGTACACGGCGGCCTGCTCCACCGGGTCGCCGGCATCGCGCAGGGAGACGAAGTTCACGCCTTTCACGACGCGGCCATCCTTCACGTCCAGGCACGGAATGACGCGTAATTTCAGCATGCCGCCAGCGCCTCGCGCGGGTTCAGGGCGCCATCATACAGCGCCCGGCCGAGGATGCTGCCCGCCAGATTGGGCTGCTGCGCCGCGGCGGAGCGGAGGGCGATGATATCCCCCACCGAGGCCACCCCGCCCGAGGCGATGATGGGCAGCGCCACGGCGGCGGCCAAAGCCTTGGTCTCGGCCAGGTTCAACCCGGTCTTCATGCCGTCCCGTGCGATATCGGTGTAGATGATCGCGGCGATCCCGGCATCCTCGAAACGCCGGGCGAGCTGCGGCGCCGGAATATCGGAGGTCTCGGCCCAGCCCTCGGTTGCCACCATGCCGCCCTTGGCATCGATGCCAACCACCACCCGCCCGGGAAACTCGCGCGCGGCTTCGCGCACCAGCGCCGGGTTTTTGGCGGCCGCCGAACCCAGGATCACGCGGGTAATCCCGGTTGCCAGCCAGTCCTCCACCTGCGCCAGTGTGCGGATGCCGCCGCCGAGCTGCACTGGAATGGTCACGGCGGCCAAAATCGCCCGCACCGCGGCCGCGTTCACCGGCCGGCCGGCAAAGGCGCCGTTGAGGTCCACCACATGCACCCATTGGAAGCCGGCATCCTGCCAGATTTTGGCCTGTGCCCCCGGATCGTCCCCGAATACCGTGGCGGCTGCCATGTCGCCGCGCAGCAGCCGCACGCAGGCGCCGTCCTTGAGGTCGATGGCGGGGTATAAAGTGAGTGTCATTTCAGTGTCTTGTAATAAAAATGCCCGGCGATCACGCCGCCCTTGACCCAGGCATAGGTGGGATGCGTGCCCCAGCGGATGAAGCCTTCCGATTCGTACAGCGATATCGCGCCCAGTTGCGTCTCGCGTACATCGAGGTTGAGGGTGCGGTAGCCGAGCGCCCGGGCGCGCTCCTCGGCCTTGCGCAGGATCAGCCGCGCCAGCCCGTGGCCGCGCGCATAGGGCGCCACGAAATGATGCATCAGCGTTACCGCATGGGCCTGTGCCTCGTTATTGCGCGAGGGCTTCTGCAACTGCGCCGCGCCGTACACCACGCCATCCATGCGCCCGACGATGAGTTCGCGTTCCGGCACCAGGGGGACGCCGCGGAGATACTGTTCCATCGTCGCGCGCTTGGGCGCCTTCACCCAGCCGAACCCGCCGCCATCGAGGATCGCCGCCGTCGCCGCCTCGGCCAGGGCGTGAACGTCGGCATCATCGGCGAAGCCTTCGAGACATTCGGCGAATATGGATTGGGGAGGGGGCAGGGCTTGGGTCACGGCAGCCTCTTGGCGCGGTCCGCCGGGGTAAGCAAGCTTGTTTGCGCGCCATCGAGCAGAATATTCCACTCAGCCGGGCTGAGCCTGAGATACCAGTCGAGATGCGAGGCCCCCGGCAGGGCGATGATGCGGCCCTGTGGCAGCCCCAGGCAGCGCGCCAAATGGCGGGCGTGCCGCGCCGGGATGATGACATCCCGCACGGCATAAACGATGTAGACCGGCACGTCGGTGTTTTTCAGCGCCGCGCAGGAATCATACTCCGTGCCGTCCAGCCGCAGCAGCCATCGCACCGGAACGAAGGGGTAGCGCGTGGCGGCCACCGCGCCCAGGCTGTCCCAGGGCACGAAGAGCAGCACACGCCCGACCCCGCCGGCCTGCGCCGCCTGTGCGGCTATGCCGGCGCCCAGCGAATTGCCGGCAATCCATAGCGGGCCCGGATAACGCTGGCCGGCCAGCCGCAGCGCGGTAATGGCATCGGCGATCACCGTGTCATGCGTCGGGTGCTGGCCCTTGCGGAAATCAAAGCCGCGATATTCCGGAAACACCACGCGCCAGCCGCGCGCCGTGAAATAGGGCGCGTAATTCCGCGCGGCCTGCCAGGCTTCCTCGTCATTGCCATGGAAAAACACGACTGTGCCGCGCGCCGGCCCCGATGGGGCCGCCACCCAGCCGAGCTGCGTGCCATCCGGTGCTGCGAATACCGGCAGGCTTAGCGCCGGATTGTGCGGCGGCAGCACCGTGCCGATGTAGAGCAGCCGGTTTTGCGACAGCAGCAGAGCCGCGCAGACGCCGATATAGATGAGCCCAGCCGCCAGCAGCGCCCAAGCGGCGCGGCGCGGGAACCGCTTCACGGAACCCAGGCCAGAAAATTACCAAGAATGGTGATGCCCACCTGCTGGCTCTTCTCGGCATGGAACTGCGTGCCGGCGCGGTTGCCGTTGGCCACCATCGCGGCGATCTGCCGGCCGCCATAATCGGTGGTGGCGATGACCTGCTCCGGCGCGCCGTTCTGCAGCGCATAGGAATGCACGAAATAGGCATGGTCGCCCGGCTTCAGCCCGGCCAGCAGCGGATGCGCGCCGGGGCTGAACGCCAGCTCGTTCCAGCCCATATGCGGCAGGCGATCCTGCGCTCCCACCTGCATCGGCGCGATCTCGCCCTGTATCCAGCCGAAACCAGGTGTCACGCCATGCTCCAGCCCGCGCGCGGCCATAAGCTGCATGCCGACGCAAATGCCCAGAAACGGTGCCCCGGCGGCGACGCGCGCCGAGATTGCCGCTTCCAGCCCGGCCACGCTCGCCAGGCCGCGCGCGCAATCGGCGAAGGCCCCCTGGCCTGGCAGTACGATGCGCGCGGCGCGCGCCACCACCTCCGGGTCGGAAGTGATCCGCACATCCGCCTCTATCCCGCGCTGTGCCGCCGCGAGCACGAGCCCGCGCGCCGCGGAGGCGAGGTTGCCGCTCTGATAATCAATGACCGCGACGAGCATCGGTGCGCCAGCGTGTTCGCGCTCGTTAGCCATTGCCGCTACAGCGCGCCTTTGGTCGAGGGGATATCGCCGGCGATGCGCGGCTCCGGCGCCACCGCCGCCCGCAATGCCCGGGCCACCGATTTGAAGCACGCCTCGGCGACGTGATGCGCGTTATGCCCGGCGCGCTGGTTCACATGCAGGTTGAACAGCCCGTTGCCGGCCAGCGCGCGGAAAAACTCCTCGACCATCTGCGTGTCCATCTGCCCCAGCATCGGCCGCTCGAACGTAACGTTCCACACCACGAAATGCCGCCCGGAGAGGTCGACCGCGGCTTCCACCAGCGTCTCATCCATCGGCACAACCGCATGGCCGAAGCGCTGAATGCCGCGCTTGTCGCCCACCGTGTGCAGGAAGGCCTGGCCCAGCAGAATGCCGCAATCCTCGACCGTATGGTGGCTGTCGATATGCAGATCGCCCTTGGCCCGTACTGTCAGGTCGAACAACCCATGCCGCCCGAATGCCGACAGCATATGGTCGAGATACCCCACACCCGTTTCGATGTCGGTCTTGCCCGTGCCATCGAGATCTAGGCGCAGAAATATGTCCGTCTCGGAAGTCTTGCGACTCAGCTCTGCTAAACGTGTCATGGCGCTGGCCTACAACAACCCGCGCCGTTGCGCAAAAGGGGCCTGCCGCCGCGCTGTTTTCCCAGCGTGGCCGCAGACCCCTTTGGCTTTGCCTTATCGAGCCCGCCGGGGCCAGAATTCAGGCCACGGCCATCTGGTCCAGCCCGAGCCGCCGGCGGATGGAAGCGGGCACCTGACGGGCGGATTTGGCGCGCGGCAGGTCCATTTCCATGATCGCGGCTTCCGGGGCCATGCGGTCTTCCCAGTTGTGGAAATGCATGCGGTCCACGTTATCGACGAAGCTTTCCGCATCCACGCCTTCAGCCAGCAGCAGCTCATGGCTGTCGAGCTCGACATGGTAGTAGGTGAAGCTTTCCGGCACGTCGTAATCACGGATGATGCTGCTGCCATTCACCAGGGCGCTGGCCTGCACCAGGATGCCATCGACATGGATGGCATGATCCGGCGAGAGCAGCAGGTCGCGCTGCGGCAGGCCATCGCCCAGCGCGCCCTGGCGGATGCGGATGGGCAGGCTGCGCAGCGGGTCGGCGAAGCGGGTATGGATATGGCTCTGCCCGATCCAGCGGACCGGCTTGGCGCCGTTGGCGGTCATCAGCATGTCGCCGGGCTTGATGTCCTCGACCAGTATGGTCCCCTCTGGCGTGGCCAGGGCCGTGCCGGGGTAGAAGCAGAGGGTGATGACCAGCGCGCCGGTATTATCGGTGACATGGATGAGGGAGGCCGCATCGCCCGCGGTCAGGCTCACATTCACCGCCACGGTTGCGTGGCTGGTCGTGTCGGTCACGGTGAGCACGCCGCCGCTATAGCTCTCGGTCAGCACGTCGGCGCTGCCGCTGAGGGCAAAATTGGCGCCGCCGAGGATGATCTTGTCGCCGAAGCCGAGATTGGTGAAGGAGGTGTTCAGCGTATTGCCGGTTACGTCGCTGCCGAGGAAATCAGCCACGGTGTTGGCGTTGTTGCCTTCCATGTTGATGCTGCCGCCCATGGCGCCGGCCAGGTTCAGCGTGCCGTTATCGAGTACCGAGGCGACGGAGGAGCCGGCCGCCAGCGTGGCGGTGATGCCGGAGCCGATGGTGAGCGCGCCGGTGCCGGTGATGGCCTGGCTATCGCTGAAGGTGCTGGCGATGGAGGCGGCCCCGGTGATGTTGATGGCCACCGCATCGGTGCCGCCCAGGGCGAGCGTGCCGGCATCGGTGATGGTGCCCAGCGTGGTGTTGCCGGTGAGCGAGGCCGCACCGCCCGCCGCCACGGCCAGCGTGCCGGTGCCGGTGAGGCTATGGGCATCGGTGAAGCCGGCGCCGCTGAGTACCGAGATGGTGCCGTTATCGGCCACG
>JAKBAV010000118.1 GCA_021826225.1 Pseudomonadota bacterium | reverse complement strand
CAGCCTGGGCGCCGTGCTGATCGCGACCTTCGTGTTTCTGCCGGCACTGCTTTACGCGATGGACCGGACACATGCTGGAAAAGCGTAGTTTTTCTCTCTCCGGCCATCGCACTTCCGTGGCGCTGGAGCCCGATTTCTGGGAGGCGCTGGCCAGCATCGCGCAGCAGGAAGGGGTTGGGCTCGTGGCACTTGTGGTCAGTATCGATGCCAGGCGCGGGGCTGACGAGAAGCTGGCTTCGGCCTTGCGGGTGTTTGCGCTGAAGGCGCGCTGATCCTACTTGGCGTCGTCGAGCTCGGCTTCGACAAGCTTGGCTTCGACGCGGCGGTCGGGGATGATCCAGAGCAGGGCGACCAACGCGTAGATCGCCTCGGCCAGCCGGACCTCGATGAAGGCCAGCATGATGCCGGTGAGGTAGAGCAGAGGCGATATGCGGGCCTTGAAATCCCGCCCCAGCGCCTGTTCAATGGCGGATTCGGGCCCCTGCGAGCGGATGATGATCCGCTCCATGATGAACCAGGCGAGGGCTGTCATCAGCAGCGATATGCCATACAGGGCGGCGGGCCAGGGGGCGTGGTCGTTGGCGCCGAGCCAGCTCGTGGTGAAGGGGATCAGCGAGAGCCAGAACAGCAGGTTCATGTTGGCCCACAGCACCGCGCCGTTCACCCGGGCCACCAGATGAAAGAAATGGTGGTGGTTGTTCCAGTAGATGGCGACGTAGATGAAGCTCAGCACATAGCTGACGAAGATTGGCGCCAGGGCGCGCAAGGCGGCCAGGTTGGCAGCATGTGGGATGCGCAGGTCGAGCACCATGATGGTGATGATGACCGCGATGACGCCGTCGCTGAATGCCGCCAGACGGTCTTTTTCCATTTAGCGCTTTCCCATGCCTATCCCCGCAGGCTGCCGCCGGTTTTTTTGGTGATTTCGGCGATGATTTTCGTGCAGACCGCCTCGATCTCGGCATCGGTCAGGCTTTTGTCGAGAGGTTGCAGGGTGACGGCGATGGCGAGGGATACCTGGCCTTCCGGCACGCCCTTGCCCTGGTAGCGGTCGAACAAAGTG
Organism: Pseudomonadota bacterium; assembly: GCA_021826225.1. GTDB lineage: Bacteria > Pseudomonadota > Alphaproteobacteria > Acetobacterales > Acetobacteraceae > Acidocella. Next base: position 4,774 of record JAKBAV010000118.1, on the reverse strand, counting down.
ACATTGGCGATGAGATTGCGCTCGGCCCCTTTCGCGGCGCGCAGCAGGGTTTCGGCGGCGGTGGTTTCCGGCACCAGGAAGGCGAAGTCGCGTCGCAATGGCTGGAAGGGCGGCAGCATTGGCGCGGATTTTTTGCGGCGCTTGGGCGCGGGGATGGCATCGAGGAAGATTTCGAAGGCAATGCTGCCCGGCGGCAGGTCGAGCTTATGACATAAGGCGGGATGCAGGGTGCCGAAGCGCGCGAGCTGGGTTTTCGGCCCCTGCATGAGCGCGCCGCTCTGGCCGGGATGGTAATGGCCGGGGCCGCCTGGGGTTGTGGTGACCGCCTCCATGGGCACGCCCAAGGCGGTGAGCACGGCGATGGCGTCGGCCTTGGCGTCCAGCGAGTCGTACAGCCGGGGTGGGGCGAGGGCGGAGAGCGGGGTGGCGCCGCAGCGCAGCCCGGCGGCGAGCAGGGCTTGCGACCGGTCCGGCTGATAGCCTGGCCCGATCTCGAACAGGCCGAATTCGGGGAAGCCACGGGCGATGTTGCGGGCGGCGGCCTGGGCCAGGGTGACCAGCGGGGTCGGGCGCATCTGGTTGAGGTCGGCGGCGATGGGGTTGGCCAGGCGTAATGCCGCGCCGCCGCCGCCGAACAGGGCGCAGATGGCATCATCGGCGAAACTGAAGGTGACGCATTCCAACAGGCCGCGCGCCGCCAAAGCGCGGCGGGCGGTGGCGGTGCGGGCTTGTTTGGGTGTCAGCACCGGGGCGGGGATGAGGCTGGCGACGGGGAGGGAGACCGGGGTGATGGCGTCCAGCCCGCGCAGGCGCAGCACTTCCTCGATCAGGTCGACCTCGGGCTCGATGGCGGCGGCACCCTCGGCGGCGGCCTGGGCGTGGGGCAGGTCGGGCGCCTGGTCGAGGGCTTGGGGCTGGGCGACGTCGTTGCGCCAGCTCGGCACCGCGACGGTGACGCTGAGGGCGTCCTCGGCTTCCACGGTGAAGCCGAGGCGTTCAAGGGCGGCGACGGCCTCCGGCGGGGCAATATCCGAGCCGCCGAAGGTTTTGAGGCGCGCGAAGCGGAGTTTGGCGGCGCGGTTCCATTCCGGGCGGGTGCCGGCCTGGGTGATTGTGCTGGCGGTGCCGCCGCAGAGATCGAGGATCATGGCGGTGGCGGCGTCGAGGGCTGCTGGCAGGAGCTGGCTGTCTATGCCGCGCTCGAAGCGCTGCCTTGCATCGGAGAAGATGCCGGTGCGCTGGCCGGTCTGGGCGATTTTGACGCGGTCGAACAGGGCGCATTCGAGGAAGACGTCGGTTGTGCTCGCATCGCAGCCCGTGGCCTCGCCGCCGGTGATGCCGGCGAGGGATTGCGCGCCGGCGGCATCGGCGATGACGCAATCCTCGGCCCCGGGCTTGGCCGGCTTGCTGTTCAGCCCGGTGAAGGACTCGCCGGGGATGCCGTGGCGGAGAGTGAGGGTGTTGCCGGAGATTTTTGCAATGTCAAATACATGCAGCGGGCGGCCGAGATCGTGGGTGAAGTAGTTGGTGATATCGACCAGCGTGTTGATGGGCCGCAGGCCGATGCTCTCCAGGCGCTGTTTCAGCCAGTCCGGGCTTTCGCCATTGCTCACGCCGCGAATGGTGCGGCCGAGAATCCAGGGGCAGGCCGCCTGGTATTCATTGTTCCAGAGGATGGCGGAAGCCCCGGTGCCGGGGATGGGCGCGGGCGCGAAAGGTTTTAGCGTGCCGCGCCCGGCGGCGGCGAGGTCGCGGGCGATGCCGCGGATGGACAGGCAATCGCCGCGATTGGGGGTGACGGCGATTTCGATGACCGGCTCGTCGAGCCCGGCCCATTGCGCGTAATTCGTGCCGATGGGGGCGTTTTCCGGCAGCTCGATGATGCCTTCATGATCCTCGCCGAGGCCAAGCTCGCGGGCGCTTGTGAGCATGCCTTCGGATTTGACGCCGCGGATTTCGCCGAGCTTGAGTGCCAGGCCGGTGGTGGGGATGACCGCGCCGACCGGGGCGAGCACGACGCGCAGGCCAGTGCGGGCGTTGGGCGCGCCGCAGACGACCGATAATTCCGCGCCGCCGGCGGATACGCGGCAGATTTGCAGTTTATCGGCATTGGGGTGGCGCGTGGCCTCCAGAATTTCGGCGATGATGAAGGGTTTCAGCGCCTCGGCCTTGTTCTCGACGCCTTCGACTTCGAGGCCGATGGCCGACAGGGTTGTCAGGATATCGTCAAGCGGCGCGTCTGTCTCCAGCCAGGTTTTCAGCCATGAAAGTGAGAATTTCATGTGTCAAAAACCTTCGTGCAAAGTGGCGGGGGAGAGGGGCGAGACGCCGTAATGGCGCAGCCAGCGTATGTCGCTTTCATAGAACAGGCGCAGATCGGCGATGCCGTGTTTGAGCATGGTGATGCGCTCAAGGCCAACGCCGAAGGCGAAGCCTTGATACTGGCGCGGGTCGATGCCGCAATTGGCCAGCACGTTGGGATGGACCATGCCGGAGCCGCCGATTTCCAGCCAGTCGGCGCCGCCGCCGATCTCGCCGGTTTTTTTGTTCCAGCCGATATCGACCTCCATCGAGGGTTCGGTGAAGGGGAAGTAGCTGGAGCGCAGCCGCACGGGGAGGTTAGGTACCTGGAAGAAGGCCGAGAGAAAATCCTGCAGGCAGCCTTTGAGATGGCCGAGCGTGATGCCCTCGCCGATGACCAGGCCCTCGCATTGGTGGAACATGGGGGAGTGGGTGGCGTCGTGATCCGAGCGGAAGGTGCGGCCGGGGACGATGATGCGGATGGGCGGCGGCTGTTCCAGCATCGTGCGGATTTGCACGGGCGAGGTGTGGGTGCGCAGGACCTCGCCGCCGGTTAGATAGAATGTGTCCATCATGGCGCGGGCGGGGTGGTGGCCGGGGATGTTGAGGGCGGAGAAGTTGTTCCAGTCATTCTCGATATCCGGGCCGTCCTTGATGGCGAAGCCCATGGCGCCGAAAATCGCCGTCAGCTCGTCTTGCGTGCGGCTGAGCGGGTGGATGGCGCCGGATGGCTCGGGGCGGGGCGGCTGGGTGACATCGATGCGTTCGGCGGCGAGCTGGGCCTCGAGCGCGGCGGCATCGAGCACGGCGCGGCGGGCGGTGAGGGCCTCGGTGATTTCGGCCTTGAGCACGTTGATCGCGGCGCCGGCGGATTTGCGCGCCTCGGGGTCCATGGCGCCGAGCGATTTCAGCAGCGCGGTCAGCTTTCCCTGCTTGCCCATGAGGCCGACGCGCAGCTCTTCGAGTGCCGCGCTGTCGGCGCCCGCGATTGCCGGCAGGGCGGCGGCCCGCAGCGCGTCAAGCTCGTCTGGTGGTGTTGCGGAGGCCTGCATTATCGTCATCCATCCCTGGTATTACCCTGATCTCGGGGGGCAGGGCAGACATGGCCTGGGGCTAAATGTCAAGCGCGCAAGGCGGTGCGCGATCCAGTGCGCGATCCATGTCAGTTTCGTGACGACCGCCCGCGCAGGTGTTACAAATAATCAACAGGGGGCAAGAAAATTCGGCCAGCCGTAGAAACCGCGCGGTATCGGACAATTTGTATAAATCAGGCGCTTGACCCTCAACCATGAGGGAGAGTAGAGGCCGATATGTAGGCATAATCATAGTGGTTGTGCAACCAAGACTTCTCGCTCACCACCTTAAGGACAGGGATCGGTTTAATCATGAAATTCAAAGCATTGGGCGCTTTTGCCGGCCTTGCCCTGCTGGCGGCCTGCTCTTCTTCCCCCACCACCACCGCCAGCACCTCCAATGGCGGCGGCAACGCCATGTCCGGCCCGGCGCCTGGCAGCGAGCAGGACCTGGTTGCCAATGTCGGCGATCGCGTGTTCTTCGACTTCAACAAGTCGACCCTGAGCAGCGACTCCGATGCGACGCTGGCCAAGCAGAGCAGCTGGCTGGCCAAGTACCCCTCCGTGAACGTGCTGGTGGCGGGTAACGCCGACGAGCGCGGCACCGAGACCTATAACCTGGCGCTCGGCAACCGCCGCGCCGATGCCGCCCGCGACTACCTGGTTGCCCAGGGCGTGTCCGCGAGCCGCATCTCCACCATCTCCTACGGCAAGGATTGCCCGGTTGCCGCCGGCCATGACGAAGCCTCCTGGCAGCAGAACCGTAACGCCATCACCTCGGTGGTTGGCTTCAATCCGCAGAACTGCAAGTAAGTTTTGCGCGCCGGGCCGTAAGGTCTGGGAGCGTGAACCTCCGGGCCCTGAGGGCCGGGAAGCTTGAACAAGAACCGGCGGCACATATGTGCCGCCGGTTTTGTTTTGGGGCGGCTCTCTGACGGGCCGGTTAGCTATCAAGATTGTAATCTTGCCGGGTTTTGTCTTTGCGGAGGCAGACGGTTATAGCGGGATGAGTAGCAATGTCCGGATTCGCCATGCGCCTGTTTACCCAAGTTTTTATTCTGAGTGCCGTGCTCGTGCTGCCGGGGGCCGCTGCCGCCCAGCCGATGATCCAGAGTCAGGAGGGTATCGCCCTGCAGAATGAGATCGAGCAGTTGCAGAGCCAGGTGCAGCAATTGCAGAGCAACACGCTGAATAATGGCGGCTCGGTGCTGGGTGGAAATGCCCCGCCACCGCCCGCGCCAGAGCAGAATAGTGGCCCGGTGGCCGGTGGTGTGGTGACGAGCCTGCTGACCCAGGTGCAGCAGCTGCAGGCCCAGGTGCAGACGCTGAATGGCGAGGTCGACACGCTGCAGAACCAGGTGACGACGCAGAACGCGCAGACGCAGAAGGAAATCGGGGAT
>JAKBAV010000117.1 GCA_021826225.1 Pseudomonadota bacterium | reverse complement strand
TGCTGCAGGTGTTGGCGCTGTGCCTGTACCCGGTGCTGGGGCTGTTCCCGCATCTGCCGCATATTTTGCTGCTTATCTCGGCGGTGGAAGCCTTTACCGATGCGTTTTCGGATACTGCTTTTCTCTCTTATATGTCGCTGCTTTGCCACCCGGAGCATACCGCCACGCAATACGCGCTGCTTTCTTCCCTCGCCCCGCTGGCGCTGCATACCGTGGCGGGGGCGAGCGGGTTTCTGGCGGCGCGGATCGGGTTTGTGCCGTTTTTTGTCACGGCGGCGTTTGCCGCCTTGCCGGGGATTTTGCTCCTGCTGGTGATTTTGCGGGTTTATCCGCCTGCAGCGCGCAAGGCCGCCGGTTAATAAAATTAGGCCGGATCGAAAAATTCCTCATCCAGCTTTTTAATCTGTAAGACCTCTTCGACGCGGCATCCCACCTCATAACGGACCATTAGGCGCGAAAATTGCTCGCCATCGATCAAGACGATACGTTTGCTAAGGAACTCCGCCGTTTCCCGGGCGGACGAAGTGAAACTCGAGGTCGTTACAAAGAGGCCCTTCGCCGCCTTATGACGGTCCAGAGCGCCAAAAAAATCTCGAATCTCACCGGGGCCGATCGTATTTCCCGGCGCATAGCGCTTGGCTTGGATGTAGACTCTGTCGAGGCCCAGGGCGTCCTGATCGATGACACCGTCAACGCCACCATCTCCGCTTCGACCGAGGGCGCGCCCGGCATCGGAACTTGTGCCGCCATAGCCCATCGTGAGTAAAAGATTGACGATGAGACGCTCAAAAAAATCGGGAGGGGCGGTTCGAATCCGGCCAAGCATGTCTTGGGCGAGAGCCGTCTCAATTTGCGCGTGCGCGATTCGCATGGTCTCGTCAGGCGTTTCTGGTGACCGTTCGAAGGCAGTCTCTGCCAGTCCTTTTTCTTGGCTGGAGTCCTGAACGGAGCGTTCCCTGAATTGTCGAAACTCTTCGAACTTGTTCAGGTAGGCATTGTCTATACGTATTGGCTGTGAGGCAAGGACTTGGCGGCCGCGCTCGGTAATCTGAAAATGGCCGCGCTTTGTCGCCTCGATCACCCCGGCTTTGCCAAGATAGGTTTTGGCCCAATGCACGCGATTTGCGAATAGTGTTTGCTTGCCGGAGGGCAATAACTGAGTTCGTTCGGCCGAGGATAGGCCAATTTGGTCAGCGAGCTGGTCAACGAGTTCCCCTATTCGAACCTCCCCAGCCTGGGCAGCTGATAAAACTGGCAGCATCAGACTCTGATAATCAGGTATAATCATCGATCTACCGTTTGTTTTGTTGGGCTAAAAATGTGGGTACGCAACTATGGCATTCATATTATACAACCCTGATTTTGTCTCCCTGTTTTATCTCCCCCGGCGTCAGCACCTCGGCAAACACACCCATATCAATATGCCCGAAATGCTGGCGCAGTTCTTTCACCGGGTTGGCATCCTTTTCGGCGGTTTCGGGGTTCACTTGCGTGGCGGGACAGCGGTCTATGCGTTCTTGCACGACCAAGCGGGCCTCGCCGATGGCGAGGGTTTTGCCGAGGAGCGAAAATTCGGCCCAGGGCGCGATGTCTTCGATATAGATATTGGCGCGGAAGCGCAGTTTTTCGCGCGGGGCGCCCACGGCGGCTTCGAGGGCCGCGAGGGAGCCGAGGCCGATGAGGCTGATGACCTGGGTTTTATGGTCGCAAAAACTATGGAGCGGGAAATGGTGGAAATGCGGGGGCTGGCCGTCTGTGCCGTAGCGCGCCTCGGGGCCGAGGAAGGCGGTGAGGTAGGTGGCGAGGGCGGCGCGGCCTTCGGCGGTGTAGGGTGAGGCCTGGATGTCTTCCCCGGCGAGGTCGTGGATGTGGAGCAGGCCGGTTGCTTCGTCGAAGCGGGTGCGCAGGCGCGCGGCGGCCGGGTTTTTGGCCAGGCAGAGGAAGTTCATTTTGGAAATCCAGCCTGGTTGCGCGGGGTCCAGCCCGGCATCGCCCTGGGCCAGGGCGAAGGCGCGGTCGGATGGGATGCAGCGCCCGGGGCTGAGCGTGGCGTGGGACAGGGGTTCCGGGGTGAGGCCTTTGACGGGGTAGCGGTAGAGCGATTCGATTTTCATAAGCCGGCCTCACCTTATATTCACCACTTGAGGCAAATCATGGCCCCGCCCATATTGGGCTGGCAAGGTTTTTGTCGCCTGTTGAGGGGCATGAAGCTGAGCGTTGCCTAGTATAGGGACGAAGGAGCAGAAAAATGGATTTTGAGAAATTCACGGAGCGGGCGCGGGGCTTTATCCAGGCCGCGCAGACGATTGCGATGCGCGAGTACAACCAGCAGATCACGCCGGAGCATCTGCTGAAGGCGTTCCTCGATGATGAGGAGGGGGCGGCGAGCGGGCTGATCCGCATGGCGGGCGGCGATGCGGTGGCGGCCAAGCGCGCGGCGGATGAGGCGGTGGCGAAAATCCCCAAAGTGCAGGGTGCTGGTGCCGGGCAGCCGGGCATCACGCCCGATCTGGTGCGGGTGCTGGATGCGGCGCAGACGGCGGCGACCAAGGCGGGGGATGCGTTCGTGGCGCAGGACCGGCTGCTGATTGCCCTGGCGGCCAGCGGCACGGCTGCCGGCAAGGCGCTGCAGAGCGCGGGGGTTTCGGCGCAGACGCTGGAGCGCGCGGTGAGCGAGCTGCGTAAGGGGCGGAAAGTGGATAGCGCCACGGCCGAGCAGCAATTCGATGCGCTGAAAAAATATGCGCGGGATGTGACGCAAGCGGCGCGCGAGCAAAAACTTGACCCGGTGATCGGGCGGGATGAGGAGATCCGCCGGACCATCCAGGTGCTGGCGCGGCGGACCAAGAATAACCCCGTGCTGATCGGTGAGCCGGGCGTGGGTAAAACCGCCATCGTGGAAGGGCTGGCGCTGCGGATCGTCAATGGCGATGTGCCGGAATCCTTACGGAACAAGCGCGTGCTGGCGCTGGACCTTGGCGCAATGGTGGCCGGGGCAAAATATCGCGGCGAGTTTGAGGAGCGGCTGAAAGCCGTGCTCAAGGAGATCGAGTCCGCGGCGGGCGAGATTATACTGTTCATCGATGAGATGCACACGCTGGTCGGTGCCGGCAAGGCGGATGGGGCGATGGATGCCTCCAACCTGCTCAAGCCCGAGCTGGCCCGCGGCGCGCTGCATTGCGTGGGGGCGACCACGCTCGATGAATACCGCAAGCATGTGGAGAAGGATGCGGCGCTGGCGCGGCGCTTTCAGCCGGTATTCGTCGATGAGCCGAGCGTGGAGGATACGATTTCCATCCTGCGCGGGATCAAGGAGAAATACGAGCTGCATCATGGTGTGCGGATTGCCGATGCGGCGCTGGTGGCGGCGGCGACGCTTTCCAACCGCTATATTACCGACCGGTTTCTGCCAGATAAGGCGATCGACCTGATGGATGAGGCGGCGAGCCGGCTGCGTATGCAGGTGGACAGCAAGCCGGAGGAGCTGGACGAGTTGGACCGCCGGTTGATCCAGCTGAAGATAGAACGCGAGGCGCTGCGCAAGGAGACGGATACGGCGAGCCGCGACCGGCTGGGCAAGTTGGAGCATGAACTGGCCGAACTGGAGGAGAAGTCCGGCGCGCTGACGGCGAAATGGCGGGCCGAGAAGGCACAGCTGAGCGAGACCCAGAAGGTGAAGGAGCAGCTGGAGCAGGCGCGCAATGACGCCGAGGTGGCGCAACGCAAGGGCGACCTGGCCCGCGCCTCCGAGCTGCGTTACGGCAGCATTCCGGAGTTGGAAAGGCAGTTGGCGGCGCAGAACGAAGGCCGGCTGGTAAATGATGCGGTGACCGAGGAGGCGATTGCCGGCGTGGTTTCGCGCTGGACCGGCGTGCCGGTGGAAAAAATGCTTGAGGGCGAGCGCGCCAAGCTTCTCCACATGGAAGATAATTTGCGTAACCGCGTGGTGGGGCAGCAGGCCGCCCTTGTGGCGGTCTCCAACGCGGTGCGGCGGGCGCGGGCGGGATTGCAGGATCCGGGGAGGCCGATTGGCAGCTTCCTGTTCCTGGGGCCGACCGGCGTTGGCAAGACCGAGTTGACCAAGGCGCTGGCCGAATTCCTGTTCGACGATGAGCGGGCGATGGTGCGCATCGACATGAGCGAGTTCATGGAGAAGCATGCGGTCTCGCGGCTGATCGGCGCGCCGCCGGGCTATGTGGGCTATGATGAGGGCGGTGTGCTGACCGAGGCGGTGCGGCGCCGGCCGTATCAGGTGATATTATTCGATGAGGTCGAGAAGGCGCATGAGGATGTGTTCAATATTCTGCTGCAGGTGCTCGATGACGGGCGGCTGACCGACGGGCAGGGGCGGACGGTTGACTTCAAGAACACGATCATCGTGCTCACCTCCAATCTGGGCTCGGATATTCTGGCGGCCCAGCATGAGGGCGAGGATGTGCGGCTGGCCGAGGCGGGGGTTATGGCGCGGGTGCGGGAGCATTTCCGGCCGGAATTCCTCAACCGGCTGGATGAGATCGTGCTGTTCCGCCGGTTGCAGCGAGTGGATATGGCGGCCATCGTGACCATACAGTTGAAGCATCTGGACCGCTTGCTGGCGGACCGGAATATCCGGCTGGCGCTGGACCAGTCCGCCCGGGATTGGCTGGGCGAGGCGGGGTATGATCCGGTTTACGGCGCGCGGCCGCTGAAACGGGTGATCCAGCGCAACCTGCAGAATCCGCTGGCCGGGCTGATTCTGGAAGGCGCCGTGAAGGACGGCGAGACCGTGCAGGTATCCGCCTCGGATGCCGGATTAGTGATCGGCGGTCATCTGGCGGAAGCGGCTTGAGGTCTATGCTCCCCGGGTAACCAACCCCGGGGAGTTTTCATATGGGCCAGACCGCGCTGCTCGTGATCGATGCGCAGAATATCTATGCCGATCCGGCGTCACCGCTTTTCGTGCGGGATTTTGGGGCGTCGCTGGCGCGGATCAACGCGCTCGCGCGTGGCTTTGCCGCGGCCGGGCGGCCGGTGATTTATGTGCGGCATGTGCACCGGGCGGATGGGCGCGATGCCGGGCGGATGTTCGATTATGCCGGCACGAGGGAGCCGGTGGGGTTCATCGAAGGCTCGGCCGAGGCGGGATATGTGCCCGATTTGGAAATCCTGGCGGGTGCGTTGCACATGATAAAGCACCGTTATTCATGTTTCGAGGGCACGGAACTCGAGGCGATTTTGCACAGCCTGGATGTGAGCTGTGTGGCGGTGTGCGGCTATATGACCAATTTCTGCTGTGAAACCACGGCGCGCGCCGCGCATGATCGGGATTACTTTGTCGATTTCATTATCGATGCAACCGGCGCGCCGGACCTCGCGGAGGATTTCCGGCAGGAGGACATCCGGCGCGCCGTTGGCGCGACTCTCGCGGCTGGGTTTGCGCGGATTTTCACGGCGGAAGACTATCTGGCGTCCATGCGTTGAACGCATAGCGGATTTGCCGCCCCGCAAAAAATATTTGGTTTGCAGGGTGTTATTCGCAAAAATTCAAGGAAAACCCTCGTTTGTCGGGGGCTGAAAAAACTATGTGACGGTGCGTTGACAGTCGGGGCTGGTGAAGAGTAGAACCCGTCCACGCTTCGAGCGGCGGCTACAACAAAGGTACCGGAAACGGCGCCTTTTTTGTTGCCTTCAAGTTTGAAGCAACGCTCTTTGTTCTTTGACAATTGCATAGTTTGGGAAGGGATACGTTGGTGGCGTTTCTGCGGCTCTGGGTCTTTGGTCTTGGGGTTGTTCTGGTCTTTTATTAGGCTGGGTGATGGTGGTTGATTGGATGGGGTTTGCTCTGTTTGATTGGTAATCATGTATGGAAGCGTCT
>JAKBAV010000116.1 GCA_021826225.1 Pseudomonadota bacterium | reverse complement strand
TCATCAAGCATTACGCCGTCGGCAGCGATGAGATGGTGGTCATGGTGGATACGCCCCCGGGCACCTGCCTCGATTATCCAACGCTCTCGGCCATGGACAGGCTGCAATGGCAGCTGGAGCAGATGCCGGAAGTGAGGTCGGCCTCCTCGGCGGCGACCTTTGAGTCCTACGCAATGGCTGGCCAGACCGAAGGCTCGCCGAAATGGTTCGGGATCGAGCCGGATCCGAAGCTGATCTATCAGAGCCAGCTCGCGGCGCCGCGCACGATGATGAATTTCGAATGCTCGTTCGTTCCCATCAACATCTCGCTGGTCGACCATAAGGCGGCGACGCTGACGGCCGTGCTGAATGCCGCGCAGAAATTCATCAACGATCCCAACAACCAGGGGCCTGGCTTCAAGATGTCCCTGGTCGGCGGCAGCGCCGGCATCGAGGCGGCGACCAATATCGTGGTGGCGCAGGCCAATACCATCATGCTGGTGCTGATCTATGCCGTCGTGACCATCTTCTGCTTCATCGCCTTCCGCTCCTGGCGCGCCGTGCTCTGCGCCATGATCCCGCTGGCGATTACCTCCATCCTCGCCCAGGCACTGATGGTGTGGCTGCATATCGGCGTGAAGGTCGCGACGCTGCCGGTTTCGGCCCTCGGTGTCGGTATCGGCGTCGATTACGCGCTGTACGTGCTCAGCATTCTGCTGCGCTTCCTGCGCGGCGGGCTGCCGCTCTCGGAAGCCTATTATGAGACGCTGATGTCCACCGGCAAGGTCGTGCTGCTGACCGGCTTCACCTTGGCGCTTGGCGTGAGCACCTGGATTTTCGCGCCGATCAAGTTCCAGGCGGATATGGGCCTGCTGCTGGCCTTCATGTTCCTGTGGAACATGCTGGGGGCGATGATCCTGCTGCCGGCCCTGGCCGCCTTCCTGTTGCCCCCGCGGCTGTTCGTGAAAAAGCCGCTGGCCTGAAGGCGGCGTGCCGAAGGGGTGGCTGCTTCGGCGGTGTCCGGATGGGGCGCGCCTGCCGCTATCGTGGCCACGATAAGTAAGCCGGGCGGTGGCGGGCGCCGCTGTAACGGCCGGGGGCTTGCCTTATAGGCTGGAGATGATAACCGCCGCCCGGACGGGCCGGGGTAACTGTTTAATGTTCAGCTAGGACGGATTAGCGATGACACAGGTAATGAAGGGTGTTCGTGTACTTGAGGTGGCGCAGTTCACCTTCGTGCCGGCGGCGGGCGGGGTGCTGGCCGATTGGGGCGCCGATGTCATCAAGATCGAGCATCCGGTGCGCGGCGATACGCAGCGCGGCTTCCTCAACCTCGGCGGCCAGAACCTGAATCCGGCGCGCAACATGATGATGGAGCATCCGAATCGCGGCAAGCGCAGCGTCGGCATCGATATTTCCACCAAGGAAGGCCAGGAGCTGATCTACGAGATCGCCAAGACGGCCGATGTGTTCCTCACCAATTACCTGCCCGCGGTGCGGCAGAAGAATAAAATCGACATCGAGCATATCCGCGCCGCCAACCCCAACATCATCTATGCCCGCGGCTCGGCCTATGGCGATAAGGGCGAGGAGCGCGAGGTGGGCGGCTTCGACGGCACCGCCTTCTGGACCCGCAGCGGCATTGCCCACATGCTGACCCCACCGGAAATTCCGGGCGTGCTCGGCCAGGCCGGGCCGGCTTTTGGTGATTCTATCGGTGCGATGTTCACGGCCGGCGCCATCTCGGCGGCGCTGTTCCACCGCGAGCGCACCGGCGAGGCGGTGGAGCTTGATAACTCGCTGATGAGCACGGCCTGGTGGGCCTGCGGCATGAGCATCATCCAGGCGCTGGAATCCGGTGTCACGCCGCGCGCGCGCATGCCGCAATCGGGCGCCAGCCCGGGCAACCCGCTGATGGGCAATTACACCTGTGCCGATGGCGGCGTGATCAACATGTGCACGCTCACCCCCGGCCCCTATTTCCGCGATTTCTTCAACCATCTCGGCCGGCCCGAGCTGGCGGACGACCCGCGTTTCTCCGATGCGCGCGCGCTGATGACCAATTGGTCCGATGCCGCCGATATCATCGTCGCCGCGTTCGCGGCCAAGCCCTTCGCCTATTGGCGCGAGCATCTGCGCACCTACAAGGGCCAATGGGCCCCGGCGCAGAGCATTCTCGACCTCGCCAACGACCCGCAGGCCCTGGCCAATGACATGATCGTCGAGGTCGAGGTGGTGGATGGCGGGCCGCCGATGAAGATCGTGCGCAACCCGATCCAGTTCAACCATGAGCCGGTGAAGACCACGCGCGCGCCGCAGGCTTCCGAGCATACCGAGACTTTCCTGATGGAACTTGGGCTGGAATGGGATAAGATCGAGGCGCTCAAGGCGTCGGGCGCGATTGCCTGAACCTCGTCTGATAGTGGAGATTGATTTTGAAAGCCGGAATGAAACTGAAGAGTGCGGTTTGCGACACCGAGGTGCTGCTGGTGAAGGCGCCGCAAGCCGGGACATTGTCCTGCGGCGGCGCGCCCATGGTGGCGGAACGCGGTGAGAAGGGCGACATCGACCCGGCTTTCGCCGAGGGTACCAAAATGGGCAAGCGCTATACCGATGCCGCCGGCACGCTTGAAGTGCTGTGCATCAAGCCCGGCGCCGGTTCTCTGGCCTTCGACGGCGCCGCGTTGCAGTTGAAAGACGCCAAGCCGCTGCCTTCTTCCGACTGAGGATATATAAGTGGACATCTCGCTGCTTCTGAAAATGGCGGCCGATGCCGCGCCGGACCGCGTGGGTCTGACGTGCGACGGCCGCAACTGGACCTATGCCGAGCTCTGGGCGGCCGCGACGGGCGCGGCGGCCGAGATTACCAGGAGCGGCTGCAGCCATGTCGCGCTGCTGGATACGGGCAGCGAGGCGGCGCCGATTGCGCTCATCGGGGCGGCGCTGGCCACCTTGCCGTATTGCCCGCTGAATTATCGCCTCGCGGATGCCGATCTGGCAGCGCTTTTGCTCCGCATCGAGCCGGCGTTCATTATTGGCGATGTCGCGCGGGTGCAAAAACTGGCGCCGGAATCTTCGCATAAGGTGTTCGCGCGGGCTGATTTCGTGGCGGCGGCGGAAGCGGCGGCGGTGCCGGAGCGCGAGGCCGGCGAGGGTGAGAGCGTGGCCGTGCAGCTGTTCACCAGCGGCACCACGGCGGCGCCGAAAGCGGCGATTTTGCGCCATGCCAATCTGGCCTCCTATATTTTCGGTGCCGTCGAGTTCGGTGCCGCCGAGGAGGATGACGCGGCGCTGATGAGCGTGCCGCCTTACCATATCGCCGGCATCGCCGGGCTGCTCAGCAATATCTATGCGTTGCGGCGCATCGTCCTGCTCCCGGCTTTCGATCCGAAGGCGTGGATCGAGCTGGCGGCGAAGGAAAAGGCGACCAATGCCCTGGTGGTGCCGACCATGCTGTCGCGCATTATCGAGACGCTCGGCGATGGCAGCGATGCGCCGGACCTCTCCAGCCTGCGCTCGATTGCCTATGGCGGCGGGCGCATGCCGTTGGAGCTGATCACCCGGGCGCTGGAACTTTTCCCGCATTGCAATTTCACCAACGCCTATGGCCTGACAGAGACCAGCTCCACCGTGGCGCTGCTGGGACCCGATGAGCACCGCGCCGCGCATCGCTCGGATGATCCCAAGGTGCGGGCGCGTCTGGCTTCCGTGGGCAAGCCGCTGCCGAGCATCGAGCTCGAAATCCGCGATGAGGATGGCAATGTGCTGCCGCCGGGCGTGGCTGGCGAGATTTATGTGCGCGGCGACCAGGTTTCCGGCGAGTATCGCGAGCGCAGCGCGCTGATCAAAGGCGGCTGGTTCCCGACCCGGGATGCCGGCTATCTCGACGAAGAAGGCTATCTGTTCCTCTCCGGCCGGGCGGATGACGTGATCGTGCGCGGCGGCGAGAATATTTCCCCCGGCGAGATCGAGGATGTGCTGCTGACGCATCCCGCCATTGCCGATTGCGCCGCCGTGGGCGTGCCCTCGGCCGAATGGGGCGAGGCGGTGGCCGTGGTGATCGCGCTGAAGGGCGAGCATCCGGGCGAGCATGAAATCAAGACGCTGATCCGTGACCGTTTGCGCTCCTCGCGCGTGCCGGAGCGGATTCTGGTGGTGGAAACCCTGCCCTATAACGAGATGGGCAAGCTGCTCCGCCGCGAGGTCCGGCGCCTGCTCGCCACGAGCTGAGCTTCGTGCCCGACGCGCTGCTGCTTCGCCGCGCTGAATTATTGGACGGAAGAACGATCGATCTCCGCATCCGGGCCGGCCTGGTTGCGGAGATCGGCATTCTGGCGCCCGGCGCCGGGGAACATGTCATCGAGGCGGGTGGCGGGCTGCTGCTCCCGGGCCTGCATGACCATCACGCGCATGTCGCCGCAACCGCCGCCGCCATGGAC
Organism: Pseudomonadota bacterium; assembly: GCA_021826225.1. Classification (GTDB taxonomy): domain Bacteria; phylum Pseudomonadota; class Alphaproteobacteria; order Acetobacterales; family Acetobacteraceae; genus Acidocella. The sequence continues at coordinate 1,451 of JAKBAV010000116.1, read as the reverse complement.
TCCGTTAGATGCGGCCCGCCGGAGGTGGCGGATGCGGCGGCGCTGGCGGCGGTGCTGGGGCGTGCCGGTGCGGGCTGGCTGCGCGGGGTGGGGTATCATGAGAGTGTCACCGGCGGGTTGATCGACCGGCGCTGGCTGGACCGCGTGGCGCCGCAGCGGCCGGTGCGGGTGCAGCATCGCTCCGGGCGGTTGTGGATTTTCAATAGTGCCGGGCTGGAGGTTTTGCTGGCGGCTGGTGGGCCGGTGCCAGCCGGGCTGGACCGGCGGCGCGGGCAGTTGTTCGATGACGATGGCTGGGTGCGGCGCACGCTGGGCAGCACGCCGCCCGCCTTTACGGCCGTGGGGGCAAGCTACGCGCGTTACGGCGTGACCGGCATCACCGATATGAACCCAGGCAATGATGACGACGCCGCGCGGCATTTTGCCCATGCGCGGGCAAGCGGCGCGCTGCCGCAATCGGTCGTGCTGGCGGGCATGCTGGCGCTGGGGCGCGACGGGTTGGCGCCGGGGCTGGCGCTGGGGCCGGTGAAGCTACATCTGCACGAGGCGTATCTGCCGGATTTCGGCGCGGTGGTGGCGCTGATCGGCGCGGCGCATGGGCGGGGCCGCGCCGTGGCGGTGCATTGCGTGACCGTGACCGAATTGGTGTTCACCCTGGCGGCGCTGCGCGAGGCCGGGGTGCGGCCGGGTGACCGGATCGAGCATGCCTCGGTGACGCCGGATGAGCAGCTCCGGGAGATTTTTGACCTCGGCCTTGCGGTGGTGGTGCAGCCGAATTTCGTGGCCGAGCGGGGCGATGCCTACCTGGCCGATATCCCGTCCGGGGACTGGCCGTATCTATACCGGCTGCGCGGGTTCAGCGTTGCGGGGGTTGCCATGGCCGGCGGCACGGACACACCGTTTGGCGCGGCCGACCCCTGGGCGGCGATGGCGGCGGCGGTGTCGCGGCGCACCGCCCATGGCCAGATACTCGGGGCGGCGGAGGCGCTGACTTCGGAACAGGCGCTGGCGCTGTTTTTGGCTGATCCGGCTGATCTTGGTGTGACGCGACAGATAGCGGCGGGGAAGGCGGCGGATTTATGCTTGCTGGACCGGCCGTGGCGGGTGGCGCGGGATAATCTGTCAGCCCGGCTGGTGCGCGCCTGCTGGATCGGCGGGCGGCTCGTTTATGATCGCGTCGATGAGTCCCCAGCCTAGCGCCAGGGCGGCATTGATGCGTTTGCCGGAAAGCATGAGGGCGGCGGCGCGCTGGCGGCCGATGCGGCGCGGCACTGAAACACAGCCGCCGAAGCCGGGCAGGATGCCCATGGCGGTTTCCGGCAGCTGGAACCAGGCATCCGGCGCCGCCGTGAGCCGCCCGGCGAAGGCCGCCAGCTCGAGCCCGGAACCGGCGCAGCCGCCCTGGATGTGGATGTCGTAGATTTCGGCGCGGCGCGCCATCTGGTGCGCGG
>JAKBAV010000115.1 GCA_021826225.1 Pseudomonadota bacterium | reverse complement strand
TAGGCAAGCTGGCGGCACGCTACCGGCAGGACGGGCTGAGCTGCATGCTGGCGGCGGGAGATACGTTCCGTGCCGCGGCGGTGGAGCAGTTGCAGGTCTGGGGCGCGCGCTCCGGGGTGGAGGTGGTTACCGCCCCGGCCAATACCGACCCTGCCTCCCTGGCGCATGACGCGCTCGCGCGCGCGCGCAAATCCGGCGTGGATGTGCTGATGATCGATACCGCCGGGCGGCTGCATAATAAAACGGCGCTGATGGAAGAGCTGCGCAAGATCATCCGCGTGCTGCGTAAGCAGGACCCCACCGCGCCGCACGCCACCCTGCTCACGCTGGATGCGACCACCGGGCAGAATGCGGTGACACAGGTGGGGATTTTCAAGGAGATGGTCGAGCTGACCGGGCTGGTGGTGACCAAGCTGGATGGTTCGGCGCGCGGCGGCATCGTGGTGGCGCTGGCGGAAAAGTTTTCGCTCCCGATCCATGCGGTGGGGACGGGCGAGCAGATTGGCGATTTGCGCGAGTTCGATGCGGTGGAGTTCGGCAAGGCGCTGGTGGGGGAGTAGCGGCGCGTTATCCGCCGCGCGCCAGCATTGCCCGCATCAGCGTTTCGAATTCCGCGACATGCAGCGTCTCCGCCCGGCGGGAGGGGTCGATGCCGGCCGCGTCCAGCAGCGCCGTGCCGCCCAGCCCTTTCAGCGACCCGCGCAGCATTTTGCGCCGCTGCCCGAAGGCCGCCGCCGTGAGCCGCTCCATCGCGCGGATTTCCGCAAGGAGGGGCTGAACCGCGCGCGGCACCAGCCGCACCAGCGCCGAATCCACTTTGGGCGGCGGGGCGAAGGCGCTGGCCGGGATGTGCATCTGCATATCCACCTCGCACAGCCACTGGCTCAACACGGAAATCCGGCCATAGGCGCTGGTAGCCGGCGCCGCCGCGATGCGCTCGGCGACTTCCTGCTGGAACATCAGCGTCATCGAGCGATAGGCGGCGGCCTCATGCAGCCAGCGCACCAGCAGTGGCGTGCCGATATTATAGGGCAGGTTGGCGACGATCGCGCGCGGGGCCGGGATGGCGGTGGGAATATCCACCTGCAACGCATCGCCCTGGATGATCGTGAGCCGGTCGGTTAAGCTGGCCAGCGCGGTGATCGCCGCCACGGCGCGCGGGTCGTATTCGATGGCGGTGACATGGGCGGCCTGCGTTTCCAGCAGCGCGCGTGTCAGCCCGCCTGGCCCGGGGCCGATTTCCACCACGTTCAGCCCGGCGAGATCTCCCGCCGCCGCGGCGATGCGCCCGAGCAGGCCGGGCTCCAGCAGAAAATGCTGGCCGAGCGATTTATCCGCCCGCAGGTTGAAACTGGTGATGATATCGCGCAAAGGCGGCGGGGTGGCGGAAAATACGGACATTGCGGCTTGTTAGCCCACGCCGCGCCATGGCAACAGTGAGCGCGTGAGCGAGAACAAAACCTTCGCCGCCATTTTGCCGGCCCTGCGCGTTATGATGCGGGTGGACGAGGTATGGCTGGCTGCGCTTTCCGCCATTGTCGGCGTGGCGGGCGGTCTCGGCGTTGTCGTCATCAACACGGTGACGACCTCGATGCATACGGCGCTTTTTGCTCTGTCCGGCGGGCTGGGGCTGTCGGAATCGCCCTTGCTCGACCCGCGGCGTGTCATTCTGGTGCCGGCGCTGGGTGGCTTGGCGCTCGGCCTCTCGCTCTGGGCGCTCACCCGGTTGCGCCCGAATAATCTGGTCGACCCGATCGAGGCCAATGCCATGTATGGCGGGCGGATGTCGCTCAAGGATTCGCTCATCGTCGCGGCGCAGACGGCGTGGTCCAACGGTGTCGGCGCCTCGGTGGGGATGGAGGCGGGCTATGCTCAGCTCGGCGCGGGCCTGGCCTCCTGGGCCGGGCAGAAATTGCGGTTGCGGCGCAATGATTTGCGCGTGCTGGTGGGCTGCGGCGCGGCGGCGGCCATTGGCGGCGCCTTCAACGCCCCGCTCTGCGGCGCGTTTTACGGCATCGAGCTGGTCATCGGCGTGTATTCCATCGGCACTTTGTCCTTTGTGGTCATCGCAGCACTGGCCGGCACGCTCACGGTGCAGATTTCCGGCATGGCCTCGCCGCCGCTCATCGTCGACCTGCCGAGCAGCGTGCCGCATGATGCCTATGCTCTCATCATCATAGAGGGTGTGGCGTGCGGCCTTGCCGGTATCGCCATCATGCGCGGGGTCACCGCCATCGAGGCGGCGTTCCGGCGGAGCGGCATACCGCTCTGGGCGCGGCCTCTGCTCGGCGGGCTGGTGGTGGGGCTGCTGGGCTGCGTTACGCCCAAAGCCATGTCCTCCGGCCATTCGGCGCTGCATGCCTATATAAATGTGTCCTTCCCCTTCCTGGTCGTGCTCGGCATCCTCATCGCGAAGTCCATTGCCTCGGCTTTTTCCATCGGGGCGGGATTCCGCGGCGGCCTGTTCTTTGCCTCGCTGTTTCTCGGCGCCCTGTTCGGCAAGGTGTTCGCCGGCATTGTCGGCATCATGCCCTTTGTCACCCCTATGCCAGCCGGGCTTTACGCGGTGGTCGGCATGAGCGGGCTGGCGGCGGCCATTGTCGGCGGGCCGCTCACCATGACCTTCCTGGCGCTGGAGAGCACCGCGAATTTCGCCGTAACCATGGCCGTGCTGGCCGCCGCCATCGCCGCCACCATCACCGTGCGCCGGCTGTTCGGCTATTCCTTCGCGACCTGGCGGTTCCATCTGCGCGGCGAGCAGATCCGCTCGGCCGTGGATGTCGGCTGGATCAGGATCCTCACCGTGGGGCGGATGATGCGCCCGGTTTCACTGACCGTCCGCACCCAGTCCAGCCTGGAGGCTTTCCGCCAGGACGTGCCGCTGGGCTCCACGCATCGCGTTGTGGTGACCGATGAGGCCGGGCGTTATGCCGGCATCGCCTACCCGGCCGAGGCGGCCTCGCACCCCGGCGAAGGCGTGGTGGAGTCGATTCTGCATCTGCAGGGCCAGTTCCTGTTGCCGGGGATGAACGTGAAGGAGGCGCTGGCGGCCTTCGAAGCCGCCCAGGCCGATGCGCTGGCCGTGCTCGATGGCCCCGATTCGCGCCAGATACTGGGCCTGCTGACCGAGCAATATGCGCTGCGCCGGTACAACGAGGAGTTGGATAGGCGGCGGAAGGATCTATCCGGAGAATAGAAAGTTCCGGCGTGTTACTGATTCGTGAATATGCGGGGTCGCGTCCTGGTAACGATGTTTTGATTCGGAGCCCGCTCCGCCCCGCTGCCCTCACGATGCGGATGAATCGGGCGGGGGCCACAGACGGCACCACAAAAAAGATATATTTCTATTTATATTGATACTATAAACAAAAAAAGATTTTTTGATGTCTTTTAATATAGGAATTATATACCAGAATAATCTTAAATATTACAAATATTCTTATTAATATATTTATATCAATATAACGAATTACTAGTCATATATTAGAATAATCTTCGAGATTTCTGCCAACATCTTTTTTCTTGATTCTACCGCAGTGCAGCGGTAAAGCTCATCTTAACGGTGGATGACATAGGGGTTAGTAATGAGTGCGACGACACAATTAACGGTTGGTGGCGGTTTTAATGGCCACACAGGTCTGCTGACGGTTCCATCCTCCTTGCTGTTCGGCTCGGCAACCGACTCCACCTCGTTCAACGGCATACTGCAGACCTATCTGGGCACGATTTATCAAGGCCTGGTGAGCGGCGCCAATGACTTCCAGAACAACGATCTTGCCTCGCCCGCCGGCGGCATCGTCGTGGCCGGCACGCCCGGTGGCGGCGCGAAGTTCGAGGATTTCACCAATGTCAGTTCCGGCAGCATCAGCGCGGCCGCGGGCGGTACCTATAATGCCAGCGTGACCTCCGGCACCACCGATGTGCTGGTGCAGATCCCGGGCGACGTCACGCTCACCGGCGTCGGCACCACCACCAAAGCCGTGTTCGGCTTGGGCAGCAATGTCAACTACTCGGTTGTGAACCCCGGCGCCGGCGTAATCGACCTGCTCGGCGGCGCCGACTCCATCACGCTGCAGAGCCTGCTGCCGACCCTGAATGCCGAGACGATCTATTCAGCCGGTACTGACAGCATCAACATGGTCGGCCAGGGTAGCGATTATGTTACCGTGCTCGGCAATGGCACGCTCCAGGATTTTGGTGCCAACGCCAATATCGTGGCTGAAGGCTCCGCGACCACCAACTTCTACTGGGACAGCTCCAATGCTGGTGGCACGCTGCACTTCACGAATAACTCTTCGGTGGCCGCCACCATTCACATCGGCAATTTCAACGGCCAGACCTCTTCAACCAAGGTGACGGTATCCGGCGGCGCGGGCGGCGGCTTTTTCGTCGGCGGCGCTTCGGGCAGCAACTCGCTGGTCGGCGGCTCGGGCGCGGTCACGCTGGTCGGCGCTGGTTCCGGCGATTTTCTGGAGGCCCAATCCTCGGTGGCCAACTCGCTGTTCCAGGGCAGCGGCAACGAGACGCTGGTGGCCACCTCCACCACGGGCGCCAACGGTTTCTACGCGGGGCTGCAATATCCCGGCATTGCCGGCAATCCGGCGGTGAGCGGCGTGATCAGCACGCAAGGCAGCGGCGGCCAGTCATTCGATATTGGCAACGTGCCGGGTGGCGAGACCATCTTCGGCTCCACCAACGCCACCTTCAACAACTACGTCATCAATAGCGGTACGGTGGCCGGCGCGCCGGTCGGCGGTGGCGCGATCAGCATCTATAACTTCATCGACTCGCGCTCCACCATTCTGCTCGGCAATGGCCTTGGCGGGTTGGGGCTGGCGACGATCACCGGTTTCGCGGCGGATCAGTTCAACACCGGCACGACCAACCTGCAGTTCGACATCAAGCTCAGCGATAACACCACGATCCTGCTCAAGGGCCTGACCGCCTCCGAGCTCGCCGGCGTCCACACTGTCCAGCTTTTCGCGGGTGCGAATGGCGTGGGTATTGTCGGCTAAGCCACCCGTCTCATCATCGCCATAACGGCGTAAAAAACCTGCCCTGGGCGACCGGGGCAGGTTTTTTGTTGAAGGCATTTTGGTTGAAGGCGCCGTTTGGTAAGCGCTCCAGGGTGTCAGGCGGATCAGGCGGGCGCGAACACCATCGCCACGCCATTGATGCAATAGCGCAGGCCGCTGGGGGGCGGGCCGTCCTGAAACACGTGGCCGAGATGCCCGCCGCAGCTGTTGCAATGCACCTCCATGCGGATCATGCCATGGCTGCGGTCCAGCGTGGTGCCGACAGCGCCTTCCACCGGGGTGTTGAAGCTTGGCCAGCCCGTGCCGCTTTCGAATTTGGTGCCGCCGATGAACAATACCTGGCCGCAGCCGGCGCAGGAGAACTGCCCCGCCCGCTTTTCATGGTTCAGGGCGCAGCTCCCGGGTTGCTCCGTGCCGTGCCCGCGCAGCACGGCATATTGTTCCGGGGTGAGCCGGCGGCGCCATTCCTCATCGCTATGGCTGACGGGAAAGACCGTCTCGGCAACTGAGCTCATGTGATTCTCCTTGTCCGCGGGCGCGCAATGGCGCCAGATATGGTGCATATAGTATAGGCGCGGCACCAGGCCGCAGCAAAGCGAGGATTTGATGAAGAGTCTATGCGCCACGGCACTGGCACTCGCCCTCAGCGCAACAGCCGCCGCCGCGGCACCGGCGCCGGCATATGATCCACCTGTGAACGCCCCGGCGGAGGTCGCCATTCTCTCGGGTGGCTGCTTCTGGGGCATGCAAGGTGTATTCGAGCATGTGGAAGGGGTGCGTCAGGTCGTGGCCGGGTATACGGGCGGCAATGCGGCGACGGCGCATTATGAAATGGTCTCGACCGGGACCACCGGCCATGCCGAGTCGGTCCGTATCACCTTCGACCCGCGCATCATCAGC
>JAKBAV010000114.1 GCA_021826225.1 Pseudomonadota bacterium | reverse complement strand
TGGTCGGTGGGTGATATGATCATCTGGGACAATACCGGCACCATGCACCGCGCCGAAACCTATGACCCGGCCTGCGGCCGCATGATGATCCGCACCAAGCTCGAAGGCGAAGAGCCCTTCGCGTAAGTATCCGCGGGATTGCGTAATTATGTGAAGCCGGGCCTGGTGGCCCGGCTTTTTATATTCCGGCGGGGCTGCGGGTGATTCGCATGTGCTCGCGCATGGTGGCGTGGCGCGGCTCGTCATCGCCCAGCCCTTCCACGGCGAGGGCGACATGCGCCAGGCTCAGCATCATATCCAGCAGGCGTTTTTCCGCGGCATCGAGGGCGGGCAGGGGCTTGCTGTCGAGTTGTGCCAGAGCCGGGGTGAGCAGGTCTCTGGCGGCGGCGTAAAATGCCTCGCGCTCCGCTTGCGTGCTCTCCCCGCGCCGGGCGGCCCGTGCCGCCGTGCCGGAGACCGACCATTTTTCCACGAAAGCTTCCAGGGCGGTAAAGCCCTCGGGCAAGAGCGCGCTCATGCCGGTACTCCCGGGCGGGCTGTCTGTTCGGCCTTATAGGCCTCCACCCGCGCGCTCACATTGTTGAAGAAATGCCGGCACAGCGCTTCCTGCGTCTGAAAATGGATGTGTCGCAGCGCGCCGCTGTTCAGCCCGCGCTGGCCGGCCTCGATCACATTGCGGTCCTCGGCATGGATGTCGCGCGCGCTGGCCATGCTATATTCGCGGGCATAGCGGCGGCTGGCGCTGTCATCCTCGCCCTTCCAGTACAGCCGGATGACACCGCGCGAGCGGTGCGGCCCGAGCGGCCAGATGGTGTGCGAGAATGGCTGGCCGGGCGAACCGATGACGAAGAAATTCGGGAACAGCGCCAGGTAGTCCCGCGCTGTCGGCCCCACCAGCCCATCCGCCATGGCGAGGGCGCCCAGCCTGCCGAAGGATGCCGCCTGCACGGGGGTTGGCCGGGCGTTGGGGTTGGACCAGATGGTCTGGGCACGGTGCGGCCCCTGGAACTCGTATTTCACCGGATAGCCGAACGGGTTCTCCTCCCCCGCCGCGGCCGCGCCGGAGCGCGGATGGATGAAGCGCAGGTGATAATTCTCCTGGAAATTATCGTAGGTGAGCTTCCAGTTACCCTCGATCTCGTAGACATATTCCGAGAAATTCGTGGCACTGGCGCAGGGAAACTGCTCCAGCCGCGCGGCGAAATCGCCCAGCTCCTCGGCAAGGCTCTGTGCTGGCGCGAAGTTGATGAAGATCAGCCCGCCGCAGATTTCCAGGGCGATGCCAGGCAGGGTGCATTCTTCCTTCGTCAGGCCGAAACGCTCGAAATCCGGCGCCGAGAGCAGCCGGCCATCCAGCGCGAAACTCCAGCGGTGATAGGGGCAGCTGAAATTGCCCTGCTTGCCCTCGGCCTCGGCAACAAGCTGCGTGCCGCGATGGGTGCAGACATTATGAAAGGCCCGGATCTGGCCATCGCGCCCGCGCACCACCAGCACGGAGGCATCCACCACTTCCAGCTCACGCCGGATGAAACTGCCGGGTTCAGGCAGCTCGCATACATGGCCGATTTGCAACCAGCTGCGCTTGAACACCGCCTCGCGCTCCAGCGCGTACCAGGCGGGATCGTAATAGGGCGCGGCGGGGATCGGGCCGGTGCCGAGCCAGGCGAGGCTCTCAGCCGATACCGGCGCAAATGGCGCAATGTTGTTCATGGTTCCTCCGGCTTGTTCATTGCCGGATAATATAAGCGTTCCGGCATAGATTTACAACAATATTGTTGTAAATCTATGCCTCAGGCTCCAGCAGCCCATCGCGCGCCAGCGCCCGCTGCTGTTCCTTGCGGAAGCGGCCGATGATCTCGTGGTTGCCGGCCGCCGGGCTTACCCGGTTGCGGAATACAAGCGGGCCGACCAGGGCGGCGCTCAGCAGCAGCACGCAATAGATTTCGGCATCGACCTCCTCATCCGGGCGCTGTTCGGCGAAGCTGCGGGCGATGCCGGCCACCAGCGCGTCCCAATGCGGGTAGCTCTCGCGCATGTCGCCGGGGGCGATGAAATCCTCGAGCCAGAGCCGCATCAGCGCAGGGTTGGCGAGCACGAAGCTGGTGATGTGGTCGATACGCTCGGGTTGCGGCCGCTCGGGCTGGAAGGCCCGCACGATCTGCGCCGAGGACCAGAGTTTCACGGCCTGCACCAGCGCGTCGCGATCCTTGAAATGGTAATAGACCGTGGTGCGGTTGACCGCCGCCTCGCGCGCCAGGGCCGAGAGCGAGAGGGCATCCACGCCGCGTTCGGCGATCAGCTTCACGGCGGTTTCGATGAGCAGCTGATGGGTTTCATCGAAGCTCTTGTAGCGGCGCGGCGCCAGCGCGGATGTTTCGCTCAAAACATCGCCTCGCCGCGCCCCGACCCGCCGCCTTCGGCCACGGCCGAGGCGGCGGAGACCAGCCGCTCCATATATTGCGCCATCTGCATGACCGAATGGCTGCCGTGCGGCTGCGCGAGCCACCAGGATATGGTCTCCACGATCAGGCTGACCGTGCAGCTCACGGCCAGTTCCACAGGTAGCCAGCCTTCCCGCGGAGCCCGCTCCACCGCGACCTCCTTGGACACGCGCAACCATTCCGCACGCATCGCCCCAGCGGCGCCGCCCGTGAGCAGGGTGGTCCATAAGGCGCGATGCTCGTTCACATAATTCGCCAGAGCACGAAACGAGGCATGGCTGTCGGCGGTTTCCAGAACCGGCATGGTCAGCGCCACCAGCCGCACGATCTGGTCGGCGGCGACATCGTCGAGCAACGCCTCCTTGGTCGGGTGGTGACGGAAGAAGGTGGCATAATGCACCCCGGCCTCCAGGGCGATCTCACGTATGGTGATCTGCTCCAGCGGCTTGCGCTCCAGCAAGGCGAGCATCGCGGCGCGCAGGGCTTCGCCCGATTTTTTGGCGCGGGGGTCAGTTATACTTGACGTCGCGGGTGCGGCAGGTATATGCGCCACAGTGTCGCACAGTTCTTCGGGAGTCTGTTTCATCGGCTTGATCTTCATGTCTCACCTGTAGCCTGTGCGCCGCCCGCAAGGGTAGAGGGTTTCTAAACGTCACCACGAACATCAACGACAACACGAATTTGGAGCAAGCGCCGGACCATGCCGCAACTGATTGTCACGAGCCCTCAGGGCGATGTCCATGAAATCAACGCCGATGCCAATACCACCGCCATGGTCGCCATACGCGATGCCGGGGTGGACGGGCTGCTCGCCCTGTGCGGCGGCTTGTGCTCCTGCGCCACCTGCCATGTCTATGTCGCGCCGGAATGCGCCGGCATGCTGGATGATATGAGCGACGATGAGAACGAGCTGCTCGACGGCGTTGCCCGGCGCACCGCTCTATCCCGCCTATCCTGCCAGATATTGCTGACCGAGGCGCGCGACGGTCTGCGCCTGAGCATCGCCGACGAAAATTAAGATCAAGCCGTTTGGAGAAACACCATGAATGACGTTGCCGATATCGACCTCGCGGACCGCGATTATTTTTCCGATCATTCCATCCTGCTGGACCCGTACCAGTATTTCGAGGCGCTGCGCGATAAAGGGCCCATATACCGCCTGCCTGGGCGCGATATTTTTGTCGTGACCGGCTTCGCCGAATCGCTGGAAGTGCTGAATAATACGGTGGATTTTTCTTCCGTTGTGGCCACAGGCGGTCCTGCCTGGCCGCTGCCTTTCGCGGTTGCGGGCGATGACCTGACGCCGCTGATCGAGGCTAATCGTGACAAGTTTCTCGGTGCGGACCTGCTGGTCGCGCGTGATGACAAGGCGCATTACAATTCACGCGCATTGCTGAGCCGGCTGTTCACGCCCTCGCGGCTCAAAGCCAATGAGGCTTATATGTCGGGCCTGGCCGCCCGGCTGGTGAGTAATGCCGTGGCCGCCGGTGGCTGCGAACTCATCAAGGATATCGCGGTGCCGTTTGCCACGCTGGTGGTCGCTGACCTGCTCGGTGTGCCCGATGCCGACCGCGATCATTTCATGGAGGTGATCGCCGCCGGCCCGCCGCCGGGCGCGCTCGATTCCGCCGTGCGCGATGAATCGCAGCAGCCGCTCGCCATCATGGCCGGGTTTTTCGTGAATTATCTCATCGATCGCAAGCAGAACCCGCGCGGGGATGTGCTGACCGAGCTGGCAACCGCGAGCTATCCGGATGGCACGAGCCCGGACATCGCCGAGCTGGTCCGCCTCTCGACCTTCCTGTTCGGCGCCGGGCAGGACACCACGGCGAAGCTGCTGGGCAACGCCATGCGCTTCCTCATCGAAGTCCCGGGGCTGCAGGCGCAATTGCGCGCCGATCCGTCGCTGCTGCCGGCATTCCTCGAAGAAGTGCTGCGCCTGGAAGGCTCGACCAAGATGACCGCGCGCCTCGCCCGCAAGGCGACCACGGTCGGCGGGGTGGAAATTCCCATCGGCACCAAGGTGATGGTGGCCCTGGCCGCCGCCAATCGCGACCCCCGGCGTTGGGAAAACCCGCGGGAATTCGTGCTCAACCGCCCGAAGATTAAAGAGAACCTGGCATTCGGGCGCGGCGCGCATGTGTGCATCGGCAATCCGCTGGCGCGTGTTGAAGCGCGCATCGTGTTCGAGAAGCTTTTCGAGCAGACCTCACAGATCGATTTCGACGCAAAGGTGCACGGCCCGCGCGGCCATAACCAGTTCGACTATGAGCCGAGCTTCATCATTCGCGGGCTGGAAAAGCTGCAGCTTACGCTGGCACCGCGGTGAGCGGCATGAGCCAGAATCGTAACGAGAAACGTGTCGTCGTCGTCACCGGCGGCGCTTCCGGCATGGGCCTTGGCATCTGCCAGGCTTTTGCCGCCAGCGGCCATCCGGTCGCCATGCTGGATCTGCAGGACGAGCTTCTGGCGCGCGAGAGCGCGGCCATCCGCGCCAAGGGCGGCAAGGTGCTCGCCCTGAGGGCCGATGTAGCGAACCGCGCCGAAATTGACGCGGCCTACGACCAGGTGCGGCGCGAGCTTGGGCCCATCAGCATCGTCATCGCCAATGCCGGCTATTCCAAATCGGTGGATTTCGTGACCATGCCGCTGGCGACCTGGCAGCGCATGATGGATGTCTGCCTGACCGGCGTGTTCCACACCATCCAGGCGGCGGTGCCGGATATGATCGCGGCAAAATGGGGCCGTATCGTCACCATCTCCTCCAATGCCGGGCAATGGGGCGCTCCCGACCGCGCCGATTACGTGGCGGCGAAAGGCGGGGTGATCGGGCTGACCAAGGCGCTGGCGCGCGAACTGGCGAAGCACGGCATCACCAGCAACACCATCCCGCCATCGCTGGTCGATACGCCTTTGGCACGCCAGGGTGTGGCCGATGGCGAGGTGCCGCCGCTCGATGTGATGGCCCAGCATATTCCCATCGCCCGTGCCGGCACACCCGAGGATATAGCGGGCGCTTGCGAGTTCCTGTGCTCGGACAAGGCCAGTTACATCACGGGGCTGGAGATGAACGTCAATGGCGGCATCTATATGTAATGTTCAAGGAGCCTCCGCATAACACCATGATGCTCTGGCGGTTTTGAATTTTTTACACGGCCTCTTCATTGGCATTGTGGCGGGTTGAAACTGTTGGCAGCTTCGACCGCAATGGAGCAGTTTGTTCCATGGCCCGGGCTGGTGGTGCCGCAATGAATTGACAATATCAGACATCTGGAACACGCTGCGCGCAACGGCCGAGCCTGATTCCCGCGAGGGCAAATAGATGATGTCAATTAAGGCGATATGAGCGCGGAAGAAGCAATGAAGCCGGGTTGGCCCTGGCAGGTTACCGCGGCATTATGGCTTTTTCTCGCGGATGTTTTGGTTTTGCTTCCGGGTGCCACAAAACTCATATCATTTATGACAGCGGATAATGTCAGGGACCCTCCCAGCCCGGGTGATGGCTATCTGACAGCCGTGAACGCCCTATTTCAGGCAGCGTTTGACGTCATCTTGGTTTTACTTTTTCTGGCTTCCCTTGTGTTGATTTTTATTGTCTGGACACTGCGCGGATGGACACGCCATC
>JAKBAV010000113.1 GCA_021826225.1 Pseudomonadota bacterium | reverse complement strand
GGGCGGCTGGTGGCCTGATCACCCACGTTGACGCGCCAGCACCAGGTCCAGGCTGGCGCCGAAATCATGCGCCTGCCATAAATTGAGGAAAATCGTGAAGATATGCAGGAAGCTGCGGGCAGATTCCTGTTTGCGAAACACCGGGTCCAGCGGGCCGGTGGCCGTGGCGGCTTCCGGCAGGCGGAACAGCACGAGATAAGGGGCGTTGATGAGTCCGGCGAGGCCGATCATCGCGGCATAGAGGTTGAGGGTGAGCGTCAGTTCGGCGCGGTCGAGAAGCGGTCCGCCATGGGCGTGGAATTCATCGATGAACAGGCTCAGAAGCTCAGCAAGATGGTTGTTCCACACATCCAGGCTGGCGCCGCACAACCCGCCCCATAACGCATAGGCAACATTCATCTGGCGCGCGCGCTGCCAGTCGAGCAGGCCGCATTGCAGCACGCCGCCGGCATCGCGCCAGAACCAGGCATTGTCGATATGCGCGTTGAAATGGTTCAGCGCGATAAAATCCGGGTTCGCGTGCAGGTAGCGCTTCACGGTGCTCTCGTGGCGCAGGAAACGCAGGGCATCATGCCCGAATTGCGCGATGAATTCCGGCGTGGCGAGATGCGCGGGCAGAAGCTGCGGATAAAGCCGCGCGAATTCCCCGAACTTTGCCACGCGGTCACGCAACCCCGCCTCATCCAGCCCTATGGGATCCTCGCGCGCCACCGCATCGGCATCGAAGGGAAACAGCACCTCGGCCTGGGGCGAGAGCTGCCCGGCTTTATGCGCGCCGGCGAGCCGGGCGAGCGCGGTGACGATGGCGCGGTAATGTTCCAGCGGCCGGTCCAGCAGATGGTCCATGCATTTCGGATGCAGGGGCTCTATGCCGCCCGCGCCGAAATCTATGCGTTCGGAGATGATCATGCCGGTACCGGAGGCGGCATGAAAATCGGCGAAGCAGGCGCGCGGCACGGCGATGGGAAAAGCCGGCAGGCGGGAGAGCTCGGCCAGACGTATTTCAGCCTCCAGCTCGCCGCGCCGGCGGTCACGGAAGGCATCGCGGAAATCGCGGGAGAATTTTACGAACAGGTCGCGCGGCAGATGCGGCTCATCCCGCGCATAGACCACCGAGAGGAAATATTTCTCGCCCGTACTGCCGACGGTGCAGGGCTCGAACCGGGTGATGGCGGTGACGCGGTTATCCGCCGCCAGCGAGCCGAAGGCGCGGAAAGCATCCGTGAGGAAGCCGGTCCCGGCGGCGTGCAAGGCCGCGCCATGGGCGGGAATGGGCAGGGCTGTGGCATCGCCCGGCGCGTGGTCGATGAAGGCGGAATCGTCATAAGGCGTCATGCTGCGTGCCTAGCCTGTTCAAGCGTGCCAAATCAATTATAGTACGTGCTATCATGGTCGTTAGCAAAGGCCGGAAGGCGCAGAGGGAGGAGTAAAATAATGGCGAGGAAGACGTTGAAGGGGAAAGTGGCGGTTGTCACGGGCGGCGGGTCGGGCATCGGCCGGGCCTGCGCCATACGCCTGGCCGAGGATGAGGCGGCGGTCGCGATCTGGGACTTGAACGGCGAAGGCGCCGCCGAGACCGCGAAAATGATCACCGAGGCTGGTGGCACCGCGCTGGCGCTGACCGTGAATGCCGCCGACAAGGCCGCCATCAAAGCCGCCGCCGATCAGACCCGGGCCAAGCTTGGGGCCATCGCCATCATCGTCAACAATGCCGGCATCACCGGCTTCGTGCCCTTTCTGGAGATGAGCGAGGAGGTGTTCGACCGCATGACCTCGATCAACCTGCGTGGCCCGTTCCTGGTGCTGAAAGAGGTTATTCCGGACATGCTGGCGGCGGGCTGGGGGCGGATCATCAACATCACCTCTTCCTCGATCCAGACCGGCGCGCCCGGCATGGCGCATTATGTCTCCGCCAAAAGTGGTCTGCTGGGCATGACCAAGGCCCTCGCGGTGGAATTCGCCGATAAGGGCATCACCGCCAACACCGTGCCGCCAGGTTTCATCGACACGCCGATGCTGCGCGGTTCGCCGGTGGATGTGGATGCCTATTCCGCCCAGCAGCTCATGAAGCGCCCGGGCCGGCCGGAGGAGCTGGCCGCCGCCGTCGCCTACCTGGCCTCGGTGGATGCCGGCTACATCACCGGCCAGACGATCAGCTGCAATGGCGGCCGCTATATGGGTTCGGCGTAATCCCATGGTGCTCGAACGGGTTGAGATCAATGTGAAAGACGGCATGCTGGCGGCTTTGCTCGCCGCATTGCGGGATACCGGGCTGCCCTTGCTGCTGGGCATCGATGGCTGTTTGGCGGCACGGGCCGGCGGCGGGGTGGAGAATCCGGCCAAGGTGATCCTGCTGGTGGATTGGACCTCGGTGGCGGCGCATGAGGCCTTCAAGGCGATGCCGGAATACACCACCCTCGTCGCCGGGATTTTCCCCTATGCCGATGGCGCGGTGGCCGAGCATTTCAACATGGCCTGATCGGTCCACTGATCAGGCCAGCATCCCGGCCACCGCCTCCGCCAGCGCGAGGGAGGCGGTGAGCCCGGGGCTTTCAATGCCGAACAGATTGACCAACCCGGCCAGACCATGGGAATGCGGCCCCTGGATGACAAAATCCTGCACGGCGATCGCGGGGGGCACGATTTTTGGCCTTATGCCGGCATAGGCCGGGTGCAGCGCGCCATCGGCCAGGTCCGGCCAGTATTTCCGGATGGCGGCGTAAAAGCCTTCGGCGCGGGCGGGCGAAACGGCGTAATCAGGGCGTTCGACCCATTCGACATCCGGGCCGAACCGCGCCCCGCCGCCGAGATCCAGAGTGAGATGCACGCCGAGCCCGCCCGGTACCGGCACGGGATAGATCAGGCGCGTGAATGGCGCGCGGCCGGAAATGGCGAAATAGCTGCCTTTGGCGAAATAAGCGGGCGGCACCAGCGCCGGGGCCAAGGAAGCGATGCGGCGGGCCAGCGGCACCGCGCCCAGCCCGGCGGCATTGATGAAAGCCCTGCACCCCAGCGTGCAGGGTGCCGCCCCGCCCGTGCTCACCTTAAAACCCTCCGCCATTGGTGCAACCCGCTCAACCGGGCTGTGCAACGCGATCATGCCACCCGTCGCTTCCAAATCCCCTTGCAAGGCCAGCATGTAGCCATGGCTGTCGATAATGCCGGTGGCGGGCGAGAGCAGCGCCCCGCTGCAGCGCAAGGCCGGCTCCATCGCGCGGGCTTCCGCCGCCGAGAGCCGGCGCAGATCGTGCACCCCATTGGCCGCGGCCCGCGCCGCGATGGCGCCGAGCCGCGCCGCCTCCTCCGCCGTGCCGGCGACGATGAGCTTGCCGCAGGCGGCATGGGCGATGCCCTTTTCCCGGCAATAGGCATACAGCGCCCGGCGCCCGGCGACGCAGCATCGCGCCATCAGGCTCCCTGGCGGGTAGTAAATCCCGGCATGGATGACCTCGCTGTTGCGCGACGATATGCCGGTGCCGATGGCGCCTTCCGCCTCCAGGAGCAGGACCTCGCGCCCCGCCAGGGCCAGCTGCCGGGCAATGGCCAGGCCGATGACACCTGCCCCGGCCACGATGACATCAACCGATTCCATGGCCTCTCTCGCTCCGCCGGCACGCGCCGCGCCCGGGTATCATGCGCATTTATCGCAGCACTTTCCAGGGGGCGCGCTCCAATGCCGAACCCCCGCCGGGCGACGCATGCCAGGGTTCCCATTTTGGGTAGTGACACTGTCTCATACGCTCCGGCACACACGGTACAAGGAGTGCACAGCGTGTTAAATACCGGTATGCGGGCGTTTATCCCATGATCTGGCTCGTCCGCGTCGCGCTCGCGCGCCCCTATACCTTCATCGTGCTGGCGCTTGCCATCTGCATCATCGGCCCGCTGGCCGCGCTGAAGACGCCCACGGATATTTTCCCTTCCATCGGCATCCCGGTCATCGGCGTGGCGTGGAGCTATGCGGGCCTTTCGCCGGACCAGATGGCCGGGCGCATCATCTCGCCCTATGAGCGCGTGCTGACCACCACGGTCGATAATATCCAGCATATCGAGAGCACCTCGCTGCCCGGTATCGGCATCGTCAAAATCTACTTCCAGCCCAATGTCGATATCCGCACGGCGACCGCGCAGGTCACCTCGATTTCGCAGACCATGCTGAAGGCGATGCCGCCGGGGGCCACGGCGCCGCTGATCCTCAATTACGATGCCTCGACCGTGCCGGTGGTGCAGATTACCACCTCCGGCCAGGGCCTGTCCGAGCAGCAGATACTCGACCTGACGCTCAATTTCATGCGCCCGGCCCTCACCACCATTCCCGGCATCGCCGTTCCCTACTCCTATGGCGGCAAGCTGCGGCAGGTGCAGGTCGACCTCAACCCGCGCAAGCTCCGGGCCGACGGACTCTCGGCCCAGGATGTCGCCAATGCCATCGCGGCGCAGAATCAGATCGTGCCAGCCGGAACCATCAAAATCGGCTCCAAGCAGTATACGGTCAACCTCAACGACGCGGCACCCACCATCGCCGCGCTCAATAACCTGCCGATCAAGACGGTGAACGGCGCCACCATCTTCATCCGCGACGTGGCGAATGTACGCGACGGCTCGCCGCCGCAGCAGAGCATCGTGCATGTCAATGGCGGGCGGGCGGTGCTGACCTCGGCGCTCAAGACCGGCGATGGCTCCACGCTGGCCGTGGTGCAGGGCGTGAAGGATGCCATACCGGGCATTCTCGCGACCATGCCGCCCAGCTTCAAGATCAACCTGATCAACGACCAGTCGGTCTTCGTGAAGGCGGCGATCTCGGGCGTGATCCGTGAAGGGCTCATCGCCGCCTCCCTCACCGCGCTGATGATCCTGCTGTTTCTCGGCTCCTGGCGCTCGACCGTCATCATCGCCACCTCCATCCCGCTTTCCGTACTGTGTTCCATCACGGCACTCGCGGCGATCGGCCAGACCCTCAACATCATGACTTTGGGCGGGCTCGCTCTGGCGGTCGGCATTCTCGTCGATGACGGCACGGTGACCATCGAGAACATCAACTGGCATCTCGAAAAGGGCAAGGATGTGCCGACCGCCATTCTCGATGGCGCCTCGCAGATCGTCACCCCGGCTTTCGTCTCGCTGCTCTGCATCTGCGTCGTGTTCGTGCCGATGTTCGCGCTGGGCGGGGTGGCCGGCTTCCTGTTCCGGCCGATGGCCGAGGCGGTGATATTCGCCATGGTGGCCTCGTTCCTGCTGTCGCGCACGCTGGTGCCGACCCTGGCCGCCTACCTGCTGCGCCGGCACGTCCATGGCGCGCCCGGCGCCACGCGCAACCCGTTCCTGCGCTTCCAGCGCGGCTTCGAGGCCGGGTTCGAGCGGCTGCGCGAGGGCTACCGCAACCTGCTGGCGCTGGCCATGGCGCATCGCGGCCTGTTCGTCACCGTATTCCTGGCTTTCGCCTTCGGCTCACTGGGGCTGGAGCCATTGCTCGGCGCCAATTTTTTCCCGAGCGTGGATTCCGGGCAGATCACCATCCATGTCCGTCCGCCGGTTGGCACGCGCATCGAGAGTGCCTCGGCGCAATTCGGTGTCATCGAGCGTGAGATCAGGCAGGTCATCCCGCCCGGCCAGCTTGCCAGCATCGTCGATAATATCGGCCTGCCGATCAGCGCGATCAACCTGATCTACAGCACTGACGGGGTGATCGGCTATCAGGATGGCGACATCTTCATCAGCCTCAAGCCGGGCCATCGCCCCACGGCCGATTATGTCCGGGAGCTGCGCCGCCGCCTGCCGCGCGATTTTCCCGGCACCAGCTTTGCCTTCCTGCCCGCCGATATCGTGAGCCAGATCCTCAATTTCGGCTCGCCCGCGCCGATCGACGTGCAGATCGCCGGGACCGCGCAACGGGCCGGGCGGCAATACGCCGATACCTTGCTGCGCCGTCTGCGCGCCATTCCCGGCATCGCCGATGCGCGCATCCAGCAAGCACCCGACGCGCCGCAGCTCAACGTCGTCGCCAATCGTGACCGCATGGCGCAGTTCGGACTCAATGAGCAGGATGTGACCAGCAGCGTCGCCACCATGCTGGCCGGCACTTCGCAGGCCGCGCCGACCTATTTCCTCAACCCCACCAACGGCGTGTCCTATCCCATCGTCACCCAGG
>JAKBAV010000112.1 GCA_021826225.1 Pseudomonadota bacterium | reverse complement strand
ACCTCGGGCTCGTTGACCAGCGCGCGGGCCAAAGCGACGCGCTGGCGCTGGCCGCCGGAGAGCTGGCCGGCATTGCGGGCGGCGAAGGCGCCGATCTGCATCAGCTCCATGATGGCATCGACGCGTTTTTTACGCTCCGGGCGCGCGACGCCCTGCATCTTCAGCCCGAAGCCGATATTCTGCTCGACATTGAGATGCGGGAACAGCGCATAGGACTGGAACACGGTGTTGACGGCGCGCTTATGCGGGGGAACATCCTGCATCTCGCGCCCGGAAATGAGGATGCGCCCGGCATCGGGTGTCTCGAAGCCGGCGATCATGCGCAGCAAGGTGGTTTTGCCGCAGCCGGAGGGGCCGAGCAGGGTGAAGAACTCGCCGGGATGGATGTCGAGATCGATACGGTCGACGGCCGGGATGGAGCCCGCGAAAATGCGCGTGATGCCGCGCAGGGAAATGGCGCCGCGCGCGTTTACGGATGATTCTGATGAATCAGTGGCGGCTTTGGCAGGGGGGGCGCTGCCTGGGGTGATGCTGCCCGTGGCGCTCATGAGGAGGCGCCCGGCGATGAGCAAGCATCAGAGCAGGCGTTAGATTTGGGTGGCTTTCTGGTCCACTGCACGCATATCCCCGTGTTGATTATGCCGCCAAGTGTTGCTCACGGGCTGGGGGGCCGTCAAGAATAATTGGATAATATTTTTGACTTGCATGGCTTTTATGATGCAGGCAATGGAGTTCCACTGACAGCATCGTCAATAATTCTAAACGTGTGGGAATGGGGAATATGTCGGCGGCCCTGCAGAGCGAGGGAAGTTCGGAAGATATCGGCACGCGGCTGAAGCTGGTGCGCCAGATTTTTGGCCTGACCCAGCGCGAACTCGCACGCCGGGCGGGGGTGACCAATGGGGCGATCTCGCTGATCGAGCAGAACCGCGTCAGCCCGTCCATTTCCTCGCTGAAAAAAATTCTGGATGGGATTCCGCTCTCGCTGGCGGATTTTTTCACGCTGGATTTTTCGCCGTCCGAGAACGTGTTTTTCACCGCAGGCGAACTGACGGAAATCTCCTACGACCCGGCCATCACCATGCGCATGGTTGGCCGCCGGGTGAAGGACCGCGCCTTGCAGATGCTGAAGGAGACGTATCAGCCGGGGGCCGATACCGGCGATGCCATGCTGCGCCATGGCGGCGAGGAATGCGGCGTGGTGATCGCGGGCACGCTGACGCTGACCGTGGGGGTGCAGGAACGCCTGCTCAACCCGGGAGATGCGTATTATTTCCGCTCCGATATCCCGCACCGCTTCCGCAATATGAGCAGCGAGGCCGTGGTGCTGATCAGCGCGAACTCGCCGCCTTCGTTCTAAACACCGCGTATTTTGCGCTTGCGGACACCTTTTTTGCCTTCCACCGCCATGATCACCGGGGCGGCGATGACCAGCGCGGCGACGTTCCAGGTGATGAAATCCAGGTTCTGTGAGCCCTCGATCAGCGTGTCGGCGAGCGCCAGTATGGCCAGGGCGAAGCTGGCGAGCATCTCTTCCCAGCCGGGACGGAGCGGCCTGTCCTTGGTGTAGAAGCGCAGCACCACGGCGATGGCGGGGATGATGAACACCGCCATCGGCGCATCGCGGTAGCGGCCGTCGAATACCAGCATGGCCTCGAATATGGCGGCCGAGGCCAGGAACATGAAGGTGTAGGCGTGGTAGTCGAGCGGCAGCCGCAGGCGGCGCAGGCTGGCCAGGGTGGCGGCGCCGGTCATGGGCGGTGGCAACGGCATGCCCGCGCGCACGGCGCTGGCGCGGCGGATGGCGAGAACGGCGAAGATCGCCTGCAGCGGCAGGTTCACCACCGCGTCCAGCACCTGCCAATGGTCGTAGAGCAGCGGCAGCGTGCCCATGCAGGCCAGCGCGAAGCCGTTGCCGAGCGCGAAGGCGGGCACGGCCAGGCGGATGTCGCGGAACCCCACGGCGGCGAATAGCAGCGTGCCGGACAGCGCGCCGAGGGCGGCGTACCAGGGCCAGTCCGGATGCTCGGTCACCGGCCCGTTGAGCGGGAATTTGAGCACGCGATGCGCGTTCCAGATGCCCCAATTGGCGCCGGCTATGCCTTCATCCTGGTATTTCCAGTCCTGGTCGAAGGCTTCGATGATGTTGTAGTCCACCCCCTCATGCGCCGCGATGGCGGCGAAGCGGCGCAGGTACACCGCCTCGTTGACACGGCTGGGGGCGGCGGCGCCGCGCCAGCGCCCGCGCGAGGGCCAGCCGGTCTCGCCGATGGAGATCTGCTTGCCGGGAAACAGTTTTTTGAAGCTGTCGGTGGTGGACTGGATGCTGCCGAGCGCGGCATCGAGGCTGAGCGGCTGATTCTCCCAATAGGGCAGGATGTGGATCATCACGATATCGACATGCGGCGCCACTTGCGGGAACTGCTTCCAGAAATCGGTGACATCGGCATAGGCGACGGGCTGTTTCACCTTGCCCCGCACCGTATCGATCGCGGCGATGAGGTCCTGCACCGAAAGGTCGCGGCGGAGCAGCACCTCATTGCCGACCACCACCCGGGTGATGGTGTGGGGATAGGCATTGGCCTCGGCGATGCCGGCGGCGATTTCCTCGGCATTATGGGCCGGGTCGGCGCTGAGCCAGATGCCGAGCCACATTTTAAGCCCCGCCTGGCGGGCGAGGCCGGCAATATCGGTATGGGCGGCGAGGCGCGCGGCGGTCATCGCCGGGGTGCCCTCCATGGCGGAATAGGTGCGGATGCCGTTGGCCTCGGTGGCGATGAGGCGCAGGTCCTGGGCGATGTGCGCCGGGCTGGGGAAGCCCTTGCTCATCGGGCCCTGGCCGTTACGGTAGGGGGTATAGGACAGGGAGTTGAGTTTGCCCGGCGGCATGGCCACATCCCCCGCCTGCGGGCGGTTGGGGTTGTACCACATATACGCGGTGAACAGGCAGAGCAGGAAGCACAGTATGTAGCCTTGTTGACCTTGTTTCATGCGCCAAGGCTTAGCGGGCGCGGCATTGGAGGGGAAGAGTGATGAATGACGAAACCAGCCGGGTGTTGACGCGGGTATTGACGCAAACAAGGCGGATCGCCCTGGTCGGCGCCTCGGCCAGGCCGGAGCGGCCCTCTTATGGCGTGATGCGCTTCCTGCTGGCGCAGGGCTTCGATGTCACCCCGGTCAATCCGGGTCTGGCGGGGCAGGAGATTCTCGGGCGCCGCGTGGTGGCGAGCCTGGCGGAGGCGGCGCCGCTCGACATGGTGGAGCTGTTCCGCAACAGCGCCGAGGTGATGGCGCCGGTGGCGGAGGCGATCCGGCTGGGCGCCAGAACCATATGGATGCAGCTCGGCGTGGTGAATGAGGACGCGGCGGCGGCGGCGCGCGCGGCGGGGCTGACGGTGGTGATGGACCGCTGCCCGGCCATCGAGATGCCCCTTCTGGGCCTGGCGCACGGCGCTGCCGGGCATGACGCGGCGGCGTCGTGAAAAGTTTACGCGGCCGCGTCGGGAAAAATTGACGCGGCCGCGCCGCCTGCGTAGCGTTTGGCGATAAACGATAAAAAACCCAGGGGCGTGGCGCATGGCATTTACCGGCCCGGTGGCGGACCGCATGGAAATCCGCGAACTTTACGGCATGTATGCCGATGCCAGCGCGCGCGCCGACCGGGCTGCCTGGCTGGCCTGCTGGGCCACGGATTGCCGCTGGACGAGCCATATATTCGACTGTTCCGGCCACGCCGCACTGGGCGAGCAATGGGATGGCGTGCTCGCCATGTTCAGCGAACTGGCATTCATGAGCGAGGTCGGGGCGATCGAGGTGGCGGGCGATGCCGCGGTGGGGCGTTCCGTGGCGCGCGAGATCGGCCGGCTGCTCAATGGCAAGCTTTATAAACTGGTCGGCTGCTACGAGGACCGGATGGTGCGTGAAAACGGCGCGTGGCTGTTCACGCGTCGCGATTACCGGCCGGTGATTCAGGAAATCCCGGAATAGCCGGGCAGGGCAAGGTGTTATGAAGCGGTGAAGGGCCGGCTCTGGGTGAAGGCCTTCCAGCGTTTGGCGAGCGGCCTGGCATCGGCGCGGGCGGCATGGCTGCACCAGCCGAGCACGATGCCGATGGCGCGGGCTTCATCCGGGGTGGTGCCATCCAGCCGCGCGAGCAGGCTTTCCGCGGTGGCGAGGTCGTTGAGCAGGCCGAGCTCCTCCTGCAGCTGCGCCGCCATGCTTGTGTAGGCGCGCACCTTGCCGCGCGCGAACAGGCCGCCGAACAGCTCCGCCGCGTAGCGCAGTTTTTTCAGTTCGATGCGGGTGAGATGCCGCTCATGCGGGCCGCTATGCGTGAGATGGCGGCCGCGCTTGCGGACCTTGCGGTGCAGCCGGTCGAGATTGGCGGCGGCGAAATCCCGCGCCGGACCCGCCAGGCGGGCCAGATCCTCCACCGCCAGCCCGTTGCGCCAGCCATGGCGGGCGAGGAATAATTCGGCGCTGAGCAGGAAGCGCGTAGTGGCGGGGTCTGCCAGCAGGGCGCGCACCGCCGCGTAGCCGGTGGCGCGAAACGCGGCGCATTGGGTGAGGATGGCGGCGAAGCCCGGCTCGTGCGGCAGGGCCTCCAGCGGGCCCTCGCGCAGCAGGGCGGTGAAGACATCCCAGTCGCGCGCCTCGCCCATTACATTGGCGATACACCTGGCCTCGGCGCGCAAGGCCTCGAATTCCGGGGCGGCGAAGGCACGGTTGAACAGGCCGAGCACGGAGCGCAGGCGGCGCATGGCCACGCGCATCTGGTGCACGGCATCGGTTGCGGGGCCGGCGCCAAAAGCCGCCCAGTTGGCGGTGAACTGGGTGAGGCAGGATTGCGTGAGGCGGGTGATGGCCGCATCCAGGCTGATATCCTCCGTGAGGCCGGGCCCGGCCTTGACGGCGGCGGGCCGCGTTGCACCCACGGCCCAGATGCCGCGCTGCGCCGGGGTGGCGGGTTGCAGCAGGAGCGGGTTTGCCGCCGCCAGCGCCAGGGCCTGCTGGTACAGCTCGGTATCCGGGCCGCTCAATACCAGCTCATGGAAGGGGAGTTTTTCCGTGGCGGTCTGGATGCAGCCGGTCTCGAAGCGCAGCTCCACCGCGCCGGTCTGGTAAGTAAGGCTGCGGGTTCTGATGCCAAAGGCCGGGGCGAGGGGGGTTTCGGCGAGCAAGGCGGCGAGGGGCTCGGCCCATTCCGGGGCGAAGGCGGCGGGGTCCGGCAGTGCCGAGGGGATGGCGGCGGTGGCGCAGATTTCCATTTCCGCGCCCCGGCGCAGGGTCTGGACATGGCCGCGCCGGGTTTTGCCGGTGCTGAGGCCGTAGCCGTGGCGCAGCAAGGTGAGGGCTGCCGTGTCATACCAGGTCTCGCTGGTGTTTTTGGCGCGGGGCGCGGGGGTGGGGGTGGAAGCGGTGATGGAAGCGGGGGTGGGCAACGTTAGGCGCAGGGCATGCACGGGCGCGGGTGGCGCGGGCGCGGGTGGCTCAGGCGGGGCATCGCTGGGGTCCATTGGTCCATCCCGTGGGGTTGGTGCCCGGCCAGGATAGCGGCGGGTGCGGGGATAAGCCAGCCGCGCCGTGAAAGCGCGGCCTTTGGCGGCTTATGCGAAATCGGCATGGCGCCCTTACCGTGTTTGACTTAAAGCCGTTGTAGCGGTCACGGCGGGCGCCTTATCTAGGGCCGAGGAGTTAATGGACAAAGCCATGGCAGACGACCCGTACAAGATTTTAGGTGTGGCGAAAGATGCGACACCGGAGCAGATCCGCGCCGCCTATCGCAAACAGGCCAAGAAACACCATCCGGACCTTAACCCGGGTGACAAGAAGGCTGAGGATGCCTTCAAATCGGCTTCGGCGGCGAATGATATTCTGTCCGACCCGGAGAAGCGCGCGCGCTACGATCGCGGCGAGATCGATGGCGCGGGCAATGAGCGGGGGCGGCCGGGTCCGGGGCCGGGCGGCGGCGGTTTTGGCGGCGGCGGCTTTGGCGGCGCCGGGTTCGAGGATATTTTTTCCAATATTTTCGAACAGCGCACGCGCGGCCCGGCGCGCGGCCAGGATGACCGCTACACGCTTAAGATCGAGTTCCTCGAAGCCGTGAACGGCGGCGCCAAGCGCATAACCTTGCCGGATGGCCAGGGGCTGGACGTTAAAATCCCGCCCGGTACCAAGGAGGGCGACGTGTTGCGGCTGCGCGGCAAAGGCCAGCCTGGGCG
>JAKBAV010000022.1:24928-30121 GCA_021826225.1 Pseudomonadota bacterium | reverse complement strand
CCAGAGGGCTCGCGGAAATTTCCCGCCTCGCCGCTGCCCTGGGTGGCCGGCCGGAAACCATTTCCGGCCTGTCCGGGCTGGGTGACCTGCTGCTCACCTGCACCGGGCCGTCGAGCCGTAATTTTTCCCTCGGCCTGGCGCTGGGACAGGGGCAGAGCCTCGACGCCATTCTGGCCGGGCGCGATGCGGTGACCGAAGGTGTTGTCACCGCCCCGGCGCTGCTGGCCCGCGCGCGGCAAGCGGGGGTGGATATGCCGCTCACCGAGGCGGTGACGGAGCTGCTCGCCGGGGCGCGGAATGTGCCGCAGACCATGGCCGCGCTGATGGGAAGGGCACTGAAGGATGAGTGAACCCTAGATTGTGAAAATTTGATCATGCACTACCATGGGGCGCATGAAACTAGTCGGGTTTTTCGCATTCGCCGCACTGCTGCTGGTCGCCATCGCCTGGTTGCGGGCGCCGGAATATGATGAGGCCTATTCCATATTTCTCACCGCCGGGCATGCAAGGCCGGCCTGGCCGCAGGGCGTTTTTACGCCCGGTTCGGTGCGCGGCCTGTTTGCCGGCCATGCCGGTTTCGCGCGGATCGCGCATGATCTGCGTGCGGGCGATGTTCACCCGCCGCTGTATTTCTGGGCACTGAAACTCTGGCGGCAGGCCGTGGGGCCGTCCTGGTTCGCGGCGCGGCTGCTTTCAGTCCTGTTCACTTTGGGCGGGCTTGGCCTGCTGGCGCGGCTCGCGGCGGCGGCGGCGGTGCCGGTTTATCCGGCGCTGTTCCTGGTGCTGCTATCCTATGGCTTTGCTTACACCGGCATTGTCGCGCGTGGTTTTGCCCTGGCGCAGTTGTGCAACATTGCTGGGGTGTTGTTGATCTTTCTGGCAGCAAGCAACCGGCGCGGGCGGTGGGCGCTGGCTGGCGGGGCGGCGTTCGGTGCCGCCTGTTTCAGCAATTATCTGGCGCTGTTCACCGCCTGCGCCGCTTTGCTCTGGCTGCTGTTCACCCGCCCCCGGCTGGTGCCGGCGGCGCTTGCCGGGTTTCTGCCCTGGCTGCCGCTTTGCGGCTGGTTTTTCCTCGCCCAGCGGCAGTCCCGCCTGGGCCAGTTCGCGGCATTTTCCCCCATCCGGGCGCTGGCGCTGCTGGCCAAGGATTCAGGGGGCGCGATTTTCGGCGGGCTGCCGCTCTATGCCGGGCGGCTGGCGCTGCCGGTCACGCTCGTCCTCGGTATTCTGCTCCTTGCCGGGGTCGCCTTCGTTTGGCGCCGCCGCCATGCGCAGGCGCGGCTTTTTGCCTTGCTCAGTTTGGCGACGCCTTGCGGCCTGTTCGCGCTGGGGGTCATATTCGGCAATACCCCGATCGAGATCCGTTACCTCGCATTTTCGCTCCCCTGGCTCGGCTTGCTGCTCGCCCCGGCGCTGCCGCGCGCGCTGCTCGCCACCATGCTCGCGGTGCAGGCCGCCGCCATTGCCGGTCTGGCGCTGGCACCCGCCACCATGCAGCCGCAAGCCGCCGCCGCCCGCGCCGCCGCCGCCTATCCGGGCAGGCTGGTGCTGGTGCCGTTCGGGAATGACGGGGTGGGCATCCCAGGGCCTTTCATTGCCAGCGCGCCGGATAACATGCGGATTCTGCTGCTCCGCCCCGCCACCGTGCCGCCGCCCGGCCCGGCGGTGATGGCGATGCTCGGCATCGACCATGAAAGCCGGCTGGTTGTGGCGCGGATGGGCTGTGCCGGCGCCGTGCTGTTACTTCAGCCGCGCGGCCAGCCGGACCAGCAACATGAGTGCCGCCAGTAATTCCGCCCCGTTCAGCCATACGGAGAGCTGGTGCCCGCGCGTGAAGCCGGCGGCATCATGCGCGGCCCGCAGCGCATCCAGCGCCGGCAGCAGATAGAGATAAAGCCAGGCGGTGATGGCGATGACCGCCAGCATGAGCGGCAGCGCCAGCCAGTCCCGCCGGAGTGCCGCACCCAGGGCGGCAATTCCGGCGCTGGCGGCGCAGAACGCGTAATACCAGGGAAAGGCTATGCGGATAAACGGCCCCGCCACGGATAGCGGCAGGTGCAGAAACACCAGCGGGGCCATGACCGCGCCGAAGAACAGCATCCCGCCCGCCAGGGCCGCCAGCCCGAGAAGCGAGAGGATACTGCCCGTGATGCGCATCAGTAGCGGTACAGCTCGTGCTTGAACGGACCCTGCTGCGACAGACCGAGATATTCGGCCTGCTTCGGGGTGAGGGTGGTGAGCCGCGCGCCGACCTTGGCCAGATGCAGCGCCGCCACCTTCTCGTCGAGATGGCGGGGCAGTACGTAGACCTTGTTGGTCTCGTACTTGCCTGGGGGCGCGGTCCATAGTTCGAGCTGCGCCAGCACCTGGTTGGTGAAGCTGGCCGACATCACGAAGCTCGGATGGCCGGTCGCGTTGCCGAGATTAACCAGCCGCCCCTCGGAGAGCACGATCAGGCGCTTGCCGTCCGGGAACACGACCTCGTCGACCTGCGGCTTGACGTTCTCCCATTTGTAATTACGCAGGGATTCGATCTGAATTTCCGAATCGAAATGCCCGATATTGCAGACGATGGCGCGGTGCTTCATGGCGCGCATATGGTCCAGGGTGATGACATCGACATTGCCCGTGGCGGTGACGAAAATGTCGCCATGCGGGGCGGCGTCTTCCATGGTGACGACCTCATAGCCTTCCATGGCGGCCTGCAGGGCGCAGATCGGGTCGATCTCGCAGATTTTCACGCGGCAGCCGGCATTGCGCAGGCTCGCGGCGGAGCCCTTGCCGACATCGCCGAAGCCGGCGACCACGGCGACCTTGCCGGACATCATCACATCGGTGCCACGGCGGATGCCATCCACAAGGCTCTCGCGGCAGCCATAGAGATTGTCGAATTTCGACTTGGTCACGGAATCATTCACGTTGATGGCCGGAACCTTCAGCTCGCCGGCTTTCGCCATTTCCCAGAGCCGGTGCACGCCGGTGGTGGTCTCCTCCGAGATGCCTTTCACATGCGCCAGCATGTCCGGGTATTTATCGTGCATCAGCTTGGTGACATCGCCGCCATCATCCAGGATCATGTTCGGCGTCCAGCCATCCGGACCTTGCACGGTCTGCTCGATGCACCACCAGAATTCTTCCTCCGACATGCCCTTCCAGGCGAATACCGGCACGCCCGTGGCCGCGATGGCTGCCGCCGCCTGGTCCTGGGTGGAAAAGATATTGCAGGATGACCAGCGCACCGAGGCGCCGAGTGCCGTGAGAGTTTCGATCAGCACGGCGGTCTGGATGGTCATGTGCAGGCAGCCGACGATGCGGGCACCTTTGAGCGGCTGCTCCTTGCCGAATTCGTGGCGCAGCGCCATCAGCCCGGGCATCTCATCCTCGGCCATGGCGATCTCCTTGCGGCCCCATCCTGCCAGCGAGATATCCTTGACCTTAAAATCCTGCGCCGTGCTTACATCCGCCATTATCTTGCTCCTGAAATTCGTGTGCCCCTCCATATTCCCTTGGCGGGGGGCTGCCAACCGGCGGCGGCATCAGGGTTTCGGCAGTGCTGCGAAATATGCCGCCACGGCCGCGGCCTCGGCCGGGCTCAACGCTGCGGCGATGGACTGCATCAGCGCGGTCCCGCCATGCCCTTGGGCCATATTTGCCAGCGCCGCCGAGATCTGCCCGGCTGGCAATCCCGCCAGTGCGGGGGCGCCGGTGGCGGGTTTGCCCGCGCCGTTGGCGCCATGGCAGGCGGCGCAGGGCAGGGCGCCATTGGCATTGCCGTGCAGCACGATATCCCGCCCGGAAGGTGCCGCTGTGGCCAGGCCGGGCAGGAATAGCGGGAGTAGCAGCAGCGGCGGGAGGCGAGCCTTCAAGGCGCGCCGGCTGGACCGTAGACCGGCACGCGCAAGGGCAAGGTGGCGCCGCCGGCGAAGTCCAGCGTGACCGCTACCTCGTCACCGGGCTGCATTTTCGGCTGCATGCACATCAGATGGTAGCCACCCTCGACCAGCTCGGCCTGGCCATGCGCCGGCACCGGCACGCCCGTTACGGCCATCATCATCGCCGTGCCGCCCATGTTCACACTCTCATGCAGCATCAGCGCGCCGCAGGCGGGCGAGGTTGCGCCGATGAGCGTGGCTGGAATATCGCCGGTATTCACCAGCGTCAGATACCCCCCGGCCGGGATGTTGGGCAGCAGGTAGCGGATCCAGGGTTTCTGTACGGTGATATTGGCCGGGGCCGCCGCCAGGAGCTGAACCGGGAGCGCAAGCGCAACCGCAAGCGGGGCAAGGCAGCAGGCCAGAAGAGTTTTCCGCATCAGAGTCCTCATGGTGTTATGTGCGGGCCAGGTTACGCGAGAGCCAACCGCGCGGGAAGGCGCCGCCATGCGCACCCTTATGATTGCGTTCCGCCCTGCGGCGGCGCAAAAGACCGCCATGGAAATTCCGACCTACGCCGACCTCGCGCAGGCCACCCGGCGCATGTTCATCCGCGATCTGGTGCTGGCCGCCTCGATCGGTGTGTATGCGCATGAGCATGCGAGCCGCCAGCGCGTGCGTATCAATGTCGAGCTCGCGGTGCGGGATGAGGGCATGCCGAATGTCTCGCGCGCCGCCGTGGGTGCCGATGACCTGACACGCGTGGTGGATTACGAGGTGATCGTGAATAATATCCGGGCCATCGTCACCGCCGGCCATATTCAGCTGGTGGAAACCCTGGCGGAGCGGTTGGCTGAATCCTGCCTGAAGGATGCCCGCATCCGCCGGGTACTGGTGCGGGTGGAAAAGCTCGATGTCTTCGCCGATGCGGCCGCGGTAGGCGTGGAAATCGAACGCCGCAACATTTAAGTTTTCCACCCCCATGATTCATTCAGAGTCAAAGGGTTCCACCATGAGCTTATGGTGATTGCATGACAGCATTGCAATAAAATTTTCCAGCGAAATCATGGTGTTAGGTGAAAGTGACGGAATGAAGCGGCTGAATCTGGGGATTTTACCCGCATGGCGCTGGTGCCTGCGTCGGCTGGCATCATCCACATATTTATCCACAGGCGTTGGGGTATTGCGTGGATAAGCCCGAACCCCAGGGCGTGCAGGTTATCGAGGCGGCGCTGACCACCATGCCGGGCAGCCC
This sequence comes from Pseudomonadota bacterium, assembly GCA_021826225.1. GTDB lineage: Bacteria > Pseudomonadota > Alphaproteobacteria > Acetobacterales > Acetobacteraceae > Acidocella. Next base: position 24,994 of record JAKBAV010000022.1, on the reverse strand, counting down.
CGGCGTGTACCGCATGCTCGACGCCAAGGGCGAAGCGCTTTACGTCGGCAAGGCCCGCAACCTGAA
>JAKBAV010000022.1:0-24828 GCA_021826225.1 Pseudomonadota bacterium | reverse complement strand
AGCCTGGCGGAGGCGGATATCATCGCCGTGCATCAGGAGGCGGGGCAGGCCTGTGTGCAGGTGTTCTTCATCCGTGGCGGGCGCAATAACGGCAATCGCAGCTTCTACCCGGCCAATACCAGCGGGGATGAGCCGGGCACCGTGCTGGCCGCCTTTATCGCGCAGTTTTACGACGACAAGCCGCCGCCGCCGCAGATTCTGCTGAACCACGAGCCGGATGAAGCCGCGCTGCTGGCCGAGGCGCTGTCGTTGAAGGCGGAACGGAGGGTCCAGCTTCTGGTGCCGCAACGCGGTGAGAAATACGATGTGGTTCAGCACGCCGCGACCAATGCGCGCGAGGCGCTGGAGCGCAAGCTGGCCGAAGCCGCCGGACAGGGCAAGCTGCTGGCCGCCGTGGCCGAGGTTTTTGCCCTGCCCGAGACGCCCCGCCGCATCGAGACCTATGACAACTCGCACATCATGGGCACCAATGCCTATGGCGTGATGGTGGTGGCCGGGCCGGACGGGTTTCTCAAATCCGCCTACCGCAAATTCGCCATTAAAAGCGCCATCGCCCCGGGGGATGATTTCGGCATGATGCGCGAGGTGCTGCTGCGCCGCTTCGGCCGGACGCTCGCCGAGGATCCGGGCCGGGATTCCGAATCATGGCCCGACCTCGTGCTTATCGATGGCGGCGCCGGGCAGCTTTCCGCCGCGCGGGCGGTGATGGCCGAGCTCGGGCTCGGCGATATATTGCTCGTCGGCATCGCCAAGGGGGTGGACCGCAATGCCGGGCGCGAATGGTTCCATATGGACGGGCGGGCGCCGTTTCAGCTGCCGCCGCGCGACCCGGTGCTGTATTTCCTGCAGCGCCTGCGCGATGAGGCGCATCGCTTCGCCATTACAACCCACCGCGCCGGGCGGAGCCGCAAGCTCGTCACCTCGGAGCTGGACGAGGTTCCCGGCATAGGCGCGGCGCGGAAGAAGGCGCTGCTGGCGCATTTTGGCGCGGCGCGCGAGGTGAAGGCGGCGGGGCTTCGCGATTTGGAAGCGGTGCAGGGTATCAACCGGGCAACGGCGCGGGCGGTTTACGCGTTTTTTCACCCCGGCGTGCAGCTGCCGGAAAAATGAGGCGTTCATCCCTGTGAGGCGATGATATGCTGATACGAAGGGTTTTTGACCGATGAGCGGAGATTAGGGTCCATGAACGAAGATATCTGGGCGAAGCTGGAGACCAGCGCCGCTTCATCGCCGGGGCTGAAGGCATTATTTGCCGCGGACCCTGGGCGTTTTGCCCGGTTTTCCGCCGGTTTCGATGATATGAAGCTGGATTTCTCGAAAACCAGCATCACCGCGCCGAGCCTGGCATTGCTGCTGGAGCTGGCGGTGCGGGCGGGAGTCGAGGCCCGGCGCGATGCGATGTTCCGTGGCGACAGGATCAACATCACCGAGAACCGCGCGGTGCTGCATACCGCGTTGCGCGCGCCGCGCGGCACCGTGATCATGGCTGATGGGGTTGATGTGGTGCCGGCGGTGCATGACACGCTGGACCGGCTTTATGCCTTCGCCGAGGGCGTGCGCGCCGGGGCCATTGCCGCCGCCGATGGCGGGGCGTTCACCGATATCGTCAATATCGGCATTGGCGGCTCGGACCTTGGCCCGGTGATGGCGACGCTGGCCCTGACGCCGTATCATGACGGGCCGCGCGTGCATTTCTGCGCCAATGTCGATGCCGCGCATCTGACCGACATATTGCGCCCGCTCGATCCCGCCCGCACCCTGTTCATCATCGCCTCGAAAACCTTCACCACGATCGAGACGATGACCAACGCCCATGCGGCGCAGCGCTGGCTCGTGGCGGCATTGGGTGAGGGCGCGGTGAGCCCGCATTTCGCCGCGGTGTCCACCGCGCTCGACAAGGCCGGCGCGTTCGGCGTTCCGGCCGGACGCATTTTTGGTTTCTGGGACTGGGTGGGCGGGCGCTATTCGGTGTGGTCGGCCATCGGCCTGCCGCTGATGATCGCGGTCGGGAGCCGGAACTTCGCGGATTTCCTGGCCGGCGCGCGCAGCATGGACGAGCATTTCCGCACCGCGCCGCTCGCTGAAAACCTGCCCGTGCTGCTGGCGCTGGTGGGGATATGGCACCGTAATGCCTGTGGTTACCCGGCCCGCGCCATATTGCCCTACGACCAGCGCCTGGCGCGGCTGCCGGCCTATTTGCAGCAACTCGACATGGAGTCCAACGGCAAGCGCGTGGCGCGGGACGGCTCGCCGCATCTCGCCGCCACCGGCCCGCTGGTATTCGGCGAGCCCGGCACCAACGGCCAGCATGCTTTCTATCAGCTGCTGCACCAGGGCACGGATGTTATCCCGTGCGAATTTCTGATCGCCGCGCAAGGCCATGAGCCGGAGATGCGCGCGCATCATGAGCTGCTCATCGCCAATTGCCTGGCCCAGGCGCAGGCGCTGCTGGCCGGGCGCACGCTGGAGGAGACCGGGGGCAATCCGCACCGGGTGTTTCCCGGCAACCGGCCATCCACCATGCTCGCTTACGCCAGGCTCACACCGCATACGCTGGGCCGGCTTATCGCGCTGTACGAGCACCGGATTTTTACTGAAGCCGCGATCTGGGACATCAACGCCTTCGACCAATGGGGGGTGGAGCTGGGCAAGGAGCTGGCGACGAGGCTGCTCCCCGCCGTGCAAGGCAAGGCCGCACCCGAGGCGGATGGCTCCACCACCGGGATGCTGGCTTATTTGCGCGGATTGTAGATCAGTGCCGCAGCGTGCTGGAGAGGAACTGCTTGAAGCGCGGTGATTGCGGGTTGGTGAACATCTGATCCGGCACGCCCTCTTCCTCGGTGCAGCCTTTGTGCAGGAACATCACGCGGCTCGCGACCTCGCGGGCGAAGCCCATCTCATGGGTGACCACAAGCATGGTGCGGCCCTCGGCGGCGAGGTCGCGCATCACCTTCAGCACCTCGCCGACCAGCTCCGGGTCCAGGGCTGAGGTTGGTTCATCGAACAGCAGCACATCGGGCTCCATGGCGAGGGCGCGGGCGATGGCGACGCGCTGCTGCTGGCCGCCCGAAAGCTGTGCCGGGTAGGCCGCGAGCTTGGCTGACAGCCCGACCTTTTCAAGCATAGCCTCGGCGCGGGCGATGGCGGATTTTCTGTCCAGTTTCAGGACATGGATCGGCGCCTCGATGACATTTTGCAGCACGGTCATGTGCGACCACAGATTGAATTGCTGGAACACCATGCAAAGCCGGGCGCGCAGCCGCTCGATCTGCTTGGGGTTGGCGGCGGCGCGGGATTTTTTGCCCTCGCTCATCTCGATCAGCTCGCCCTTGATGGAGACGCGGCCGCGATCTGGCATTTCCAGCAGGTTGATGCAGCGCAGGAAGGTGCTCTTGCCGGAGCCCGAGGAGCCGAGGATGGCGATGACATCATGCTCATTGGCCGTGACGGAGACGCCCTTGAGCACTTCCACGGGACCGAATGATTTGTGGATATCCTCGACGACCAGAGCGGGGACCAGAGCGGGGACCACGAGAGCGGAGGATGGTTTCGGGGTCTCGGTCATGAGGACTTCCTTGTTTTTTGACGCGGTTTTTTTGATGCAGTGATAAAAGGGGTTAAAATCAGCTTTGCAAATCTTGTGCCCTGATGCAAAAGGGACGTGTCCTTATTCGGACGCAGGAGAGAGCGGGGTTAAGACCCCCCGCCGCCGAAGGCGCAACCGGCCCCCGGAACCGCTCAGGCATAAAGGGCTGCGTTTTGTAAAAGGGGCACTCTGGAAAGCCGGTGGCCATGCCACCGCACCGACGGGGTCGAGGGCGGGTTTCATAACCCCCCGAATCTCTCAGGTCCACGGACAGAGGGGGGTCAGGTATGCCGGTGCTTGATTTAGCCGGCGGCTGATCTGTAGGGGGTTATTTTGCATAAAACACCGTTGGATGCGCTGCATCGCCGTCTGGGCGCGCGCATGGTCGAGTTCGCCGGGTATGAGATGCCGCTGCAGTATCAGGGCATCATCGCCGAGCATCTGGCCTGCCGGAGCGGCGCCGCTCTGTTCGATGTCTCGCATATGGGGCAGGTGGAAATCGCCGATGCGGCGGGCCTCGAACGGCTGGTGCCGGGCGACATGACCGGGCTCAGGCCGGGGCGGCAGCGTTACACTTTGCTGCTTAATGCGGCAGGCGGGATTATCGATGACCTGATGGTGGCCAATCTCGGTACGCATTTCCAGGCCGTGCTGAATGCCGGGCGCAAGGATGTGGATGTGGCGCATATGCGCGCAAATGGGCTGGGGGTGGTGACGCATTTCGAGCGTGCCTTGCTGGCCGTGCAGGGGCCGCAGGCGGTGGCTGTGGTGCCGGAGGCGGCGGGGCTGAAATTCATGGATGCGGCGGGACTGGATATTGCCGGGATTGCCTGCGTGGTCACGCGGTCCGGCTATACCGGCGAGGACGGCTTCGAGATCGGCTGTGCCGGCGCGGCGGGCGAGGCGCTGGCCGAGGCGCTGCTCGCGCGCGGCGCGGTGCCGGCCGGGCTCGGCGCGCGCGACTCGTTGCGGTTGGAGGCCGGGCTGTGCCTGTACGGCAATGATATCGGCGAGACGACCAATCCGGTCGCGGCGCAGCTTGGTTTCGCGCTTTCAAAAAAGCGTCTGGCGGCGGGGGATTTCATCGGTGCCGCCGCCGTTACGGCGGCACCGGCCGGCGGCGTACCGCGGAAACTCGTCGGCATCCGCCTCGATGGCCGTGCCCCGGCCCGCGCCCATGCGCCCATCCATGTCGGCGGGCAGCAAGTGGGTGAGGTCACTTCCGGCTGTTTTGCCCCGAGCCTGAACGCGCCGGTTGCGCTGGGCTATGTCCGCGCCGATTGCGCGGCCCCCGGCACGGCGCTGGACCTCATCGTGCGCGACAAGCCCTTGCCGGGCTTCGTCACGCCCCTGCCCTTCATTCCCCATAACTATGTTCGCTGAAAGGACCGCCATATGAGCCAGATATTCTACTCCAAGGACCATGAATGGGTTGCCCTCGGCGCTGACGGTCTGGCGACCATCGGCATTACCGACCATGCGCAGAACGCGCTGGGCGATATCGTGTTCGTCGAGCTGCCGGAGCCGGGCCGCAATGTGGCGACGGGCGAGGCCTGCGCCGTGGTGGAAAGCGTGAAGGCAGCGTCTGACGTGTACGCCCCGCTCGCCGGGACCGTGGCCGAGGTTAACCAGGCGATCGTGGAGGAGCCGGCGCTGGTGAATAGCGGTGCCGAGGCGGAAGGCTGGTTCATGAAGCTGCGCCTGGCCGATGTCGCGGCGTTGAGCGGGCTGATGGACCGCGCCGGCTATGACGAATTTCTGGCCACTCTGGCATGAGCGCGCTGGAGCAGCTCGCGGCGCTGGAAGGCGCCGATGAATTTGCCGCGCGGCATATCGGCCCGCGCGGCGGCGAGATCGCGGTGATGCTGAAGGCGGTGGATGCCGCCAGCCTCGATAATCTGATCGCCCAGACCGTGCCGGAGACGATCCGCAGCAATGCCGGTCTGGCGCTGCCCGCGGCTCTCTCCGAGGCGGCGGTGCTCGATGACCTGCGGGCGCTCGCATCGCGCAACGTGGTGATGAAATCGCTGATCGGGCTTGGCTATCATGGCACGCTGACGCCGCCGGTGATCCAGCGCAACGTGCTGGAAAATCCGGGCTGGTACACCGCCTACACGCCGTATCAGGCGGAGATCAGCCAGGGCCGGCTTGAAGCGATTTTGAATTTCCAGACGATGATCACGAGCCTGACCGGGCTTGAGATCGCCAATGCCTCGCTGCTCGATGAGGCGACGGCGGCGGCGGAAGGTGTGGCCATGGCGCATGCGCTGCATAAAGGCGGCAGCCGGGTGATTGCCATTGCCGCCGATGTGCACCCGCAGAGCCGCGCCGTGATCGCGACCCGCGCCTGGCCGTTGGGCTGGGAGATCGTGGATGTGCGGCCGGGCGATGCCGCCGAAATTATGAATTCGAAACCTTTTGCCGTGGTGCTGAATTATCCTGGCAGCACCGGCGAGGCGCGCGACCTCACCGCCGAGATCGCGGCGGCGAAAGCGGCTGGGGCCATGAGCATCGTCTGCGCCGATCTGCTGGCGCTGACGCTGCTCAGGCCGCCGGGTGAGATGGGCGCTGATATCGTCGCCGGTTCGGCGCAGCGTTTTGGCGTGCCGATGGGTTTCGGCGGACCGCATGCTGGGTTTTTCGCCACGCGCGATACGTTCAAGCGCGCCATGCCGGGGCGGCTTGCCGGGGTTTCGGTCGATGCCGCCGGCCGGCCGGCCATGCGCCTCGCCCTGCAGACGCGCGAGCAGCATATCAGGCGGGAAAAGGCGACATCGAATATCTGCACCGCCCAGGTGCTGCTGGCGGTGATGGCCGGGTTCTATGCCGTATGGCACGGGCCGGAGGGGCTGAAAAACATCGCGCGGCGGGTGAACCTGCAGGCGCGGCTGCTGGCGGATGTCGCCATGCGGGCGGGGTTTTCGCTCCGCCATGCCAGCTTCTTCGACACCATAGCCATCGAGGCGGGCAACCGCGCCGGTGAACTCATGCGGGCGGGGCTGGAGCGGAATTTCAATTTCCGCCGCATCGATGCGACCGGCATCGGCATCGCGCTGGATGAGACGGTGACGCGGGCGGAGCTTGAGGCGCTGGCGGCAGTGCTCGGCGGGAAGCTGGATGGCGCGGCGGACTCCATTCCGGGTGCGTTGCAGCGGCGCAGCGCCTTCTGCGTCGAGAGCGTGTTCAACACGCACCGCTCCGAGCACGCCATGATGCGCTACCTGAAGCGGCTGGAGGATAAGGATGTCGCGCTCAACCGCTCGATGATTCCGCTTGGCTCCTGCACGATGAAGCTGAATGCCGCAGTGGAGATGGCGGCCATAAGCTGGCCGGAATTCGCGCAGATCCACCCTTTCGCGCCGGCGGATCAGACCATGGGGTTCATAACCCTCATCGAGCGGCTGGCGAAGCTGCTGGAGACCGTTACGGGGTTCGCGGGGGTTTCATTGCAGCCCAATTCCGGCGCGCAAGGGGAATATGCCGGACTGCTCGCGATCCGCGCCTGGCATGAGTCGCGCGGCGCGGGGGGGCGGAATATCTGCCTCATTCCGGCTTCGGCGCATGGTACCAACCCGGCCTCCGCCGCCATGGCGGGGTACAGGGTCGTGGTTGTGGCGTGCGACCGCCAGGGCAATGTCGATATCGCCGATCTGGCGGCGAAAATCGCCGCGCATGGGGCGCAGCTGGCCGCGCTGATGATCACCTATCCCAGCACGCATGGCGTGTTCGAGACCGGCATACGCGACATCTGCCGCGCCGTGCATGAGGCGGGCGGACAAGTGTATATGGATGGCGCCAACATGAACGCGCAGGTCGGGCTGACCAGCCCCGCCAGCATTGGCGCCGATGTTTGCCATCTCAACCTGCATAAAACCTTCTGCATCCCGCATGGCGGCGGCGGACCGGGGGTCGGGCCGATCGGCGTGGCGGCGCATCTGGTGCCGCATCTGCCGAACCATCCGCTGCGCGCCGATGCCGGCCCGGCCACGGGTTACGGCCCGGTGAGCGCGGCGCCGTTCGGCTCGGCGCTCATCCTGCCCATTCCCTATGCGTATATCCGCCTCATGGGGCCGGAGGGGATTACCCATGCCACCAAGATCGCCATCCTCAATGCCAATTACATCGCCGCCAAGTTGGAGGGGGCCTACCCCATATTATACCGGGGTGAGGCCGGGCGGGTGGCGCATGAATGCATCATCGATTGCCGGGGTTTTGCCGCGACCGCCGGGGTGCAGGTGGAGGACATCGCCAAGCGCCTCGCCGATTATGGCTTCCATGCGCCCACAATGTCCTGGCCAGTGGCAGGCACGCTGATGATAGAGCCGACCGAAAGCGAGGATAAGGGCGAGCTCGACCGGTTTTGCGACGCCATGCTGTGCATCGCCGACGAGATCGGCAGCATCGAGGACGGGGCCTGGCCGCGCGAGGACAACCCGCTGAAAAACGCCCCGCATACCGCAATGGAGGTGATGGCGGAACAGTGGAGCCACCCCTATACGCGCGAGCAGGCGGCCTACCCGCTACCCTATATCGCGGCGCGGAAATACTGGCCGCCGGTGAAACGTGTGGATAATGTGTATGGCGACCGTAACCTGGTTTGTTCCTGCGCGCCGCTGGAGGCCTATGCCGACGCCGCCGAATGAGAAGCTGCTGACCGGCCCGCTAAAATTTCATGGTGGGTACCGAAAATATCACTTGCGTCAGGGGGGGTATGGCCTCATAAGCCCCCCCCACTGGCCCAGGGGGGCGTAGCACGAGGCTGCGTTCTACAGGCTGTCTACTAGTTGAGGGGGTTCGCAATGAACGCACTTGCCCGACTGGGGATGGTCTCGGAGTCTCCGAGCGAAAACCCGGCGATGTCCACGGTCTCTCCGGAGCCACAAATCCAGGAACCACAGAAAGACTATTATGTGGAAAAGGACGGCGTGAAATACGCCGGAATGCACCTGATCATCGATCTGTGGGGCGCTTCCAACCTCGACCAGCCTGAATTGATCGACCAGACCCTGTGCGATGGCGCCATCGCCGCCGGTGCCACGATCCTGCACCACCATTTCCACCATTTTGAACCAAATGGCGGCGTGTCGGGCGTGATCGTGCTCTCGGAGAGCCATATCTCGATCCACACCTGGCCGGAACGTAATTTCGCGGCGCTGGACGTGTTCATGTGCGGCTGCGCCGACCCGTATAAACTCATCCCGTTCCTGAAAGCCTCATTCACCCCCACGCATATCCAGGTGAACGAACAGAAACGCGGCCTCGTCGCGTAGGTTAAGGACAGGGGCCCTGCCCCTGGACCCCGCTGGGCCGTCGCGCCGGAGGCGCGACTACTACATATTCGGCGGCCCTCCAGGCCGTCACGCCGAGGCGTGCTCCGCACGACGGCCCCGGCGGGTCCAGGGCGGAGCCCTGGCCTTACCTTATACAACGGAGACCGAGTTTATGACCGATACCTGGTTTAATGAGACGTTGTATGCCGATTGGGGGCAGCGCTTCCGGTTTGTGCGGCAGCTGGCGCGCGTGAAGAGTGCGTTTCAGGATATTGGCGTGTTCGAGACGGACAGCCATGGCCGGATGCTGACGTTGGATGGCGTGGTGCAGATTACTGAACGCGATGAGTTCGTGTATCAGGAGATGCTGACGCATGTGCCGTTGCTGGCGCATGGCGCGGCGAAGAATGTTCTTATTATCGGTGCGGGCGATGGCGGGGTGTTGCGCCATGTGCTGATGCATAAATGTGTTGAGCGCGCGGTGATGGCCGAGATCGATGGTGAGGTTATTCGGCTGTCGAAGGAATTTTTGCCCGGCATTGGCGGCGATGCGTGGAACGATCCGCGTGCCGAGGTGATTGTGGGCGATGGCATAGATTACGTGAAGAAGGCGCCGGATGCCTCGTTTGATGTGATCATAGTGGATTCGACCGACCCGATCGGCGTGGGCGAGGTATTGTTCACGGATGAGTTTTACAAACACGCGGCGCGGATTTTAACGCCGAGCGGGTTGATCGTGAATCAGTGTGGCGTGCCGTTCATGCAGGCTGATGAGTTGTACGAGACGAGCGTGCGCAGAAAGCAGTTTTTCCCGCATGTGACGGCCTATATCGCCGCGGTGCCGACCTATGTCGGCGGCTATATGACGCTGGGCTGGGCGGGCAAGGATGCGCGCCTGACGCAGCATCCGGTGGAGGTGATCGCGGCGCGGGCCATGGCCGCCGGTATTGCGGGCGAATATTGGAGCCCGCATGTGCATGTCGCGAGTTTCTGGCTGCCGCCCTATATTGCCAAACATTTGCCGAGGTAAGCGGCGGTATCGAGAATCTGCTGGTCCAGGCTGGAGAGTTCCAGCCTGAGCCGGGCGGCATGGGCGTGGTAGGCGGCGGCATCGCCGAGATAATGTTCGGCGGCGCCATGCTCCCAGGCGGGGCGCTGGATGCCGGGCGGTTGGCCGAGCAGCCGGGCGGCGCGGTTGGCCAGAGCGGAGAGTTCTACGGGTTCGCCCCAGCTATCGAATACCGGCGGTGACTCGCCCGCGAGTATCAGCCCCAATGCGATGTTGAGAACATCCGCCACATGCGCGTAGCCGCGCCAGACCGGATGGGCGGCGTGCAGGGTGACGGGGCGCGCCGCCAGCAGGTCCTGGATGATGCAAGCCAGCGCGTAGGAATTAAGTTTGTTGATGAACGGCCCAGCGAGGTTGAACACGCGCATGTTCACGGCCGGAATGCCGAGGCCGGCGAAGCGTTGTTCATCTTCCTGCTTCAGCGCGCCATAGGGATTATGCGCCCAGTCCGCCGTGGCGGCAGCACCGGAGGAGGGCACGAACACCCCGCGCGCGCCGTGGCGGCGGATGACGGCCTCGACCGTGCCGGAGATGGCGCGGTTGGCTTCGATATAGGTGGCAAGCGGCATTTTGCCGGCATGCTCGCGCGTGAGAAAAGCGAAGTGGAAGATGATGGCGCCGCCTTGCGCGTATTCGGGCAGCGCCGTGAGGGGGCGAACCGGGATGGCCGTGCCGTTGTGTAAGGTTTGCATGCGCGCGGTGCTGCCGAAGGCCTGGATTTGGCCGGGTGGCAGGATGCCTGCGAACATTTCCAGCGCCGCCTGGCCGAGCCAGCCGCCCGCCCCGGTGACGATGATGGGCGAGCCGCCGATGGCATCGGCAAAACCTCTGGCGAAGGCTAGAGCCATGTCATCCAGGGTGCGGCGCCCGACTCCGCCAGCGCTTCCAGTCCCATGCGGTCGCGCAGCGTATCCATCGGCTGCCAGAAACCGGGATGGCGATAGGCCTGCAGCTCGCCGCGTGCCGCCAGTGTTTCCATGGGGGATTTTTCCCAGAGCGTCGTATCGCCCTCGATGAGGTCGAGCGCCTTGGGGTCGAGCACGAAGAAGCCGCCGCTGATCAGGCCGAATTCCTGCTCCGGCTTTTCCTCGAAACGGTCCACCGTATCGCCCACAATGTGCAGCGCGCCGAAGCGGGCGAGCGGGCGCACCGCCGCCACGGTGGCGAGCTTGCCATGGGCGCGGTGGAAGGCGAGTTCGGCGGTGATGTCGATATCGGCGACGGCATCGCCATACGTCATGCAGAACATCTCGGCGCCGCCAAGATAGTTGCGGATACGTTGCAGCCTGCCGCCGGTCTGCGTGTCGAGCCCGGTTTCCACCAGCGTCACGCGCCAATCCTCGGCCTGGCTCTGATGGATGACCATGCCGGAGCGCAGCTCAAGCGTGAGGTCCGAGGAATAGAGATTATAATTGTGGAAGTAGTCTTTGATTTTATCGCCCTTATAGCCGAGGCAGATGATGAAATCGGTGATGCCGTGCTGGGCATAGATTTTCATGATGTGCCAGATGATCGGGCGACCGCCGATCTCGACCATTGGTTTTGGTTTTGTATCGGTTTCCTCGGCGATGCGCGTGCCCCGCCCGCCAGCCAGGATGACCGCCTTAACGCCGCGCCGGTTATCGATCATTATTTTGCGTCCAGATGTTTTCCGCAAGCTCTTCGCGGGAGAGAAACGGCGCCATGTCGTGCAAGGGGGATGAGACCATGCGGCCGTCATCGAGTTTGCGTGAGGAGAGTTTGGGCGCGAAGACCTGGGCCGGGTTGAGGCTGATTTGGCAGAATTGCGGGCCGGGCGCGGCCAGAACATGGGCCAGCATGGTGGGCAGTTCGGCATGGCTGGCGGCGCGGTGCACGGGGAGTTTGAAGGCGGCGGCGATTGCCCCGAAATCCGGGAAGGTTACGCCGCTCGCGGGGTCGCAGCCGAACATGTTGTCGGGGAAAAACGCGCTCTGCGTCTGCCGGATCGAGGAATAGCCGGCATTGTCGAGCAGAAAGATTTTGATGTTGAGGCGCTGCGCGAAAATGCTTTGCAGCTCCTGCATGTTCATCATGAAGCTGCCATCGCCCGAGAGGCAGATGATGCGGCGCTCCGGTGCCGCCCAGGCCGCACCTATGGCGGCGGGCAGGTCGTAGCCCATGGAGGCCGCACCGGAATTGGAGAACATGCGCTGCTCGGATTTGAGTTTCGCGGCCTGGAAGGTGGTGACGCAGGCCGTGGCATTGGCGGTGACGATGACATCGGTTTCACCCGCCGCATCGAACAGCTTATCCGCAAATACATATGGGTTGATGTCGTGCGTGTCATCGGCATAGTCCGGCTGCACCACCGGGTAGCGACGGCGGCGCGCCTGGCACCAGGCGAGATATTCCAGCGCCGCCGGGCTGGGGGCGAAATTGCCAAGCTCTGCGATCAGCGCCGGGATGAATGCCTTCAGATCGGCCAGGAGCGGGATGTCGATTTTCAGCGTCGGCTTGGCGAGTTCCGCGGGGTCGATATCGACCATGATTTTCACCGCATCCGGCGCGAAATTCTCCCAGTTATAGGAAATCTGGCGGATATTGAGGCGGCAGCCGAGGATGAGGACGAGGTCGGCATTCTGCACCGCGAAATTGCCGGCGCGGTCGCCCACCGTGCCGGGGCGGCCCACATAGCAGGGATGCTCCTCCGGCAATACGTCATGCGCGTTGAAGGCGGTGGCGACGGGAAATTGCGTGAGCCCGGCGAGGCGCAGAAAATCCGCATGGGCACCGGCGATGCGCACGCCCGTGCCGGGCATGATGACGGGGCGTTTTGCACGCCGCAGCATTTCCGCCAGGGCAGTGATATCGGGCAGTGCCGGCGCCGCTTCCGGGGTGAAGCCGCGTAGTGTTTCGGGGTCGATCTGCGCACCCTGGATATCCATCGGCACGTCGATCCATACCGGGCCGGGGCGGCCATGTTCGGCGAGATGGAGGGCCTGCTCGACCACGTAGCGGACATCCTGCTTGTCGCGCAGCATCACCGCGTATTTGGTGATGCCGCGGACCATGGCGATGATATCCGCCTCCTGGTCGCCGAGCTGGCGCAGCGGCAGATCGTAGCTCGAAACGACGGTTTCCTGCTTGACCTGGCCGGAGACGATGAGCATCGCGATCGAATCGGTCCAGGCGCCGTGCACGCCGTTCAGCGCGTTGATGCCGCCGGGGCCGGTGGTGACATTCACGAGCGCCATCCGCCCTGAGAGCCGGCAATAGGCTTCCGCCGCCATGGCGCAGGCCTGCTCATGATGCAGGCAGATGCCGGTCAGAGCCGCATTGCGGGCGAACGCATCGTTGAGATGCATCGCGCCGCCGCCGGTTACGGTAAAGAAATGCCGGACCCCGTGCGCCGCGACGCGGGCGGCGATATAATCGGCGACGCGCAAGGGCCGCTATACCAGGCGCGGCGCGGCGCGGGCGGGCTCGGCGGGGGCGGCATCGATGCCGCGCTGCTCGATCATTTTCGCGAGCTGGGAGTTCGCGCCGTAGGGGCTGTCAATATTCGTGAAGGCGACGATACCGTCCTGCGTCACGGAGTTGATGAGCACCTCGCCCTTCATCATCTCGCGGCACGAGATCTGGCCTTTTTGCAATGGCACGGCGAGATACACATCCTCATCGGCGAGGATATGCCCGGCCGGCAGGTCGCGTCTGGCGTAAACGCCGCGCACCAGCCCGTCGAGGTAGCGCACTTCCTTCTCGGGCGGGATGCGTTTGGAGAGCGCCGAGCCGCCGCACATTTCCTCGGCCTTGTGGAAGGCCTTGAACCAGGCATCGACCTGCTCCGGCAGCGAGCAATAGGGCGAGACGGCGATGCCGTCGGCATCGATATCGATATGCCGCTCGAAGGTGCGGGCACCCTTGGCATAGGCGATCAGCATGGAATCATGCCAGCTGTGATACTCATGCGTCGAGAAGCCGATGACGTTCTCGGGATAGCGCGCGCGCAGGAAATCGATCTGGTTGATCTCCAGCTCATGATCCTCGGCCGGGTAGATGGAGACGCAATGATTGATCGCCAGCGGAATGTTGCGCTTGTCGAAGAAACTCACGATATCGTCAAGATCGCGCAGGCTGGAGCCGCCGGTGGAGATGATGACGGGCTTTTTCGTGGTGGCGATTTTTTCGATGAGGAACCAGTCCTTGATATCGGAGCTGGCGATTTTAATGATCTGAATGCCGAATTCAACGCATTTCTCGACCGAGGTTTCATCGAAGGGCGTCGCCATCGAGATCATCGAGGAATTGCGGACCGCCGTTACCATCTGCTGGTAATCGGCCCAGGTGAGCTGAGTATCCAGCGTTTTTTTGATGTAGCGTATGTCCGTGCGGTTGCGGAAATCCTTGTGGATGAAGCTGTCCACGTCACGGAACTGGAACTTCATCGCGGCGCGCACGTTGTTGTAGCGCACCACCTTGGCGTAATCGGCGATGATTTTGAGGCCGCGATTGACATCGCCCCAATGGTTATTGGCCATTTCCAGGACGAAGAGATTGTCGAAAACCGAGGCGCGCATGAGGTCAGGCTCCGAACGTGAACATGCTATTACTTATGGGTTATGCCCCGCGGCGTCAATTTTTCATGGCGCAGGCGCTGGAATTCCTGGGTCACGAAGGCGAGAGAAGCGGCCAGAAACTCGGCTGTGAGCCACCACCAGAGCACCTCGCGCAGCAGCCAGAAGCCGAGCAGCGCGGGCGGCGGCAGGGTGGGCTGCCGCAGCCCGGCCAGCAGGGCGCGCGGCACCGCTTCCCAGAGCAGCAGGGTGACGCTCCAGGGCAGCAGGCGGAAAGACCAGCCATGCTTGTCCAGGCGGAGCAGGCCGGGCAGGGTGAGGAGCAGGAAGATCGCCCGGTACTCGATATTCTGGGCGGCCATGAAACAGAATACGATGATGGCGGCGCCGGCGATGAGAAAGCGGGCCTCGGTGGCGGGCAGCGTGGTGAGCGCCGCGCTCCAGCCGCGCCGCCGGGGCAGTGCCACGGCCAGGGCGGCCAGCGCCATGCCCCAGGACCAGGCCGCGGCGGTGCCGGGGGGGAGCCGGTGCAGCCAGGCGAGGCCGCGAAACAGGTCGATACGGCCGAAACTGGCACGGAAGGGCGTGCCGGAGGGGATGATGCTGATCGCGGCAAGCAGCGCGGGGCCATACAGAGCCAGCACCAGCCCCGAAACCGCGAGGCCGAGACCCGTGAGCACGGCCAGGCTCCGCCGGTTTTCCCGCAGGGCGAGGCTGAACAGGGCGGCGGGGTAAAATTTAGCCGCGGCGCCGGCCGCGAACAGGGCATAGCTTAAGCCGCGCAGGCGCCAGGGCAAGCGGAGCGCCAGCACCGTGGCGGCGAAGATCGGCGCGTCGAGATTGCCCTGCTCCAGCGCGTAATAGGCGGCGGGCGAGAAGGCGGCGCCGGCCAGCAGGGCGAAGCGCCAGCCGCGCGCGGGGGCCGGCAGCAGCAGCAGGGCGGCGCCGTAGGCGGCACAGAACAGCAATCCGCCGGCCAGGGCATCGCGCGGGCCGAGGGGCAGCCAGGCAAGGCGCAGCAGCAGCGGGGAATAGTTGAACACGCCGCCACCGAGGCAGGCGCTGGGAGCATACACATCCACCCCGCGCCGCCAGCACGCGCCGCCCTGCAATATCGCGCGCAGATCGATGAAAGGGTGCGGCTTGGCGACGCCGTCGGGGAGGCGGCTGAGCCAGACATAGGCATGGGGCGCCACCGCGTGCAGCAGCGCGAAGCCCAGGACCAAGGCAAGGCAGAGCAAGCCGAGCCCGTACCGCCGGAGCCGGTCTGTCAGCCCCGGCGGGAAGGGTCCACACAAGCGCAAATCCATGCGCTCTTATGGAAGGGTGCGGCCCCAACCGCCAAGAGGCGGGGATGCTATAAATCAGCCGCCTGCAGGCGGCGCTGCTTTAAATCAGCCGCCAAGAGGCGGCGGGGCTATAAAATCAGCAGGACCAGAATCACGACCAGCGCCAGGCCCAGCCCGCCGCCGTAATAAATGCCGCCGGAGCCGAGAAACAGCCCGCCATGGTAGCCGAGCCCGCCACCAAACAGGATGACGATCAGCAGGATGATGAGGATAAGACGCATGAAGGCTCCTGAATGTTTATTTCTGCGTCTTTATCTGGGGTGTTGCGGCCGGAATATCCCGGCCATGACGGCTTATTCATGCCGGGGCAAGAAAGCTCTACAACCCGGCATCCCGCGCGGCGAGCCGGCCGATCGCCGACCAGTCCAGTTTTTCGCCGCCCTGGGCGAGCAGAGTTAAGAACCGGTCCCGCAGCAGGCTGGCGAGCGGCAGGGGCACGTTCAACCCCTCCCCGGCCTCCAGCACCAGGCGGATATCCTTCTGGCCCAGCGGGGCGGCGAAACCGGCGGGCTCGAAATTCTGCTCCAGGATGAGATTGCCATAGGTTTTATACACCGGCGCCGAGAACAGCGTGGAGGTGAGCAGGTCGAGATAGGCGCGCTGGTCCACCCCGCCTTTGCCGACCAGCGCCATCGCCTCGCCGAGCGATTCGATGACGGCGGCGATGAGGAAATTGCCGCTGAGCTTGACGAGATTGGCGCGTGCCGGAACATCGCTGAGCACGAAGCTGCGCTGGGCCAGTACATCGAAGAGCGGCTGGCAGGCGGCGATGTCGGCTGGCGCCCCGGCCGCGGCAATGAACAGCTTGCCGGCCGCCGCCGCCTCGGGCCGGCCGAAGACCGGGGCGGAGACGAAACGCTGGCCCGCGGCTCGATGGGCCTGCGTGAGCGCCTCGGCGCAGGCCACGCTGATGGTGCTGCAGGAGACATGAATGGCGCCGGCCGGGAGGGAAGCGATGAAACCCCGTTCGCCGTAGGCCAGCTCGCGCAACGCCGCGTCATGCGCGACCATGGTGAACAGTATCTCCGCGCCTTGTGCCGCCTCGGCCGGGCTGGCGGCGATGGCGCCCCCCAGCCCCGCCGCTTTTTCCGGTGAACGATTATACAGTGTCACCTCATGTCCGGCCTTGATGAGGTTGGCGGCCATGCCGTGTCCCATCTGGCCTAATCCGAGAAACCCGATTTTCATTGTCTACCCCAGCAAGCGCCCGATGACCCGCGCGGTGTAGTCCACCACCGGGATGATGCGGCCATAATTGATGCGCGTCGGGCCGATGACACCTATGGCGCCGACAATCCTGTCCTGCGCGTTGCGCGCGGGTGCCACGACCATGGATACGCCGGCCGAGCCGAACAGGCCGGATTCGGCGCCGATGAAAATCCGCACGCCATCCGAGGTTTCGGCCAGTTCCAGCAGGCGGAGCATGATTTCCTCGGTTTCCAGCCGCTCGAACAGCGCCTGGATGGCGCCGAGTTTGCCGAGCTGGTCGACATCCTCCAGCAGGCGGCTCTGGCCGCGCAAAATCAGCGAGCCGCCACGCCCCTCATTGCCCCAGGTGGCGAGCCCGGCCTCGATCACCGCGTTGGTCAGCTTGTCGAGCGCGGTGCGGTTGGCCTCGATTTCCGCGCCGACCTGGCGGCGCAGCTCCGCGAGTGAAAGACCCGAGAGCTGCGCGTTGAGATAGTTCCCCGCCTGCTGCAACGCGCTGGGCGGCAGGCCCGGCGGCGTTTCGATGATGCGGTTTTCCACCTGGCCATCGGCCGAGACCAGCACCACCAGCGCCCGGCCGGGCGAGAGCGGCACGAATTCGATATGTTTCACCGGCCCGTCGCCTTTGGGCGCCAGCACCATGCCGGCCGCGGAGGAGAGCCCGGCGAGCATCGAGGAGGCCTGCGCCAGCGTATCCTGGAGCGAGCGCCCGGACTGCGCCAGAGCGAGGTTGATGGTGCCACGCTCCTCATCCGAAAGCTCGCCGAATTGCAGCAGCCCATCGACGAACAGGCGCAACCCGCGATCGGTGGGCAGGCGGCCGGCCGAGGTATGCGGCGCGAAGAGCAGCCCGGCCTCGGTGAGATCGGCCATTACGTTGCGGATGGTGGCGGGGGAGAGTTTTTGCGGCAGCAGGCGTGAGAGGGTGCGGCTGCCGACCGGCTCGCCGGTTTCGACATATTGCTCGACGATTTCACGCAGCACCGCGGCGGACCGCACATCGAGCCCGGGCGGCAGGCGGGGCGGGGGTTTGCTCCTATGGTCCATCGCCGCACTCTCGCGTATGAGCGCGCGCAAATCCATAGGAGAGTTTGTCATGCGTCCTTCAGGCCGAATTTTCAACGAGCTCCGCAAGGTCACCATCGAGACCGGCTTTTCGCACCATGCCGAGGGCTCGGCGCTGATCCGCTGCGGCGGGACCGAAGTGCTGTGCACGGCGAGCGTCGAGGGCAAGGTGCCGCCCTTCATGCGCGGCCAGGGTGAGGGCTGGGTGACGGCGGAATACGGCATGCTGCCGCGCGCCACCCATACACGGGGGGATCGTGAAGCCGCGCGTGGCAAACAATCCGGCCGTACCCAGGAAATCCAGCGGCTGATCGGGCGCTCCTTGCGCGCGGTGGTGGACCGCAAGGCGATGGGCGAGATCAGCATCACGCTGGATTGTGACGTGCTGAACGCCGATGGCGGCACGCGCTGCGCCTCGATCACCGGCGCCTATGTCGCTTTGTGCCTGGCCTTCCGCAAGCTGCAGGCGAACCGGGTGCTGAAGGCCTATCCGGTGCTGGGCCAGGTCGCGGCGGTGTCCTGCGGTATTTTCAAGGGCAATGCGGTGCTGGACCTGGATTATGCCGAGGATTCGGCGGCCGATGCCGATGCCAATTTCATCCTGACGCAAGGCGGCGGCATCGTCGAGATCCAGGCCACGGCGGAAAAATCCACGTTTGACGACGCGGCCTTCGCGGAGCTTCTGGCCCTGGCGCGGAAAGGCACGGCGGAGCTGTTCGCGGCGCAGAAGGCGATTCTGGGATGATTGGCGGCGGCACTTCAAATTCGCCGGATAAGCGCATAGTCAGTGCCAACCCCATCCTGAGGCTCATCATGGACTCGCCTTCCGCTCATCTCGACGGTGCAAAATATGGCACGCGGCGTGGACGCTAGAACCCGCCTCGCGGTCACCTCCTGCCTGATCCTCGCAACCCTGATGCAGGCGCTGGACACCACCATCGCCAATGTTGCCCTGCCCTTCATGCAGGGCAGCGTGTCGGCGAGCCAGGATGAAATCGCCTGGGTTCTCACTTCCTATATCGTCGCCTCGGCGATCATGACGCCGCCGACCGGCTATCTGGCCACGCGGTTTGGCATCAAGCGCGTCCTGCTGGTGTCCATCGCCGGCTTCACCTTTGCCTCCATGCTCTGCGGCGCGGCGCAATCCCTGCCGGAAATCGTCATCTGCCGCTGCCTGCAGGGGGCGCTCGGGGCCGCCATCAACCCGCTTACCCAGACCGTGCTGTTCAACATCAACCCGCCCGAGCGCCAGGGCCGGGCGATGTCCACCTTCGGCATCGCCATCATGGCGGCACCGCTGCTCGGGCCGGTGCTCGGCGGGTGGCTCACCTCTGACTATTCCTGGCGGGCCGTGTTCTACATCAACGTGCCACTCGGCGTGCTGGCCTTCATCGGCACGGTCATCTTCCTGCCGGAAACCAAGCCTAATTCCGCCTTCCGGCTGGACTGGTTCGGTTTCGGCATGCTGAGCCTCGCCATCGGCGCGCTGCAGATCATGCTGGATCGCGGCGCCGAGCAGGACTGGTTCTCCTCACGCGAGATCATCGTCGAGACCGTGCTCGCCGGCGTGACATTCTACCTGTTCATGGTGCAGATATTCACCACGCGCACGCCCTTCATCCGCCCGGCGCTGTTCGCCGACCGCAATTTCGTCGCCGGCACGCTGCTCATCACCAGTGTCGGCGTGACCTCCTATGCCGCGCTGTCATTGCAGCCGCCTTTCCTGCAGGGGCTGATGAATGAGCCCATCATCACGGCCGGGCTGGTCATGGGCCCGCGCGGCTTCGGCACCATCATCTCCATGCTGGCCGCCGGGCGGCTCATCGGCCGGGTGGATACCAGGATCATCCTGTTCGCCGGGCTGACGACATCGGCCTGGGCGTTCAATGCCATGAGCCATTGGACGCCGGAGGTTTCCAACATGACCATCATGGCCGTGGGCGTCGTCCAGGGTATCGGCCAGGGCCTGATCTCGGTGCCGGTGAGCACGGTGGCCTTGTCCACCCTGGCGCCGGAGCATCGCGCGGAGGGGGCCGGGGTGTATAATCTGGCCCGGAATCTAGGCTCGAGCGTGGGTGTGTCCGTGGTCAACAGCCTGCTCACCTTCAATGTGCAGGTCAATCATGCCGACCTCACCAGCCATATCACGGCGTTCAACCGGCTGCTCTCGGCGCCGCCGGTCGCGGCATTCTGGAGCCCGTACAGTGCCGGCGGGCGCGCCGCGCTGGATGCCGTGATCAACCGGCAGGCGCAGGTCATCGCCTATAATAACGACTATAAATTCCTGATGTTCGCGACTCTGGCGACGCTGCCGCTGCTGTTCGTCGTCCGCGGCCCGGCAGCGGCGAAGGTGAGCACCGCGCCGGCCGAGTGACCGCCGCTGGCGCTCAGGCTGGTGGCGCTCAGGCGAGCGCCGCCAGCGCCTCCCGGTGCAGGGCGGCATTGGCGGCCGCCACGACATCCCCCGCGGTGACGCCGAGTTTCAGCTTCCTGCCTTGCCAGTCGGTCACCACCCCGCCGGCGGCTTCCACCACCGGGGCCAGCGCCGCCCAGTCCCAGGGCTTCAGGCTGCATTCGGCCACCACGTCGATCTGCCCGAGCGCGAGCAGCCCGTAGGCATAGGCATCGCCGCCCCAATAGACCCGCTTGGCAGCATTTTTCAGCCGGTCCAGCCGCGTGGTCTGGGCGGCGTCGAACATCTCGGGCGAGGTGGCGGAGAATTCCGCTTCCGCCAGGCGCACGGTCTGGCGCGTTCCCACCTTGCCGCCGAACCCGCCGGAAAACCCCGCCGGCACGCCGCGCCCGCCCCACCAGCGCTCGCCGGTGACCGGCTGGTCGATCAAGCCAAGCACCGGCACGCCATCCTCCAGCAGCCCGAGCAGGGTGCAGAAGGTGGTGCGGCCGGTAATGAAGGCGCGCGTGCCGTCGATCGGGTCGATCACCCAGGTGTATTTCTGGTCCGGCCGGTGCGGCGGGAATTCCTCGCCGATGATGCCGCAATCCGGGCAGGCGCCGAGCAGGATTTCACGCAGAATCTGCTCCGCCTTGCGGTCGGCCACCGTGACCGGGCTTTCATCCGATTTATCATCCGCCAGCGTGCCGGCGCGGAAATAAGGCCGGATGGCGGCGCCACTGGCTTCCAGCGCCGCCTCGGCCGCCGCCATCCAGTCCCGCATGGTCAGGGCAGCTTGGCCGGGCTGGCGGCGTTTTTGTCGAGATAGGCGATCACATCGGCTCGCGTCTGGTCGTTCTTGAGGCCGGCATAACTCATTTTGGTGCCCGCGGCGTAGGCGGCCGGGTCCTGCAGCCAGGTGCTCAGGAGGCTGGGGGTCCAGGGCGCGCCGGCCTTGGCCTTTACCGCGTCGGAATAATCATAGCCCGGGCTGGAAAAGGATTTGGCGCCGACAATGCCGTACAGATTGGGCCCGATGCCGGCGGCGGCACCTGGTGCGTCGTTATGGCAGGCCGCGCATTGCTGGGTGAACACGGCCTGGCCCTTGCTCACATCCGCGCTGGCGAAGAGAGCGGCGAGGCTGGGGGCTGAGGGGGCTGCGGCGGCGGCGGGTGCGGGGCTGGCGGTGCTCACCTGGGCGGCACTGACCTGAGCGGCACTGACCTGGGCTGGGGTGGGCAGCGGCAGCGGGTTAGCGGCCAGGCCGCGCAGATAGGCCACGACATCCGCGCGGGTCTGGGTGTTCTTGATGCCGGAATAGGACATGGCGGTGCCGGGCGCGAACTTGGCCGGATCGGCGAGCCAGGCGTTCATATTGTCATAGTCCCAGTTGCCCTTGGCCTTGCCCTTTACGGCATCTGAGTAGCCAAAGCCGGGATGGCCGAACATCGGCCCGCCCAGCACGCCATAGAGGTTGGGGCCCACGCCATTGGCGCCGCCCTGGTTCAGCGTATGGCAGGAGGAGCATTGCTGCTGCACGAAGGCCTGGCCCTTGGCGACATCCGCGCCGGTGATGAGCGGGATGATGGATTCCAGCACATTGCCGACCACCGCAGCAGGTGCCGCGCTGGGCAAGGCGGTGAGGGTGATGGCGGGTTTTTCCGGCGCCTCCCCGGGCACGAAAATTTCGGCGAGCCGGTTGGCCCCCCACAGCACCAGCCCCGCGGTGAGCACACCGGCGGCGATCTTGTTGGTGAGCAGGCTGTCATTGTCCGAATTACTCATAGCTCTCCCCGAAACTCTTCTCTGGCCAAGATTGCGCTTGACCGTATAGCGATTTAGGCAGACGCGACAAGCAGCACAGAGACCAATCACGTGACTCCGATCATTCTCATCCCCGCCCGCCTGGGCTCCACCCGGCTGCCCGGCAAGGTGCTGGCCGATATAGCCGGTTTGCCAATGATCGCACATGTGCTGCGGCGCGGCCAGGAGGCGGGGCTCGGCCCCGTGGCGGTGGCTTGCGCGGAGGCGGAGCTGGCCGCCGTGGTGACGCGCCATGGCGGCATCGCCATCCTCACCGACCCCGATCTGCCCTCCGGCTCGGACCGCATCCACGCCGCCCTCGATGAGCTGGACCCGAGCGGGCGGCACGATGTGGTGATCAACCTGCAAGGCGATCTGCCGGGGATTGATCCGGCATGTCTCTCCACGGTGCTCCGGCCGCTGGCGCTGGGCTATGATATAGGCACGCTGGTGGCGCCCATTACCAGTGCCACGGAGGCGCTGAGCCCCTCCGTGGTTAAATGCGTCTGTGCTTTTGCCGAGGGTGAAACGGTGGCGCCGGCGCTGTATTTCTCGCGCAATGCCGTGCCGGGCGGCGAGGGGCCGCTCTGGCACCATATCGGCATCTACGCCTACCGGCGCGAGGCGCTGGGGCGGTTCGTGGCACTGCCGCCCTCGCCGCTGGAGCGGCGCGAAAAACTGGAGCAGCTGCGCGCGCTGGAAGCCGGCATGCGCATAGGGGCGGCGCGCGTGGCGGCGGCGCCGTTCGGGGTGGATACCCCGGCGGATCTTGAACATGCGCGGCAATTACTGGGAGGCGGGCGTTGAAAATATCGTTCCAGGGCCAGGCCGGGGCGTATTCCGACCTCGCCTGCCACATGGCCTACCCGCAGGCGCAGACCGTGCCTTGCGAGACGTTCGGCGAGGCCATAGCGGCGGTGCATGAGGGGCGGGCCGATCTGGCCATGCTGCCGCCGGAAAATTCCATCGCCGGCCGGGTGCCGGACATGCATGCGCTTTTGCCGGAGAGTGGGCTCTCCATTATCGGCGAGCGGTTTTTGCGGATCGAGCATTGCCTGCTGGCGCCTAAAGGGGCGACGATTGCCGGCATCAGGCGCATCCATTCGCATCCGGTGGCGCTGGGCCAGGTGCGGGCGCTGGTGGCCGAGCTGGGGGCCGCTGTGGTGGCGGAGTATGATACGGCGGGAGCGGCGGAGATTGTCGCCGCAATCAACAACCCGGAAGATGCGGCGATCGCCTCCTCGCTGGCGGGGGAGCTGCACGGGCTGGAGATCCTGCGCCGCAATGTCGAGGATGCGGCGCATAACACCACGCGGTTTTACGTGATGGCGCGCGAGGCCGCCATTCTGGACCCAAAAACGGAAGATCTGATGACGACCTTTGTGTTCAACGTCCGCAACGTGCCGGCGGCTTTGTACAAGGCGCTGGGCGGGTTTGCCACGAACGGGGTGAACATGACCAAGCTGGAAAGCTATATGGTCAATGGCAGCTTTACCGCGACGCAGTTTCTGGCGGAGGTGGATGGCCATCCGGACCAGCCGGGGATGAAGCACGCATATGAGGAACTGGCGTTTTTCTCGACCGAGATTAAGGTTTTGGGGACGTATCGGGCGGATGGGTTCAGGCTGCGGCAGCGCAAGCTGGGGTGACGGGGCGAATTTTGAGGATGGGCTGAGCAACGCGAAGCCCATCAACCGGGCGTCGCTTGTGTGGCTAGATGCAGGTTTTCCGTTGTGGCTGAGGGCCCGCACCGTTTGATTTTTTAGCCGCGTACCGCATCTTCACTTTCCCAGTTAATGATTGCCCCTAAGCCCCCTACTTCCTAAACCCAACCACCCGGCCCTCAGGCTCGCCCGGCACCATGCCTTCGAACATCACCACCTGGCCGCGGATGATGGTTGCCATTGGCCAGGCAGTGCATTGGGTGCCGTCGAAGGGGGTCCAGCCGCATTGGCTGGCGATCATGCTGTGTTCGATCTTGCGGCGGGCTTTCATGTCGACCAGCGAAAAATCCGCGTCGTAGCCGGCGGCGATGCGGCCTTTGCCTATTGCGCCGTAGATGCGGGCGGGGGCGGCGGACATCAGGTCGACGAGGCGCAGCAATGGCAGCCTTCCGGCATTCACCTGGGTCAGCATCAGGGGCAGCAGCGTCTGTACGCCGGTGAGGCCGGAATGGCAGGTCGGCCAGGGGCGTTCCTTCGATTCGCGGCTATGTGGCGCGTGGTCGGAGGCGATGGTATCGGCGGTGCCGTCGGCGATCGCCGCCCAGGCGGCATCCACGTGCCGCTGGTCGCGGATCGGCGGGTTCATCACGGCATAGCCGCCGAGGCGCTCATAGGCATCGGGCGCCACCTGCAGCAGATGGTTGACCAGCACCTCGGCGGATAAAATATCCTTGTGCTCGCGGATGAAGGTGAATTCCTCGGCGGTCGAGACATGCAGTATATGCGCGCGCTTGGCGGTTTTGCGCGCCAGTGCGGCGATGCGCCGGGCGCCGCGATAGGCGCATTCGGGATCGCGCCATTCGGCGTGGGAGGCATAGGGGTCGCC